>JAGCTG010000010.1 GCA_017963785.1 Bacteroidaceae bacterium | reverse complement strand
GCGGCGCAAAGCCTCTTTGTCGAGTGGATTGAGATAGGTAAGCACTGGCATACGACCGATAATCTCAGGTATGAGGCCAAAAGACTTCAGGTCCTGCGGCATGATGTACTTTATGAGATGGTCTTTGTCTATCTTCAAGGTGTTTTGCACAGAGTTGTAGCCTACCACGTGGGTATTCATGCGCTGTGCAATCTTGCGCTCTATTCCATCGAAGGCGCCTCCGCAGATAAATAGAATGTTTTTGGTGTCTAGGTGGATATAGTCCTGATCAGGATGTTTGCGCCCTCCCTTGGGTGGTACATTGACCACTGAGCCCTCAAGAAGTTTGAGGAGTCCCTGTTGCACTCCCTCACCTGACACATCGCGAGTGATGGAAGGGTTGTCACCCTTGCGGGCAATCTTGTCAATCTCATCAATAAAGACGATGCCGCATTCTGCAGCTTTCTCGTCGTAGTTAGCCGCTTGCAGCAGGCGGGTAAGTATGCTCTCTATATCTTCGCCCACATATCCTGCTTCGGTAAAGACGGTGGCATCGACAATGGTAAATGGCACGTTTATGAGTCGGGCAATAGTTCTGGCGAGCAATGTCTTGCCTGTGCCGGTGGAGCCGACCATAATGATATTGCTCTTTTCTATCTCTACATCGTCGTCCGTCTCGCTTGGTTTCTGCGACAGACGCTTGTAGTGGTTATACACTGCCACTGCAAGAGTCTTCTTTGCTTCGTCCTGCCCGATAACATAGCCGTCAAGAAATGCCTTTATCTCTTTTGGCTTAGGAACGGCTTTGAAGTCGGTGTTGAATTTGTCGGCGCCCTTCTTGCCGGGAGCAACGCCATTGGCGGCAATTATCTCGGATGCACTGCGCACACACTCGTCGCAGATATATCCGTGCAAGCCAGTGAGGAGTATGTTCACTTCTTTGACACTGCGTCCGCAGAATGAACAGCGTTGCTCAGTCTTCTTTTCTTTTGGCATACTTAGTGGTGTGGTGACGACAAATCAACTCTTTTTCTTCTCCAGCACGCGGTCAACCATACCATAGTCCAAAGCTTCTTGAGCGGTCATCCAATGGTCGCGGTCGGAATCTGCCAGCACGGTCTCGTAGTCCTTATGGGCGTGGGTGGCAATGATTTGTGTCAGTTCGCGTTTCAGTTTTTGAATTTCGCGAGCAGTAATTTCAATATCTGAAGCTTGTCCCTGCACCCCGCCTAGTGGCTGGTGAATCATGATTCGGCTGTGGGGTAGGCTGGTACGCTTGCCTTCGGTACCGCTGACTAACAGTACGGCAGCCATAGAAGCAGCCATGCCTGTGCATATGGTAGCCACGTTGCTATTGATAAATTGCATTGTGTCGTATATGCCAAGTCCGGCGCTTACGGAACCGCCGGGACTATTGATATAGATAGAAATGTCTTTGTCTGGGTCAACGGAGTCCAGATACAGCAACTGTGCCTGGAGTGTGTTGGCAGTGTAGTCATCAATCTGAGTACCGAGGAAAATGATGCGGTCCATCATCAATCGGCTGAACACGTCCATCTGGGTTACGTTGAGTTGACGCTCCTCAAGGATGTAGGGGTTCAAGTATTGGCTTTGGCTTTTTATGACGTCGCTCAGCACCATAGAGTTGATGCCGAGATGGCCAGTGGCGTATTTTTCAAAATCTGTCTTTATCATTTTACTTAAGTTGCTTAATAATTGCTTTTATTCAAACATTTTGTTGAAATCGGCGATAGAGATAGCCTTTTCCTTTAGCTTGACGGCTTTTTTGGCGGCGTCGGTGAGGGCTGTGTCAATAGCGTTGTTGATGATATTTTCACGCTGTTTCTCGTCTTTCAAGCGTTCTGTGGCAAACTGCTCCAACTGCTCATCGGGGAAGTTGAGGATGCCATACTGAGCCATTTGCATCTTTATCAGTCGTTTGGAAGCGGCCATCAGTTGTGCGTCATCTACCTTGATGTCAAGGCTCTTTGTCAGCTCGTTTTTTACGAGTGACCAACGCAAATCGTCGAGATAGCTGCCGATGTTTTCTTCAATCTGCTTCTTGCCCTCTTCAGTCTTGGCATTCTGCAGTACCATCTTTTTGAGCAGATCCTCTGCCAGCTCCACCTTGCCGACTTTCTTCATTACTACGCTCTTGAGGTCGAGCATAAATTTATAGTCGGAGTCCTGCTGATACTGAGCTTCTACGTCGGCCTTAACCTTAGCCTTGAATTCGTCAACGGTCTTTACGCTACCGTCAGGGTAAATCATCTTGATAAGTTGCTCATCAACTTCGCCTAGTTCAAAGTGGCTGATTGAGTCAATGTGGAAGGTGAAGTCGCTAGTGTGCTTCTCAGCTTCGTCTTTGTCTACCTTCAACAGAGAGGCCAGCTCATTGGCTCTGCCTTCGTATGCCTTGCTGGGGTTAAATACGATGTCGGCACCTTTCTTTGCCTTCTTAAACAGAGCCTTCTGCTTGTCGTTGGCAAAGAAACGCGGCATCAGTGTAGCCTCCTCAATCTTGATGGGCTCGACCATGGGACCATTTTCAGTGAGAGTCCCCTTGATGAGGTCTTCCTCGCTGAAGACATCAGCGTCCACATTCTTGCCGTTCTGCCTGCGGTAGGCGTCAATCTGGCGCTGCACGGTCTCGTCGTCCACTTCAATATTGTAATAGTCAACTATGGTGCGACCATCAAGTTTTATGTTTATTTCTGGCGAGAAAGCAAGGTCAAACTTAAACTCAAAATCATCCTTGCCTGCTACGTCGGCGGCTTCATTGTCATCGCTGAGCATGGGCTCGCCCAATACGCGCAACTTCTCGTCGTTGATATATTTGTTTACTTTGTCTGCAAGAATCTTCTGTAATTCATCGGCCTTAACTTCTGTACCGTACATCTTTTGTATAAGACTCATAGGCACCATGCCTTTACGGAAACCTGGCATCTGTGCCCTCTGCTTCATTTTCTTCAATGACGCGGCCAACTTCTCTTCATAGTCTGCCTTAACGATGTTAACAATCAATTTGCCGGCAACGGCACCTTCGTTCTTTTCTAGTGTGATATTCATTATAAATAAATGTTATAAGTTTTGGCGTGCAAAATTAACACTTTATTTTCTAATACCAAGTCTGTTATACCAATCTTTTTTAATAGTATTGCATTGTGCTGCAGTGTAGCGACCCATGCTGCCACACCAGAATGCGGCAGTCTATCATCCTCACGCTGCGATTTGGAAAGGCTTTCTCTATCACTGCCTTTGCCTGCTCGTCGAGCATTGCGTCGCCATACGAAGGCATCAACACTCTGCCGTTGATGATGAGATAATTGGCGTATGTTGTTGGTAGTCGTTGCCCTTGGTCATCATACATCTTTGGAGCCATGGGTAAGGCAAGGAGCCGATAAGACCTTCCGCCGGCTGTACACATCGATTGCAACTGTTGTTCCATTAGTGCGAACTGCTCGTAGTGCTCATC
>JAGCTG010000069.1 GCA_017963785.1 Bacteroidaceae bacterium | reverse complement strand
CTCGTACTCCTGACACATGCTGGGCACTCCATTGACGCGGATGTATCCGTTCTCCCCTTCGATAGTGATGTGGGAGTCGCCATCGGCGTCCTTGGCTGCCGTGCAGGCTGCCGTGAAGTGTGGGTAGCGCAGCAGCATGATGCCTGATGTGTCGACGCCATTGAACCCCCGATTGGGGTAGTACTGCTTGCGCTCAGGCGGACCGAAGAGGGTGACCACCACGGTGATGTTGTAGATATTGAGGTCGAGCAGTGCGCCACCGGCATGCGCGGGGTCGAAGGCGGGCAAGACGATGCCTTGCTTGTATTGGTCGTAGCGGCTGGAGTATTGCGAGTAGTTGGCCTCCACGATACTGATTCTGCCGAGCTTCTGCACATCGTCCTTCAGGCGGAGGAAGTTGGGCATGAAGCGGACGGTCATGGCCTCAAAGATGTAGAGATGGCTGTCGCGGGCAAGGGCGATCAGTGTGTCGAGGTCTTCGGCCTTCAGGCAGATGGGTTTCTCTATTATCACATTTCGCCCCGCCTGCAGCGCCTTACGGGCGAAGGGGAAGTGCTGGTCGTTGACATTGGCGATATAGATGATATCCGACGCGTCGTGGAGGAGCAACTCGTCGTAGTCGGTGTATATCTTTTCTATATCATAGGTGTGGGCCAGCTGCCGGGCACGCTCCACATTGCTGTGGGCATAGAGGGAGCTGACCTTGAGGGGGAGGCGCTCCTGACGAAGCATATCGAGCACCTCGCCTACTATCTTTCCTGTTCCTATAATACTAATCGTGGTCATTTCTGGTGGAGGTACTGGTCATAGAGGTCCTGCAGATGGGAGAGTTTCTCGCCCTGGTGGCTCTCGAGGTATGTGCCGCCATAGTATAGGCACGCAAAGCCGCCCGAGACGATGCCCCAACGGGTGGCATCGAGCAGGTCGAGCTGCGGGGTGGCGTTGGTCGCCGTTCGGCGCTCATACATCTGTCGGGCGAGGGAGCCGATGACTCCCCCGGCGAAGTTGTCGCCACAGCCTGTGCTGTCGCCCCTACGCCCCTCCTTGAGCATCTTGCCCACGGCAGCGGAGACGGGCAGCGACTGCTCTTGCACCGCGCCGAAGAGGGGGCTGTCGGCCCAGAGGGTGACATCGCGGGCTCCATTGGTGACCAGCACGGCATGCGCCCCGCGCTCGCGGAAGAAGGCTATGGATGAGGGGATGTCAGCACAGCCACTGAGGCGCAGCGCCTCCTCATGGTCCACGAGGAGGAGGTCGATGAAGGGATAGGCACGGTCGCCGTCACCCATAGGCCACCGCTGACCGGGAGAGCGCTTCTCGCTGAGCGAGTCGTAGACGGTATTGACAATGGTGATGGCGCCACGCTGCTTGGCTCTCTCCAGCATGGCACTCAGGCTCTGGTGTATGCGGGGCACGAGGGCTGTGCCGCCAAAGACGCAGATATCGCTGTCATAGAAGCTGTCGTCCACCTCCGCTGGCTGGTAATGCCACGAGGCGCCTATGACATTGACGAAGGTGCGCTCGCCATTGCCGTTGTCATAGTCGGGGTCGGAGAGGACGCTCGTGGAGGGTGTCTCGCTGCCCTGCTGGGTGCGGTAGTGGGTGAGGTCAACGCTCGTCTGGCTCAGCCTCTGCAGCAGGTCGGCAGCCACATCGTCATCGCCCCGGCAGCCATAGAAGCTGACGGTGCTCTCACGCCACGCCAGCTGCGACGCATTGATGAGGGTCACGATGCACGGACCGCCGATATTCTCTTTCTCGGGCTTGCGGTTGCCGACGAGGCGTGGCAGGATTTGCGAGGTGAAGGGTTCGCCCGCAAACTGCTCCAGCTCCTCCTCGAAGGTCAGCTTGCCGGGCTCCAGGCCGCCGTCGCCGGGTGTGCGGCTCGTGTAGGTGCAGAAGGCCCCCGACCGGAAGTCGACATGGTCGTAGATACGGTCTAGTAGGCAACAGCCGAGGCCAGAGATAAGGAGTTTGGGCATTGAGGATTTCTTTTAGAAGTTAAAGAAGTTAAAGAAGTTAACGCTTGCTGCGCAAGCTAGAAGTTAAAGACAATACCGTTAAACATTAATTACCATATAATTTTACCATTAATTATCAAAAAACCGGGAAAACAGTTTAATTTACTATTTGACAATTTACGATTTACTATTTATTTACTATTTGGATATTTAGTTATTACTTCTTACATCGGACATCTGACATCGACGAAAGTAGCCCCGTCACATCCTAGGACCGAGACCACCTCTAGCAGACCACCCCTAGCCCCTCCTAGAGGAGGGGAAGGATTGAGAATTAAGACTTACATCAAAAACTTGGGATAATCAGAGCAGAGGAGGTGGAGGGGCTGTTCATCTTCCTCGATGTCGGGGAAGCGGCCTACGGGCTGGAAGAAACGGTTGTCGGTGGTGTCGTCGTTGCACTGGCTCACCTCGCCGACCATGACCTTGCCCTTGCCCGGCTCGCCATAGAAGCGGTGATAGAGGTACTGCTCCATGCAGATGCTCTGCCCCGGATGCAGGATGACTCGCCCACCGGGCTCCATGACATGCTCTATGCCATCGATGCGATAATGGACGGGCGTATTGGCTAACTGCTCGTCCTTGTCGGCGTTGTAGAGCTCGATGACCAGATTGCCGCCGCCACGGTTGATGATATCCTCCATCTTGGACCAGTGGAAATGCATGGGGGTCTCCTGATTCTCCTCCACTATCATTATCTTCTCGGCGTAGGGTTTCTTGTCCACGCCATACTTGCCGTTGCGAAGGGTGAAGAGGAACAGTCCGCAGCGCAGGAAATCGCCCGACCCGAAGTCGGTGATGTCCCACCCCAGCATACGCTCTGTGATATAGTCCACCTTCTGACGGTTTGCCTTCCAGTCGGCAATGCTCCACTCCGACCACTCGGGCAATATGAACTGCCGCGAATGAAGGAACTCCTTGGCCTCGCGGATGATTTGGTTGATTTCGCTTCGTTTCATGTATGATCAGGTTTTATGGTCTATGGACAACGGTCTATGCTCTCAAACAGGTGGATATGCTCCGCCACGACCTCGCGTGAGGCGGAGATCATCACTTGCTTCAGCGGGATGTAGCCCTCATCGGGATGCTGCGACAGGCGCTCGGTGATGCGCTGCATGATGCCGCGCTGGATGGCTGTGGCCACATTTATCTTGCAGATACCGTGGTGGATGCATGCCTTGAAGTCATCGACACTCGTGCCACTGCCACCATGCAACACCAGTGGCAGACGGTTGGCCTCGTGTATCTCAATGAGGCGACGGATGTTCAGCTGCGGAGTGTGTACATAATGGCCGTGGAGATTGCCTATGGCAATGGCCAGGGCGTCTATCCCCGTGGCCTGCACAAAGCGCACCGACTCCTCCACATCGGTGAACACATCGGCTGTGTCCGCTCCCGAGTCGCCCACCTTGCCCAGCTCGGCCTCCACATCCACGCCTGCGGCCTTAGCCATATCAGTCACCTCGCGGGTGACAGCGACATTGTCCTCAAACGGCAGTGCGGCACCATCGAACATCACGGAGGTGAAGCCAAGCTGTATGGCCCTACGGCAGGTCTCCACGCTCTGACCGTGGTCGAGGTGCACACAGACGGGTACCGACGACCTGCGGGCTGCCTGGAGGAAGAGCGGAGCCATCAGCTCCATAGGAGCCTCGGGGAACTGCACCTCTGCCAACTGGATGATAATGGGTGAGCTCAGTTGCTCGGCAGCCTCTATGGCTCCCATCACATTCTCCACGCTCAGGCAGTTGAACGCCCCCACGGCATAGTGCCGCTCATTGGCGTCGCGGAGTATCTCACTCAGCGTGACAAGCATTGCGACCTATTATCCACGAGCAGCGATGACGGTGAACACGCCGACGATGAAGGTCACGAACATCGCAAATATCAGCAGGCGCACCGCGGCATTGGCGCCCTTGAACTCCTTCCAGATGAAGATGCCCCACAGGGCAGCTATCATCGGGGCTCCCTGACCGAGGGCGTAAGAGATGGCGGGGCCGAGGTTGGCCTCCTTGCCGGAGCAGACATAGCTCAACACTGTGCCGAGTCCCCAGATGCAACCGCCGAGGATGCCCACCAGATGGGTGGCGGGGCGCCCGGCGAAGTACTGCTTGTAGGTGACGGGCTCACCGGAGATGGGGCGACGCATGAGGATGGTGTTGAACACAAAGTTGCTCAGGAAGGCACCCAGCGCACAGAGGAAGAAAGCGCTGTAGGGGGTGGCCATGCCGGCAGCAGGGCTGGTGCAGCTGGTGAGGTCCATGGCGTATGCCACAAAGGGATAGAACACGCCCATGAGCAGACCGCTGACGATGGTGATGACCAGTCCCTTCTTGCTGATGCCGCGCCCTGATGACTTAGAGTTTTTGCCTGAGGCAATGCCGTTGCATATCACCGACACGAGCACCAGGCCTACGCCGAGTGCCAGCAGGGCGGGATTGCCATTGGGGGCAAGGATGTAGTTGAGGAACACGCCCAGCACCAGTGCGATGCCGAGACCGATGGGCCACGCTATGGCAAGGCCTGAGATGCTGACGGCTGCGGTGAGCAGGATGTTGGCTGCGTTGAAGATGACACCGCCGAGGATGGCACTGCCCGCGCGGGAGGCATCGAGCTGACCGAGGTCGGTGAGGAAGGCGCGTCCCCCTTCGCCTGTGCTGCCGAAGGTGAGGCCGATGAGCAGGGAGAACAGCAGGATGCCTACGATGTAATCCCAATAAAACAGTTCATAGCGCCAGCTCTTGCCGGCAAGTTTTTGTGTGTTGCCCCAACTGCCCCAGCAT
>JAGCTG010000068.1 GCA_017963785.1 Bacteroidaceae bacterium | reverse complement strand
TGACAGCGAGCAGCGAGAATGTGAGAGTGAGGAGTGATTTTCTATTGACCATTGACTATTGACCATTGACCATTAGCGTTAGTATGCTATCTTAAATTTCATCTTGCCTGCTTTCACGATGTATATGCCGCTGGGCAGATCGCCTACGGACACCTGGGCAGCGCCCTGCACGTCGGTCTGCGCCTTGCGCACGAGGTTGCCGCGAGTGTCGTATATCAACACATTGGTGAGTGGCTTGAAATTAGCCATTGACCATTCTCCATTGACGATGGAGGCTTGAGGCATACCGCTAGCGCTGACTTCATTTATTGCCGTGGGGTCTTCCTCATCGGTGAAGTATGCTTTGTAGAGGTTGCGGAACTGCAGGAGTTTGATCTCTGCTGCTTGTATCACGGTGTAGTTGCCACGGAAGCTTATCTTGGGCCTGTCGGCAAGGGAGAACTTAAGGACGGCTCCGGTCTTGTCCTCCACACATAGGGTGGTGGCATTTTTCACGCCAGCACGGGCAACATTGACCATTGACCATTGACCATTGACCATTAAGAAAACGAAAACGAAAAATAATATCTTTTTCATGTACAATTTTACAATTTACAATGTACTATTTATGTACAATTTAGTTATTTAACTATTTACATTAGTGGACAAGGACTTGCTCGAAGGCTTGGATGAGGACATTGGCCATGAGCTGATAGCCGTCGTCGTTAGGATGGAGTGCCTGGTCGATGGAGAGGCGGGCGAGGTTGGTTTGGTTGCCGCAGAGGTTGAACCAGTCGGCAACGGGGAGGCTCTCGTACTCTGCTATCTCCTTGATGATGTCGGCATAGTCTTTGAGGTAGATGCCGTTGAACTCATCATACCAGTGGGCGGGCAGATAGGTGCCGAAGCCGTAGGCCTTGCGCGGTGTGCAGAGGATAATCATAGCCTTGGGGTTTATCTTGTAGATGGCATCGATTATCTCGCGGTAGTAGGCAGCGAAAGTTCCGTTTTTGGTGTTGTTGATGTAGTCGTTGATGGTGCCCACGGGTGTGGAGTGTCCCCAGTCGTTGACTCCGTGCTCTATGGTGTAGTAGTCAGCCTTGATGATTTGGCCGACGGTGGAGTTGATGGTGGCTCCGCTGATGCCTTTGTTGGTGAACTGCTTGAAGGCGAGCTGCTCGAGCACACGGGTCTGGTAGCCTTTGGTGAAGGCTGACGACACATTGTCGTTATACCATGTGATGGAGGTGCCGAGGCTGAGCCAGTGGGCATCTACGATACGCTTGCCGTCGAGAGTCTGGTATTTGGGGTTGTTGGCTTTCTCGGGCGAGAAGATGATACTGTCGATGTCGCTAACATTGAAACCTACGGGTGTCTCTTTTTCATAGACGGTGACACTCTGGGCATTGACATTAGCGAAAATGAAAGCGAAAGCGCAAAGGGAAAAAAGGAATTTTTTCATAATATAAATGTGTTTTAAGTTTTTATGTTCAATTCTTATAGTCGTATGCGTGTTTGGGATAGTCGAGGGTGTAATGGAGGCCACGGCTCTCCTTGCGCTCGATGGCCTGACGAGTTACGAGGTACCCCACATTGACGGCGTTACGCAGCTCGCAGATGTCGCGGGTGGCTTTTACACGCTTGAAGAGTTCCTCTGTCTCCTCATAGATGATATCGAGGCGTGTCCAGGCGCGGTGGAGTCGCAGGTCGCTGCGCACGATGCCCACGTAGTTGGACATTATCTGCCCCACCTCGCGCATATCTTGGGCGATGAGCACCTTCTCCTCGTTGGTCATGGTGCCTTCGTCGTTCCATGCCGGCACCTTGGTGTTGAAGCTATATTCGTCGATGACGCTGAGTGCGTGGCGGGCTGCGGCGTCGGCATACACGACAGCCTCTATGAGGGAGTTGCTTGCCAGTCGGTTGCCGCCGTGGAGTCCGGTGCACGAGCACTCGCCCACGGCATAGAGCCTACGGATGCTGCTGAGACCGTTGAGGTCCACCTTTATGCCGCCGCAGAGGTAGTGGGCGCACGGGCAGACGGGGATATACTGCTTGGTGATGTCGATGCCTATCGACAGGCACTTGGCATAGATATTGGGGAAGTGCGCCTTGGTCTGCTCTGCGTCTTTGTGGGTGACATCGAGGCATACGTGGTCGATGCCGTGTATCTTCATCTCCTTGTCGATGGCGCGGGCAACTATGTCGCGCGGTGCGAGGGAGAGTCGCTTGTCGTATTTCTGCATAAACTCCTCACCATTGGGGAGTCGCAGGATGCCGCCATAGCCGCGCATAGCCTCTGTGATGAGGTAAGCGGGGTGTGTCTCGCCCGGATGGAAGAGTGCCGTGGGGTGGAACTGCACAAACTCCATGTCCTTTACCGTAGCCTTGGCTCTATAGGCCATGGCGATGCCGTCGCCGGTGGCTATGTCAGGATTTGTGGTGGAGGTATAGATGGCTCCGATGCCGCCGGTGGCGAGCAGGGTGACTTTAGAGAGGAAGGTGTCCACCTTGCCTGTGTCGGGGTCAAGGATATATGCTCCGTAGCACTCGATATCGGGGGTTTGTCGATTGACCTCGATACCGAGGTGGTGCTGGGTGATAATCTCGACGGCGAAATGGTTTTCAAGCACCTTGATATTAGGATGGCGTCTGACGGCTTCTATCAGTCCGCGCTGTATCTCAAAGCCTGAGTCATCGGCATGGTGCAGGATGCGAAACTCTGAGTGGCCGCCTTCTTTGTGAAGATCGAAGGTGCCGTCTTCCTTGCGGTCGAAATTGACGCCCCAGTTGACGAGGCGCTCGATGCCAGCGGGAGCGTTCTCCACCACTTGCTTGACGGCGGCGGGGTCGCTGATATAGTCGCCAGCCACCATAGTGTCGTGGATGTGTTTCTCAAAATTGTCTTTCTTGAGGTCGGTGACGGACGCTACGCCACCTTGAGCCTTGGCTGTGTTGGCTTCGTCGATGGTGGTTTTGCATATCAGGGCCACCTTGCCTTTCTTGGCCGAGGCCACTTGCAAAGCGAAGGACATGCCTGCCACTCCGCTGCCAATAACGAGGAAATCAAATTTGCGAACCATCGAAATTATTTACTAGTTTACAATTTACGATGAACTATTTATGTACAGTTTATTTGTGGGCGAAGTTACATAAAAAAGTTTAATACCAATCTGTATTTGACAAAAAAGTTGTACTTTTGCGGTGATTATGAGAAAAATGTATCGACTTTTGGCGTTCAAGTGGGCGTTGGTGATTGCCATTATGCTTGCTCCAGTAGTGCTTCGCGGTCAGACGGAAGCTACACGGTGGAGTGAGACACTCACTATGTCGCTGGACTCGCTGCTGGAGGCGCCGATGTTTGAGCGCTCACAGGTTGCTATTCTCGTATATGACCTTGACGGCGACTCGGTGGTGTATGACCACGGGTCGCGCCAATTGATGCGCCCTGCATCGGTGATGAAGGTGCTGACGGCAACCACTGCCCTCAGCGAACTGGGAGCGGACTACCCCTTCCGCACCACACTGGCCTACAAGGGCATTATAGAGCCAGACACGATACTGAGCGACTCGCTGCACGAGTGGAAGGTGCTGCGTGGTGATATATATATAAAAGGTGGGTTTGACCCTCTCTTTGGCGAGGAGGACATGCGTGCGTTTACGGAATCGCTGCGTGAGCAGGGCATCCGCCGCATTGACGGTCGCGTGTTTGCCGACCTCACCTTCAAGGACACGCTAAAGTGGGGCGAGGGTTGGTGCTGGGATGACAAAGAGGCTACGCTGACACCCTTGCTATACAAGGCAAAGGATGTGTTTATGCCTCGCTTTCTGCAGGCTCTTGATCTCGATTCCGTGGTACGCCCCATCGGATATGGGCGCATAACGGAAGGGAACACAAACACAGAAAATGATTGGAATGTGCTGTGTGAACGTACTCACACGGTGGAGCAGATGCTGACCCACATGATGAAAGAGTCTGATAATCTGTATGCCGAGTCGCTGTTCTATCAATTAAGTGCAGCAAGGCAAAGGGCGACGGCGCGTTTGTCGGCCGAGAGGGAGTATGGCTTGATACGTGAGCTGGGCCTCAACCCTGACGCATATACCGTGGCAGATGGCAGTGGACTCTCATTATACAACTATCTGACGCCACGGCTTGTGGTGAGGCTGCTGCGCCATGTATGGAGCCGCCCCGATATATTGGCTATTCTTTATCCATCGCTGCCTGTGGCGGGCATCGACGGTACCCTAAAGAAAAGGATGAAAGGCACTCAAGCCGAGGGTAAAATCCACGCCAAGACAGGCACTCTGCGCAAGGTGTCAACGCTGGCAGGTTATGCGACGACGGCGAATGGCACACATCTTGCCTTCTGTATTTTTAATCAAGGAATCCTCAACTCTCAGGAGGGTCGCGATTTTCAAGATGTAGTGTGTCAGGAACTGGTGAAATGACATTGAACATTGAGCATTGAGCATTGAACATTAAAAAATTGTCCTTTCATCCCTTGTATTTTATAATTTATTTGTAATTTCGCAGCCGAAAATGCCCAGATGGCGGAATTGGTAGACGCGTTGGTCTCAAACACCAATGCCGCAAGGCGTGCCGGTTCGATCCCGGCTCTGGGTACAAAAGCAGCGGGAAAAGAGCAATCTTTTCCCGCTTTTAGTTGACGAGCAGACAAAGAAAAAACCTGTGGAACGAGTTCCGCAGGTTTCAATCTCTCTTAGTAATTCGCTAAGAATTAAGCCTGAGCAGTGGTGTCAACTGCGAGGGTGTCAGCGGTGGTGTCAACAGCGGTGGTGTCAACGGTGCTGTCCTGAACAGAGTCAGTAGCCTCACCCTTCTGAGCATTGCCGCAAGAAGCGAAAGACATTGCTGCAAGAGCTACAAAAGCGAACAGTAACTTTTTCATTTTTCTTTTTTGTTTAGTGGTTAAACGACTAGTGTTTATTAAAACCGGGTGCAAAGGTACGCACTTTTTTGAAAGTACAAACAATTTTGAGACTTTTTTTATGCCTATTTTTGTAACTTTTTTATAAGTCGCTGATTTTCAGCAATAATTTAGAACGGTTTTTTTTCGCTGATTTTGGCGTTTAACAAAAAATTGCTAACTTTGCGTTTCAAATTAGTATATAATTGTGTATTTTAGGCTAAGTTGGAAAAGAAGGCCGTATATATCACGTTAGGGTGCAAGCTGAATTTTGCAGAGACTTCCTCTTTAGGTGACAAACTTGAGGCGGCCGGAGTAGGACGTGCGGCTCATGGGGAGCACGCGGATGTATGCGTGGTGAATACGTGTACAGTGACCGAGACCAGCAGTCATAAATGCAGGCAGGCCATCAACCGCGCCGTGCGCGAGAATCCCGATGCGCTTATGGTGGTGATGGGGTGCTACGCGCAAATGGCAGCAGACGAGATAGCTGCTATGCCTGGTGTGGACCTCGTGATAGACATGGAGCACAAGGGTCGTGCGGCGGAGATGATTATTGAACGGCTGCAGGAGTCGAGCGGCGAGAGTCAAGAGGCGATAAGCGAGAGTAAAGGATCAATGCCTTTCGTTCCGTCGTGTTCGCGCGGTGAGAGGACGCGCTTCTTCCTAAAGGTGCAGGACGGCTGCGACTATTTCTGCACATACTGTGTGATACCCTTTGCCAGAGGACGCAGTCGCAACGGTAGCATCGCGGACATTGTGAGACAGGCGGAGGATGCCGTGTTGCACGGAGGCAAGGAGATAGTAATAACAGGAGTTAATATCGGCGACTTTGGTAAGAGCACCGGCGAGAGCTTTATTGACTTAATCCAAGCATTGGACAAGGTGGAGGGAGTGGAACGCTATCGTATTTCTTCGATAGAGCCTAATTTGCTGACAGAGGAGATAATAGATTTCTGTGCGCAGAGCCATCACTTTATGCCTCACTTCCATATTCCATTGCAGAGTGGCAGCGACGAGGTATTGCGCCTGATGCACCGACGCTATGATACGGAGTTGTTTGCCTCGCGCGTGGGATATATAAAAAAGGTAATGCCCGACTGCTTTATCGGCGTAGATATAATAGTGGGTACCAGAGGCGAGACGGATGAACTGTTTGAGAGGTCGTATGACTTTGCAAAGAGTATAGACGTGTCGCAATTTCATGTGTTCAGTTACTCGGAGCGTCCGGGCACAGCGGCCTTGCGCATACCCTATAAGGTAGCAAACCAGGTTAAGCATGAGCGCAGCCAGCGCCTGATAGCTTTGTCGGAAGAGAAACGAAAAAGTTTCTATGCTCGCTATATAGGACAGGTTAGGCCTGTGCTGACGGAACGCAATCATACAGGGCTGGCAGCCAAAGGATTTACTGATAACTATATACATGTGGAGGTGGATACGGCGGTCAATGCACAGCTCGATAATGCAGTGGTAAACTATCGCCTCAAAGGTTTTAACGCTGACAAGACAGCACTCTTGGGAGAGGAAGAAAAAAGAAGATAGATATGGAAAAGAAAAGCATATCGGTAATAATATTAAATTGGAACGGCGGGGAGATGCTACGTAAGTTCTTACCGTCGGTAGTGGAACACTCGTCTGAGGCAACGGTGATAGTTGCCGATAATGGCAGCACAGACAATTCGTTGGAGATATTGCAAAAGGAGTTTCCTACGGTGGAAGTGATGGCGTTTGACCAGAATTATGGTTTTGCCGAGGGCTACAACAAAGCGTTGGCTCAGGTGGACACTACCTATACGGTGTTGCTCAACAGCGATGTAGAGGTGACGAAAGGCTGGCTGCAGCCATTGCTGGCCTTCATGGATGAGCATCCCGAAGCAGCAGCATGCCAGCCCAAACTCCTGGACTATAACCATAAGGAGAGGTTTGAATATGCCGGGGCATGCGGTGGATTTCTTGACTCTCTCGGCTATCCATACTGCCGTGGGCGTATCATGAGTGTAGTGGAGAATGACGAGGGACAATACGATGGTGACCCAGTGCCTGTGTTTTGGGCTACAGGTGCGGCACTCTTCGCGCGCACGCGTATATATAATAAGGTAGGAGGACTTGATAGCCGTTTTTTTGCCCATCAGGAGGAAATAGATTTTTGCTGGCGCCTTAAGAGCAGAGGCTACGGAGTGTGGTGCGTGCCACAGAGCGTGGTCTATCATCTTGGAGGAGCAACGCTAGATGTTCACAACCCGCGTAAGACTTTCCTCAACTTTCGTAATAATCTGCTGATGCTGCATAAGAACTTGCCTGACGGTCGTCGTACGTCAGTGTTGGCAGCACGCTATTTTCTTGACTATCTGGCTGCACTGCAGATGTTGCTCAGCGGCAAGCGAAAGGAGGCGTTGGCAGTGGTAAGAGCTCGTTTTGAGTATTCGCGAATGCGCCATGAGTATGGTGACATACGTAGAGAGAATATGCAGGCTGCAACTGTGAATAAGATAGCGGAGCAGAGGCCACGTTGTCTGCTTTGGAAGTATTACGTAAAAAGAGTGCGCAAGTATTCGGATTTGAAATAAATGGCAGTTGACGGCGGTCGAATGAAAAATAATGTGTAAATTTGCCGTCTCAAAATTAATGGAAAAAACGATAAGAGTATGAATTTCAACATCAACGATCAGAATTACGATGCTTTCCTGGCTCAGGGAAAGCCTATGGTGGTAGATTTTTCTGCCGAGTGGTGCGGTCCGTGTCGCGCTATGGCTCCAGTGATTGAAGATTTTGCCAAGAAATATGACGGCAAGGTGATTATAGGTTCTTGCAATGTGGACGAGAGCGAGGAACTGACAGCAAAGTTTGGTGTTCGCAATATCCCTGCCATTTTCTTTGTGAAGAACGGCGAGGTGGTGGACAAGAGTATTGGAGCAGTGCCTGCCTCGACATTGGAGGAAAAAATCCTTGCATTGTTGTAAGATTTGGAGTAAATAGTAGGCGTTATCAATAACGCAAAAGATTACGACCCCGAAAGTCTTGTGCTTTCAGGGTCGTTTTTTCTTTTGTCTCCGCTTGGGGAATGCAGGAGCACATCAGGCTCTGCAAATTGTTGTGGCGGCTGTGCCATTGCGCTGCATTACTCTGGCAGCGATTCTAAGTAAAGCAATTGTTTCCGGACGGGGACATAATTCTGAGCGTAGAGTTTCATTCATAGGCACTTTGTGTTATGATATTCATTATTATAACGCAAGAAAGCACCTTATATTATATAAAGAGAAAAATATTTTTGGAGAGGAAATATTGCCGAAGATATGAGAGGGATTCTTTTACTCGGCGTAGAGGGCGATATGGCGCTCTTGAGCAATGGCACGCATGTTAATTATAGCATAGCGCATACGTCCTAAAGCGGTGTTGATGCTGATATTGAGTTTATCGGCAATCTCCTTGAAAGACATGTTCTCATAGAAACGCATTTTGACTACTTCGCTCTGCGGCTCCGGCAGTAGTTCCATGATGGCTTTGGCATCTTTGAGCGACTGGCTGATAAGCATTTGGTCTTCGGTGGTGTGCTCAGCCAGGCGTATGTTGTTGAGGAGGTCGTAGTCGGCTTCGTCGTTGGAGATGGTGTTGGCCTGCTCTTTGTCGCGGAAATAGTCCATCACAAGGTTGTGGGCAATGCGAGTGATCCATGCCTGGAACTTGCCGTAGCCAGTGTAGCTGCCTTCCTGAATGCGTGTGATAACCTTGAGAAAGGTATCTTGGAAGAGATCGTTGGCAACCTCTTCATCATGTACAATATAAAAAATGTAAGAATAAAGCTTAGACTCGTATCTGTTAAGCAGAGTGTCAAAAGCCACATTATTGCCTTGTGCATAAAGACCAACCAATTCGTCGTCGGTCAGAACTTTGAAATTATTCATTACTACGTTGTTACAATTAGAGTAATGTCATTTCGATAGGCAATAATGTTTTAAGTGGTTAAACTGCGGTAAGTGTTAAAATCTGTGCAAAGAAACATCTTTTTTCTTAAACTACCAAATTTTATTAGAAAAAAACGTTGTTTTTATACCTACACCTGCGTTTTTTAACACAAAACGGGTGTCAGTTGTGCTTTTTTGTGTGGATAAAGAGGCTGGACAGCGATTTGTTGGCGCTGAGGGGGGTGTATTCCAAAAAAAAGTGGCAACTTTGCCATGCAAAAGAGTTCTAAACTCTTTGGTTTTGCACATTGATATGGACTTGATAGCACTTTTTCTAGTAATAATAAAAGGACTGTTTATAGGCGTAATATGTTCTGCGCCCTGTGGTCCTGTTGGAGTGCTGTGTATCCAGAGAGTGCTGAAAAAAGGATTCCGTTTTGGTATCATTACAGGCATGGGCGCTGCGCTAAGCGACATTATCTATGCGCTGGTGTCGGGTTTGGGTATGAGTTTTGTGACGGAGTTTGTGAAGAATGAGAGCAACAAGTTGATTATGCAGCTTGCCGGCAGCGCAATGCTGTTGGTCTTTGGGTTGTATATGCTTTTCAGTAAGCCTAAGAATAGGGATGTGAAGGTGTCGCAAGACAAGACATTCTTAAACAATTTTCTGACTGCATTCCTCCTGACATTCTCCAATCCGCTGATAATACTGCTTTTCCTCGTGCTTTTTGCACGCTTTGACTTTATCACACCTGACCTTCCCATAAATATGGGGTTAGGCTTTATAGCCATTATAGTGGGCGCTATGCTGTGGTGGTTCTTCCTCTCGTTTGTTATCAATAAGATTCGTAATGCTTTTAGCGACCGCTATATCAGGGCGCTCAACATTACTATCGGATCTATTGTGATTGCGGCAGCCATTGCGGGATTTGTATTTACCATCACCGGTCTGCATTGGTACTAACGGGTAGGAGTAATGTTTGTTGCAGAGAAACTTAGAGCGAAGAATATAGCCGAGTATTTGCTTTATATGTGGCAGGTGGAGGATCTGGTAAGAGCCTTCAGCCTTGATATTGACAAATTGGAGATGGGCTATCTGTCTCGTTTTGACTCGCTCGACGCAAAGCAGCAAAAAGACCTCCGGCAGTGGTATGCTGATATTATAGAGATGATGCGTAGCGAGGGTGTGGCTGAGAAAGGACACCTGCAGATATGCCGCAATGTGCTTATCAATCTCAGCGATCTGCATGACAGATTGATGGCTTCGCAGAAATACCCTTATTATCATGCCGCTTACCATAAGGCTTTGCCGTTGATAGTAGAGTTGCGTGCGAAGCAGGATGGAGGAAAGGAGCATACAGAATTGGAGAGTTGCTTCGAATGTTTGTATGGAGTAATGCTTCTTAAGATGCAGGGGCGTGAAATCAGCAATGATACCGCTAAGGCAGTAGAGACAATATCGACTTTCCTCGGCAGCTTGAGTGATTATTATATTAAAGACCGTATGGAGCCGTTGGAATTTTAAGGCTCCCCCAAAAATAGAAATAAAACGATGAAAATTCTTGTTACGGGCGCTAAAGGACAACTTGGCACTGAGATACGTAATATTGCAGATAACTATGAAGGATGCGAGTTTGTTTTTACTGACGTAGAAGAACTTGATATCACCGATGGTACTGCCGTGAGAGCAGCCATTAACGCTAATGCGATAGACCTTGTTATCAATTGTGCGGCCTATACGGCAGTTGATCGTGCGGAAGACGACGAGAATCGTGCGAGGGTGCTCAATGGAGAAGCCCCGGTGCTACTGGCCAAGGCAGTGGCAGAGAGGGGCGGCGAAATAATACATATTTCTACGGACTATGTCTTTGGGGGGCAGGGCAGCACGCCCTACTCCGAGGACATGCCTACCGGACCGCAATCAGTATATGGTCTTACCAAACTTAATGGTGAGAAGGGCGTGATAGCAGCAAACCCGCACCATGTGATTGTGCGTACGGCATGGCTTTATTCCCCCTATGGCAACAACTTTGTGAAGACAATGCTGCGTCTGGGCCGTGAGCGCGACAGGTTGGGCGTGGTGTATGATCAGATAGGTTCGCCTACGTATGCTGCCGATCTTGCTAAGGCAATACTCAAGATTGCAACAGCAAAAGATAAGGTATATGGCATTTTTCACTACAGCAACGAGGGTGCAGTATCGTGGTATGATTTCACAAAGGCTATTCATCGACTGGCAGGAATAACGGATTGCGAGGTGCAACCTATTCTATCAAAAGAGTATCCCACTCCGGCAAAGCGTCCCGCATATTCGGTGTTTAACAAAGCCAAGATAAAGAGGGTTTACGGTGTCAGCGTGCCTTACTGGGAAGATTCGCTGTGCGAATGCTTGAAGAGAATGGGAGAAAAGAACTAAGAAATAAGAGGAGTAAAAGTAATGAACGAGATAACACGTCGCCGCACATTTGCCATCGTCTCTCATCCAGATGCAGGCAAGACAACGCTCACAGAGAAGCTGTTGCTCTTTGGTGGGCAGATACAGGTGGCAGGTGCGGTGAAAAACAACAAGATACGCAAGACGGCAACCTCCGACTGGATGGATATAGAGAAACAGAGAGGTATCTCTGTGACCACCAGCGTGATGGAGTTTGACTATAAAGACTACAAGGTCAATATCCTGGATACTCCAGGTCACCAAGACTTTGCAGAGGACACGTTCCGTACTCTCACCGCTGTGGATAGCGTGATAATTGTTATTGACGGAGCAAAGGGCGTAGAGACACAGACTCGCAAGTTGATGACGGTGTGCCGTATGAGAAAAACACCCGTTATTATCTTTATTAACAAGATGGATCGCGAGGGACAAGATCCCTTTGATCTGCTCGACGAGTTGGAGCAGGAACTGCAAATAAAGGTGCGTCCGCTGAGTTGGCCTATCAATCAGGGTGCGAGATTCAAGGGAGTATATAATATATATGAAAAGAACTTGAATCTGTTTACTCCTGACAAGCAGAAGGTAACAGAAAAGGTAGAAGTGGATGTGGACAGTCCAGACCTGGAGGCTCATGTGGGTGATAAGGATGCTGCGAAGCTTCGCGAGGACCTGGAGTTGATTGACGGAGTATATCCTGACTTTGAGGTCAATACATATCTCAGTGCTGACGTAGCTCCTGTGTTTTTCGGCTCTGCGCTTAATAACTTCGGTGTGCAGGAGCTGCTCGACTGCTTTGTGGAGATAGCTCCTTCGCCTAAGCCTGTGCAAGCACTGGAACGTATGGTAGAGCCAGAGGAAACCAAATTCACGGGTTTCATCTTTAAGATTACGGCCAACATCGACCCCAACCATCGTTCGTGTATTGCGTTCTGCAAGGTGTGTAGCGGCAAGTTCGTTAGAAATGCGCCCTATCTTTTGGTGAGGAGCGGGAAACAGGTGCGTTTCTCGTCGCCAACGCAATTCATGGCACAGCGCAAGAGTACTATAGACGAAGCGTGGCCGGGCGACATAGTTGGTTTGCCTGACAACCAAACATTTAAGATTGGTGATACTCTTTCCGAAGGCGAGCAGCTCCACTTCAAGGGACTGCCCAGTTTCTCGCCTGAGTTGTTCAAATACATAGAGAACGCAGACCCCATGAAGGCCAAGCAACTCAACAAGGGTATTGAGCAATTGATGGACGAAGGCGTAGCACAATTGTTCGTCAATCAGTTTAATAACCGCAAGATTATTGGTACAGTGGGACAACTGCAGTTTGAGGTCATCCAATATCGATTGGAGAACGAATATAATGCTAAGTGCCGCTGGGAGCCTATAAGTCTCTACAAAGCATGCTGGATAGAGAGTAGCGATGCGGCAGAGTTAGACAATTTCAAGCGCCGTAAATATCAGTATATGGCGAAGGATCGCGATGGACGCGATGTGTTTCTTGCCGATAGCAGCTATGTGCTGCAAATGGCGCAACAGGATTTTAAGAATATAAAGTTTCATTTTACCAACGACTTCTAAAAGATGCGCAACCAGAACTGGCCCTTTGACAAGGAAGATATGGCGGAGGCCGTGAAGGTTCTCAAGGCAGGTGGGATAATTCTTTATCCTACAGATACCGTGTGGGGGCTTGGATGTGACGCCACCAATAGCTTGGCCGTGGAGCGTATCTATAAGATAAAGGAGCGACAGGACAGCAAGGCGCTAATAGTGCTTGCCAACAGCGCGGCAATGATTGCCAATCATGTAGCGGAAGTGCCTGAGGTGGCATGGGATATAATAGAACTAGCCGACAAACCTACGACGATAGTCTTTGACCAAGGGCGCAATCTTGCCCCCAATTTGTTGGGAGAAGACGGAAGTGTTGCTATAAGACTGAGTCGTGAGGTTTTTTCCAGCCAGCTATGCTTTCATCTTCGTAAGCCGATTGTTTCAACTTCTGCCAATATCAGCGGAGCACCCACCCCAAAGATTTTTGGCGACATAGACGAGAAGATTCTTAGCAGAGTGGACTATGTCGTGAAGTACAGACAGGAAGATAAAGTTGCCGCGGCGCCTTCTTCTATTATCAAGTTAGGTCGTGGAGGTGAGGTAAAGATAATTAGATAACGACTTATCAAGATGAAAGAGCAGTTGTTGAAAATAACGAAGTGGCTTGAGACTCATCTTAGAGGCAAGCAGCTGATAGTGCTGCTTAGTTTTCTTGTGGGAGTGTTTACTGCCTTTGCTGCTCTGGTGCTGAAGAACCTGATAGAATTGATAGAGAGTCTGTTGACTCACGGTTTCGATATTACTCACATCAACTGGCTCTACCTTGTGTATCCAGCCATAGGTGTGTTGCTCAGTGCTTTGTTTATCCGCTATATTGTGCGTGACGATATTGGGCATGGAGTGACGAAGATCCTTTTTTCTATTTCTCGCCGGCAAGGCAAGATAAAGAGCCACAACTGTTGGTCTAGTGTTATCGCCAGTAGTATTACCATTGGTTTCGGTGGCTCGGTGGGCGCTGAGTCGCCGATAGTGCTCACGGGCTCTGCAATCGGTTCTTCTTTGGGGCGCCTTTTCCGTGTGGACCAAAAGACTCTGATGCTGCTTATTGGCTGTGGTGCTGCCGGGGCCATTGCAGGAATCTTTAAGGCTCCGTTTGCGGGATTGCTTTTTACGCTTGAGGTATTGATGCTCGACCTTACGATGGCGCACCTCGTGCCATTGCTGGTGTCGTGTGTTACTGCTTCTATCCTTACCTTTGCCATGAGTGGTTTCGACTCGATGTTTGTCTGTCACGATGTGGGTGAGTTTAGAATAGCTTATGTCTTGCCGGTAATCGTGCTGGGTGTGGTGTGTGGACTTATTTCTGTTTATTTTACTAAGGTCACAAATGCTATCGAGTCTTTGTTTCGCAAGATAAAAGGATTGTATTTAAAGTGGATAATTGGAGGAATCATTCTGAGTACTTTGGTATTCTTCTTCCCCGTCCTCTATGGTGAGGGTTACAGTTCTATTGATATCCTTCTCAATGGCAATCCTGAAGAATTGCTCAACAATTCGCCTTTCTACGGCACTCATCTGTTGCTCGTAATGCTGGGTTGCATAATACTTTTCAAGGCCTTGGCTACTACGGTCACTACCAGCGCTGGCGGATGCGGCGGATTGTTTGCTCCTTCTCTTTTCCTTGGATGTATCACGGGATTTGTGTTCGCTAGTTTGTGGAACACATGGGGACTGATTACTCCTATGCCAGCCACCATCAGTTGTCTGCTTGGTATGGCGGCTGTGATGGCTGCCGTGATGCACGCCCCGTTAACGAGTATATTCTTAATCGCTGAGATTACCGGTGGTTATGACCTCTTGGTGCCGCTGATGCTGGTTACGGTCATTTCATATATTACTATCAATATCTTTGAGCGTCACAGCATTTATTCTATGCGACTTGCACAGAAGGGAGAACTAGTCACCCACCACAAGGACCAGGCGATACTTACGCTTATGAATCTCGACAGCGTGATTGACAAATATTGCATACGGATTCCGCCCGCAATGACTCTGGGCGATCTCGTGCATATCCTTGCGAAAGAGAAAGAAAACATCTTCCCTGTGGTGGATGGTAGTGGCAACTTGCGAGGACTGATAACTTTGGCTAATATACGCAAGGTGCTGTTTCGCCAGGAACTGTATGCTGTATTTACAGCCGAGCAATTGATGGAGCCTGCTCCGGACATCATCAGCATTACTTCGCCAATGAATTATGTGATGGATAGTTTTGAGAGGTCTGGCACGGAAGTGCTGCCGGTGATAGACGAAAATTCACGTTTTGTGGGGATAATACACAAGACGGATCTCTTTGAGGCTTACCGCCAGACGCTTGTGGATTTCTCAGAGGAGTAAGGTTGTAGTGAAAAGAAGAGAATGGAAAAGAAAGATTTACGTATCATTTATCTTGGCACTCCCGAGTTTGCAGTGGAGGCACTGAGGCGGCTCGTGGAAGGAGGCTACAATGTTGTGGCTGTCGTTACTATGCCCGACAAGCCTGTGGGGCGTCATCAGAATCGTCTGCAAGCGAGTCCTGTAAAGGAGTATGCTGTTCAGAAGGGATTGCCGGTGCTGCAGCCGGAGCGTTTGAAGGACGAGAGTTTTCTTACTGAGTTAAAGAGTTATCAGGCCGATTTGCAGATAGTTGTAGCTTTCAGGATGTTGCCTGAGGCCGTTTGGGCTATGCCGCGGTTCGGCACGTTCAATATCCATGCATCTCTCCTTCCCCAATATCGTGGTGCTGCGCCTATCAATTGGGCTATCATGAATGGTGATAAGGAGAGTGGTCTTACAACCTTTTTCTTGCAACATGATATAGATACTGGCAATATAATTGACCAGATACGTGTGCCGATAAGTGAAGAGTGTAACTGTGGGGAATTGCACGACCAGTTGATGTCTCTCAGTGGCGACCTCGCCCTGAAGACTGTTGACAGCATACTCAATGGCACTGTGAAAAGCACTCCGCAGAGCGAGTTCTCTACCGATGAGCCACTGCGTCCTGCTCCTAAAATATTTAAGGAAACATGCCGCATCGATTGGACAAAATCGCTCGATGAAATCTATAATTTCGTGCGAGGTTTATCGCCATATCCTGGAGCATGGACGATGCTGGACACCAGCGAAGCACAGCAGGAGATAAAAATCTTTGGAGCGCAAAAGATGGTTGCATCCCATAACTACAAGGTTGGAACAATCCTTAGCGACGGTCGTAAGACAATGGATGTGGCAGTAAAGGAAGGAATGTTGCGCATCACAGAGCTGCAGCTTGCGGGCAAAAAAAGAATGCCCGTGTCGGCATTCTTAAATGGTTTCAAATTCAGTGGCAGCGAAGCGCTGGTGTAATCAGAGTTCTTCGTAATCCACATATTCGCCTTCTCCTTTACCAATAGGTTGTTCTTCTTTGCCAGGCTTGGAGGTAGTATTTTGCTGCCGTGTCCTGTTTCGTGGTTTTTGCTCGCCACCGTCAATGGTGCCGAAAGCGTCATGCCATATGCTACCTATGGCTTTGGCGCAGAAATAAATGATGATAAATAAAAGGAGAAGACTAAGAACACTCATGGTTTTCCTTCTTCTTGGCAGTGAAAAGTGAAAGGATAATATACCACACAATTACTACGCCTACGGCTGCGATGAGTCGGGTGAGACTGCATGCTGCGCCAATGGCGAGCAGCACGGCTGCGCTTATCAGAAAGAT
>JAGCTG010000009.1 GCA_017963785.1 Bacteroidaceae bacterium | reverse complement strand
TAATATTATATATATATAAATAATTCTCTTAAGGGAGGTATTAGAAAGCGACTACCCCCCCCCTCTAAATGTTTCAAACATTTTTCAAACATTCAAACATTTTAGGGGGGTAGATGTGAGGAAAGACTGGGTGGACTCTATCTCCTGTGGGGTGAAGAGATTGGGGTTGGCTCTGTATTTGTTGTAGTTCTGGCGTGAGCCTATGTCGCCGAACTCTTCGGTGACGCTGTTGTAGTCTGTGGAGCCTATCAGTCCGAGTTTGGCAGCGCAGTAGATGGCGAGAGCCACGGCCTTGCCTTTCTTGCCGTCGATGAGCTGGTGGAGTTTCTGGCGCACCTCTTCCTTGATGACTTGAGCATTTTTCCTTTCTCTGGGATTGGGGAGTGTGTCGATGACGGTTGCGAGTGTGTTTTCCTCTCTGAACTTCTCGTCTGAGCCTCTTTTCACGCGGTTGCTATTGCCGAGGGTTATTGCCTTTTTCTTTCTCAGTAGATGGAAGCAGAAAATCACTACGCCCACCACCTTGAGCCGTGTGCTGCGCTTGGACAGTTCTATCACTTCGTATCGTCGGTTGAGTGGTATGAGTCGCAGTTTGCGTGTTTCGGAGTTGTACTGGTATTCTTTGATTAGAGCCTCATCATCTATATATACGAGCACATTGTCTCCGTTGGTGGGAGTGGCAGCGGTGTCGATGAACACGATGTCTCCGTCGCCGATGTCGGGCATCATGCTGTCGCCGTGTGCAGTGACGACGAGTGTTGTCTCTGGTTTCATTCCTTCGCTCTCCAGCACTTTCCACCATTCAGGCGAGGGGTCGCCTGTGTCGGTGGGGGTGCCACACGATACATAGTTCTCGTATCTGCGGAACACGAGTGGCTTATTGCCGAACTCATAAACTTGCAGGGTCTGCTGTTCTATTGGTTTTTGACGTGGCATAGTTTAATCAGCTTTTTCGCCACGGACGGCATCGCGTTTTTGTAAGGTCACGGATTTCTTGCAGTAGCTGCAGAAATGACGGCCTTGCTTGACGGCTTCTTTCATTTTGATTTGCTTAATCTCGCCTTTGCAGTTGCCGAGACCTTCGCAGTTGCGGTTGGTGTGATATGCTCTGGCTGTCTTGCCGGTGCAGATATACACTTTTGTGCTCTTTTTGATTTGTGCTGTTGCGCTGCCACACAGAAGTGCGAGGGCAGCGATGATGGTGATGGTCTTTTTCATTTGGATTTTATTCGTTATTACCTAAGAATGCTATACGTTTCAAAGGCAGCATGTTTTTATCTTCGTCGGTCATCTTATCGTAGAAGCGTTGCCACATGTCGATAAACTCATCGCCATCAATTAGACGAATGAATTTGTCACCACTCGTTGCTGCATGTCGGGCATCAGCCGAGTATGTTCCAGACGTTACGAACAGAGCTATATCGCCAGCTTTAAGTATTCCTAACAATGCACGAACATCTGCTGCACTTGTGGCTGTATCTGGCTTATGCTTTACCTGGACTTTGATACGAGGTGTCTGTGCTCCTAACGGATCTACATAAGCAACTATATCGATACCTCCATCTTTACCACGTGGAGCTACCGATTGAATAGAATAGCCCATAGCCTTGAGCAAAGCAGCTACCAAATCTTGAAATTCGTATGGATTCTTGCCTTTCAAATATTCACGAATGCCATTTGCTGCACGCTCCTCAAGATTCTCAAGTTCAATCAGGTTCTCTTTTACCGAGTCGTTTTCTTCTTCGTTTTGATTTGGTTTTTTCTCATTCGTTTTCTTTGTTCCGCGATACCATGCTTTGTAGCGTAGTGATGCTTCTTCGCGTAATTTATCTGCACCAAGTTTCATAGCATCCTCACCCTCAGGTGTAATGCTCCAGTAGCCTCTCTTCTTTACTAAGAATCCTGCATGCACATAATCAACCGAAGTTAATTGCATAATACTCTGCCAACGGATATTGCCGGTGCTTTCAAGTATCTCTTTCTCCCATGGAGAGAAATCCAGGGCTTTTTCTATCTCTTGTATTAAGATTCGACTTGGCATTGTTCCCCCATTTTTAGAGAGAATTGTCAACGCTGCATACATCGTTTTTGCCGATGTGATAAATGATCTTGCTCTTGCTTTCATTGTATTGTTATTTAGCTCCTTTTCTGCGGTTACAATCTTTACATAGCATTTGGCAGTTCTCTATGACAGTACGGCCACCATCACGCCACGGTGTGATGTGATCGCCTTCCATACTTTCATACTCCAGCTCGATGTCGCCATTCGGACATTCTGGATTAGCGCAACGATGATGCTGACTCTCATAGACAGCCAACTTTATGTCGTCGGGGAAAGCACGCAAGCCAAGGTAATGCTCGTCACGTGTCAGCACATACGGGCAGATACCCTTATTGTTTTGCACCTCGCTGTCAATAATTAGCTTTGCTATCTCTGCGTCGAGTGCTGCCTTGTCAAACAATTGATTGTGGAATTTATCATATAGGCTGCCCCAATCAATACCTTTCATTATCTGCTTACGTTTTCCTATGTCGAATGTGGCAGCAACCCATGTCATTACGGCATTAAAATATTGCCATAGCTGATTTGCATTGGGGTCGTGCTGGTGCTTTGCCATATACCCCTCAATAGTCTGCATGCTGCCTGGCTTGCTCTCTGCATTTGCTATCCACTTCAGTGCCGTTTCCAAGAAATCCTGACGAATAGGTGAACCGTTGATGAGAAATTTGCCCATATTATATGCGGCGCAACCGGTCTTGGAGAAATATCGCTTTGCATCGCTTACGAACGGACCAGCATACACAGCATTGCGCAGTTCCTGCCGTGTCAGTCGCTCGCCAGCTATGTTAATTGTTTCAAACCAATCAAGTTTTTCTTTGTCATTGCCAGAGCAGAAATAAACCATCAACTCATAATCGAGGATCTGGTCTTGCTCCGATTGTGTGAGGTTGTGGAAATACTGAAAGTCGTATGCAAAATCGCCGTTCACATACTGACAAATACTGATGGTACGCTGCTGACCGTCCATCACTTCATATGGGACCTCTGCATCATCATCACGAATTGCCCAGTACATTACGTTCAGTGGAAAGTTTTTCTTTATAGTGGTGATAACGGCTGCACGTTTTTTTTCGTCGTAGATGAACTCGCGCTGATATGGTGGGCGGATATCAAGGCAACCACCGTAGCCACGCACTCCCATTTCCTCGTTATCCTCGTAGCCTGCTACAAGGTCACGGACTGTGATTTTCTTTAGTTCGATATTCATGATATGTGTTTTCTTTTGCGGATTATTATTCTTGCATACGTTATTTTACCTTTGATTAATCCTTCTTTGTTTTTTATCATACCTGGGATGGAAGTCGCTGGATAAGAATCCTTGCATACTTGCTCTTGCCATTCACTGCCGTATCTTTGGGATTGTTCATTAATCCACTTATCGACATCGACGGACGAGTATTCTGAAGTAAGGCTGAGTCTGCCCCCCCCCCGTAAGTTGCTATAAATCAGGTCTTTCCCGTCTGCGCCTTTGCGAAATTCCACAATTTCGAACTGCTCAGGGTTGTATTTGTCAAGGAAAGTAATCGGAACTCCCATCACTCCATCGTAGTCACATGGAATTTCACTTACTCTATCAACATTAATTGCATCGTAATTGTCGTATTTAGGATAATATTCAGGATTATAATGAGCATAAAGGATTAATTCTTCATGACGCTTTTTGTGCTCAAGATTTGTAAACCAACATATATTACCCATACTACGCCATTTTTGCCCTGATTCGTCCTGCCAATAGCGTGTTTCACGAGCTTCATAATAATCTGGTACACGAAAAGCCATATCGCCAGTCTTGTAGCCCAGCCATAGTTTATTGTTCTTTATGAGAGGAAAAATTTCCTTATATGTTATTGCGTTTTGATTTCCTATTATCAAAAATTTTTTCTCGTACTTCATTAGTTGTGCAACATATTCACGAAAGAGCGAGAACGGCGGATTTGTAACTACGACATCAGCTTCTTTCATTAATTCGATACATTCTACACTGCGGAAATCGCCACTTCCCTTTAATTTTGTTAGCACATTTTTATCGTTTTTCAGTAAATACTGCACGTCGCCCAAATCTACACGACCATCGCCATTTATATCTGTCACTTCCGTAATTTCAACTTTATACGCTTTCTTCGGATAGTCATCTTTTGTTTCTTCACCAAAATCAAACAATAGTTCTGACCCGAGAAATGGTGAACCATCGTAGCATGTCGCAATTAGTTTCTTTAAACCTAAAGCGTTGAAATTAATTGCGAAGTATTTGAAGAAATTGCTTTCGTAGGGGTCATCACAATTGCAAAAAACAATTTTTCCTTTGAAATGCTGACGATAATGTTTCAACTCGTTTTCAATATCAGCAAGTTGAGTGTAGAATTCGTCTTTCTTTGCTTCTTTAGCATTTGCCAAATTTTTACTTGCCATATCTCGTTTTGTTTAATTAGTCTTTGGTGTCAGTCCCAGCGTTTGCGCTTGCCGGTGCGGATGTCGTGGCGGCGCTGGATGCCGTGCTCGGTGGGGAGCAGGAAATCCTTGAGGCAGAGCCAGGTGTGGTAGATTGTGCGTTTCCAGGACATAGCTATGGGTTAGTTACAGGGTGATGCTAACGCAGCAAGCCCCGCTGCCACGGCATACGCCGAGAGCAGCAGGGCCTGTTTGTGTGGGCTCTGTTGAGTCTGGTTATTATGTTGCCCTCTCCCTGTGTGGGGGGGGGGTAAAATGCTATGTTTCAATGCGTTACGCATAGGAGTGTTTTGTGGTCTGTAGGGCCATTAAGGAGATTGAAGTCTTTAAGGACGACAATGGCCATAGTTTATCAGCCTACAAAATTAGATTTTTTTGTTGAAAAAGGGAATAAATAGCGAATGAAAAATGAATTTCAAGTTGCTAATAGTTGTTTTTAGTTGCTAAAAGTTGCCGGCAACTAATAGCAACTGAAAAAATTTCTGCTCGCTGTTTTTAGGGTGTACTTTTGCTCTCGGTTGCCGCTTCGCTCTCGAGGCTCTTTGAAGTCGGCACCGGCTTCACCGACAGCCGACGAGCCTCTCGCGATGCCTACGGCATTGGCCTTTTAACATAATAGACTGCGCAGTAAAACAACAATATTAACAATTAAAGAAACAAAACGTATGGTACAAAGAATTAAAGACAGTATCGCAAGGTACATGAGCATGCGCAACGACACGGTTGCGAGCATGCTGTGGGCTATCAGAGACAGCGTCGAAAGGGCTGCCTCCAGCAAAGGCAAGGTCGACGACAAAATGGCCGACGACTTCGAGCGCAGACTTAAAATCGCTGAGGAGATGACTCTCAAGATCAAGACTGCGTATGAGATCTACGAACAAATCAACACAATCGAAAGCAACTATGGAGAAGATTAACGAAAACGATAACGAAAAACTCGCTTCGCGACACGCAGATGAGGATTGAACATTAATTATCATATAATTTGATCATTAATTATCAGAAACAAAAACCACAAAAACACTTGTCTGTGCTGCATGCTCTGTGAGCATCGCCCATAGTAGCATGCCAAAGTCCTGTTTAAGCGAGCTTAACCATCTCTTTGCCTTGCAACCATCGGCAGCCTACGGCTGTGCAGCACATCCAAGAAAAACCAAGAAAAACTTTTAATGAAAACGAAAATTATGGAAAATAAGAAGATTAAAGTGGTTGCGCCAGTGGACACGAGCAAGCTTGCGGACACCGGTGAGAGCGTTGCCATCAAGGGTACGCTCTACATCCAGCCGAATGGCGACCAGTTCTTTGAGGCTGCAGAGAACCATCCGAAGAATGTAAGCAAGGCCAACGGCTATGACTTGATATTCAGCGATGGTGTAGTAAAACACTACAAGACCAGACGCAGGCACATTTTCTATGTGAGCCTGAGTAATCCTCTTACGGAGGTGGTGGGTAGTGTCCTTCCCCGAACGGTAGTGAAGTTTTGTGCTGCTGCCTCTGCAAAGAAAATCAAGTATTACGTGAAAAACGAAAACGAAAACGAAAACTAATTTTCGAACACGGATTTCACGGATTTACACGGATAAAATAAACAAAAACCTAGAAAACCCTTTCGTTCAGGACGAGACTTTGTCTCTGATGCCGCAGCTGTATGCTTTTCTTGTAAGCAAGCTCGCAGCCAAAGCATTCATCTGCATCATCATCCCCTACGGGGGTAAGTCCTGAACGAAAGAAAAACCTAAATCACATTTAAGGTAACTGAATTTAAGATTATTATGATACAAATGGATTTATTATCATTCCTGATGATGTGCGTGATGCTGGGTGCTGGCTTTTGCCTTGGCTTTATGTACAAAATCTTAAAAGATGGAGAGAAATGACACCCGTAGTTTTTGATTATCAGTACAACTTTAACAGTCCGTGTGTGAGCTGCACCCGTGAGCTCTTTATGAATGCCTGCCAGTCGGCGAACGTGGCCAGGCGCATCAAGAAGTTTCGCGAGGAAGGCGACGAGAAGGCGAAGCGTGGCCTGCCAGCCGTGTGCTGGCAGGCACACTTCCCCGACAGTCACCGCTCTAACGAGAGTGCAGTGTTCTCGGGGCTCTTCCAACTTGACATCGACCACGTGGAGGCGCCTCGCGAGCTGTTCGACTCATGGACAGCGACAAAGGACTTCGACGAGCTGGGCATCTATCTGGTGTTCGTCACTCCCTCTGGGCACGGGCTGAAGGTGGTGGCGCAGATGCGCCCTCGCGCAGGTGTACCTAATATTATCTCCGCGCACCAGAGGTGGCTGTCGGAGCAACTCGGACTGACCGAGTTTGACGCTTGCACCAAGGACTTGGCTCGTATGGCGTTTGTGCCGTTGGCCGAGGACATACTCTACGAGAACCCAGAATTATGGGAACTACAGCAAATCATTACTAACCTTGACACTCCCCCTCATTGCGGCCTCCGAGCCGCAATCCCAGAGATCGCGGGTCAAGCCCGCGATGAGGAAGGGGGAGAGTCTAAAAACATCTCGAATTATGACAACAATGTTACCGTCAAAGGAAACTTTACTATTAATGGTCACCCTATGGTTGACTACGTGCTCGGATGGTTTGCTGCCAACGGCGGCTACCCCCAGCAAGGGCAGCGAAACAACACCATCTACCGCTGCGCCCTGTATTTCAGAAACTTCACAGACTTCTCGCCCAAAGTGCTTGCGGAGAATATACCGTCGTTTGGTCTCAGCGACGCGGAGATGCTGCAGGTTTGCACAAGCGCATGCGGTGCAGCCAGAACGAAGTATTGGCCTCGCGACATTGCCGGGCTCCTCGACGAGGAGGAAGCAGAACAGGAAGGAGAGGAGGTGCAAGAGATAGATGACACCCCTCCCGCCATGCCTCCGCTTATCGACTTCTTTGTCGATCACGCAGACCGCCGCTTCAAGGCTGCCTGCGTGCTGGCCATGCTCCCGGTGCTGGGAGGGCTGGCCACCGACGTTCGTGCCACCTTTCCCGACGGACAGGAACACAGCCTATCGTTTATGTCCGTTATTTGCGCAAAGCAGGCGAGCGGTAAATCGTTCGCGCGAACCATCTTCGATACCATGATGCAGCGCCTGACGGAAGAGGACGATATCTCGTGGGAACAGATACGGCTCTGGAACGACACCGTCAAGGCCAACAAAAAGGACTTCAAAAAGATTGAGGGTGCGGAGCGCATGCCTGAGGTCGTTATCCGCCGTGGCACGAGCACATTCTCGGAAGCGTTCTTTTTCACGCAGCTGCGCGGCAACAAGGGCAAGCACATCATCGGCTTCTATGAAGAGATTGACACACTGGCCAAGGAAGTGAAGGGCGGTGCATCGTGCGACATGCGCGACATCTTCCGCGAAGCGTTTGACAACGCACTGCACGGTCGTGGTGTGGTGAGCCCGGAGAGCTTCAGTGGCATGCAGAACATCTACTTCAACTTCCTCGCCCTCGGCACACCCAACAGTGTGATGAAGTTCTACAACAATCCTGAGGATGGCCTTGTGAGCCGCACCATCTTTTATCAGCTGCCCGTGGGCGTGTTTGACTCGCTGCCCGAGCACAAGAAGATAACGCCTGCCAAAAAGCAAATAGTGCGCCAGCTGGCTGACTATCTGATAGATATCAAGAAGCATCAGGCGCCGCTGGTGGACGAGAAAGGTCATGTGCAGATAGAGACCGAGGAGTATATCGACCCCATTTGGCGCGAGTGGCGCCAGATGGCTGAGCTGCGTGCCATTAAGAACGGACGTGAGGCCGAGGGCATATTCCTCAAGCGTGCCAGCGTCATCGCGTGGCGAGCATCGATTATCTACTGGCTGCTGTGGGAACTGCAGACCGACGCCGAGACTCTGCGCAAGCTCAAAGACGCGTTCTTCTGGACTGCCGACATCGTGCTCAGGGAGCAGCTGGCAATGTTTGGCGAGGCTCTCGACAGGCTGCAGACTCCGCGCAAGGTGTATCAGCCCAAGAATCTGTTTGACAGGCTGCCCGTAGTGTTCACGACACGGGATGTCATAACTCTATGCGGATTTGGAACAAATCCAAATACAATTAGGTCTAAAATCCACTATTGGAAACATTCCGGACTAATCAGAAAATCAGGAAAAACTTTTGTAAAGTTGGCTTAGATGGCTTAATAGCTTAAAATTTCAAATTTCAAATCTCAAATTTCAAATTTAATCATTATGAAAACAAACACAGCCTCCCCCTCATTGCGGCCTCCGAGCCGCAATCCCAGAGATCGCGGGTCAAGCCCGCGATGAGGAAGGGGGGGGCTGCTAACGAAAACTAACACACCCCTCCGTCGCAAGCGACACCTCCCCTAGCTTAGGGGAGGAGCCTATTAACCAAAACGAAAACCAAAACGAAAAACTATTATGGAAATAAAAAATCAAGAAACCGTGAAGTTGTCCGCTAACTTCACACTCCGCGAAATGGTCAGCAGCTACACTGCTAAGCGGAAAGGAATTGACAACACTCCCTCGGTGGAGGCAGTAAACAACCTTGGCAGACTGTGCCGCCGCATACTGCAGCCCATACGCGATGCGTGGGGTGAACCGATAATCGTGAGTAGCGGCTACCGGTGCCCCGACCTCAACCGCTATGTGAAAGGTGCCATCGGCTCCGACCACATCCACGGCTGCGCTGCCGACATCAAGACGGTGGGCGACCAGCCGGCAAGGAACAAAGAGCTCTTCGACCTCATCCGCCGCATGTATAAGGAGGGCAAGCTGCCCCAGCTGAAGCAGGTAATCGACGAGTACCACTACGACTGGCTCCACGTCGCCTTCCAAGATGGCAGGACGACAAAGATTGGGCAGTTCATTCACATCGGTAAGTAACGAAGGCCTACCCCCGACCCCTCCCAAAGGGAAGGGAGCTTTTGGAAACCACGGATAACACGGATTTAACGGATATAAAAACAAAAACAATAAAAACCCTTTCGTTCAGGCCGAGACTTTGTCTCTGATGCCGCAGTTGTATGCTTTTCCTTGCAAGCAAGCTCGCAGCCAAAGCATTCATCCGCACCATCATCCCATACGGGATTAGGCCTGGACGAAAGAAAAACCGAAATCACAGTGAGATTTAGCTTAATGGCTTAGGTGGCTTAAATATCTATAGCCAATAACCAATAACCTATAACCTATAATCAATAACCAATAACCTATAACCAATAACCTTTCAAACATTATGGAAAAAAAGAATTTAGTTCGCATTGAGCATCTGGAGTATCTCAATGCAGTAGGTAAGAACACGCTGGCTTGGCTCGTAAGCCATAACCACGTCACACTGGCCGACAACAAAAACTACACGATTGACTACGGTCGCATCGTACTCTTAAACGGCAACTACCTCAAGATAGAGAACGAGCGACGCAAGAAAAACGGCCTCGAACCGCTCACCAAGGTGGCTGCGCTGCCCTGGGGCGAGTGGGAGATAAATGGCATACTCATCAACCACAATGGCGAACGCTATCTGCGCTACTATCCCTACGATGGAGAGATGCAGGAAGTGGAGCTCGAGATACGCGATGAGAACGGCGAGGACTTGCAGCCCTGCACGCCCGTGTATGATGAGGTGTATGAGGCGTGGAGCGGAAGCAAGAAGCCATCGTCCTCATGCCGCAACATCCATCTGGATAAAGTCACAGAACTGACGACACTGGATGCAGACGGATACCCGGAGGATTACATCATTTACGAAAACGAAAATTAGCTTAATAGCTTAGGTAGCTTAGGTGGCTTAAATATCTATAACCAATAACCTATAACCAATAACCTTTTTTTTGTAAAACTATACAAAAATAATTGCGTTTTCGCTTGGCAGTTTTAAGGAAAAGTGTTAATTTTGCAATGTCTTTCTAGAGGACACAGAGTTAATCAACCCGAATCATTAACACAAAAAGGAGTTTAATATGGCTACAATACGTACTGGTGTTGTCGAGAGGCCCATCCCTGGCGGCGGTAAGAAGTACTTCGCCACTGGCGTGCACTCCCACCGTATCGACGACGATGGTCTAATCGACTACATGCTTCAGAACTCTCAGGTAGGCCGTACCTCTGCCGTAGCAGCCGTAGAGGCTTTCAAGGCAGCGTTCACTACCTTCCTGATGAACGGCCACACAATGCAGGTTCCTGCACTGGGCACGTTCTCGCTGACATGTGGTACCGACACCAAGAAGATAACCAAGATTGCTCCCCAGAAGCCTTGGGACACTGACGAGAAGAAAGAACAGGCCAAGGAGTGGCGTAAGCAGGTGCAGGAAGCTATCGACAAAATCAACGTTCGTTTTACTCCCGCCCGACGTATGCGCAACGCCGCCAAGTCCGTTTCCTTCCAGCAGATAACCCTTGACGAGGATTAAAAACTGAACCACCATGGCAAAAGTACTTAATCTTAAGACTAACACCGGTAAGCTCGGCTACACCATCTACGAGAGGGAAGACGAGTCAACAGGTTCACTCAAGTCCCTCGCACGACTGGTGCCCTACAGCAAGTTTGACGAGCTGTATATCAACAAGTGGGCTGCACAGTTCATGAAGGTTTCTGAGGCGCAGATGCGCATGGCCTTCAACGCCCTCGCTGACGCTGTAGAGTACTTTGTGCTCAACGGTCACAGCGTGACGCTCAAGAACCTTGGCAACTTCACCTTCAGCACCAAGTCTGGTATCTGGAACGAACGTACGCAGAAGTGGACCAGCGCAGGCAAGGAGAACGCTGCGGACTGTCAGGCTTCCGACATCAAGGGAACCTATATCCGCATCCGCCTGTGTACCGAGCTGCGCGAGAAGCTCGGAGCCACTCAGCTCTACTGCGTCGATGACACCACCTTTGGTGAGCAGGAGGCCAACTCTCAGGCAGGCGTGCGTCCTACCAATCCTTAATCGGAAAGGAGGTAAGTTATGTGCGAAACTGAGAAGAAGAACAAGATCTTCGTTATCGTCAATGCAATCTGCACTGCAATCTCTACCATTATCGGTGCTCTCTTTCTGCACAGCTGCATAGCAGGGTAAAAAAGCGCAGCAAAAACCAGCGCCCCGGCATTTGCCGAGGCGCTATTTCTATGCAGGCTCCGTTATCTAAAATGTTTGAAAAATGTTTGAATGTTTGAAAAATGTTTGAAACATTTAGGGGGGGGGGAGTACGAAAGTTGTAAAGTACGAAAGTTGGGTGACCTATACGCGTACGGCCTTAAGGATGGCTTCTATCTTGAGGAGGTCTTCGCAGAGGGCGTGGACTTCCTTGATGTCGTGGACGAGGACGGAGAGATCGGCATGGAAGAAGCCTTTGTCGGTCTGGATGTTGAGCCCTTTTACATTGAGGCCGCTGTGCTTGAACAGCGATTCGGCTATCTGGAAGAGTGTGCCCATCTCGTCGGCTCCCTCCACGCGGATGGTGGTCTCGAAGAGGTGGCCACGCTGCATGTTCCATTTCACGGCTACGATGTTGTTGCCAAACTGACTCTTGAGTTTGTTGGCTTGCTCGCACTCTCGTTTGTGGATGGTGAAGGTCTGGGCGGACTCGTCGATATAGCCGAGGGCGTCATCGTCGGGTATGGGCATGCAGCAGGGTGCGATATGGCAGTGGTCGATGGTGCTCTCGTCGATGACGAAGACGCTCTTGCGGTCGATGGTCTTGAGCCATTGTTCGTCGGACGATTGACTGTCGGTGATTGACGATTGCCGATTGTCTTTTGCCGATTGTTCGTTGCCGGACTTGACGAAGGGTATGAGGTTTCGCCAGGTGAAGGAGTTGCTGTTGTTGTTTTTGTTTTTGCCGCGGAGGAAGTTGATGTCGTCGTCGCCGAGGGCTATCTGACCGTCTGCCACATCGAGCAGTAGCTTGCGCGAGGTGGGTCGCTGATGGAAGATACGCAGTTTGTCGAGTATGTTGGTGTTATACTCGATGTCTTTGTCCATGAGGAAATCGCGTAGGCGGCGTTCGCCTTCACTTTGTTTTTCACGGTCCATCTTGCGCAGACAGGCTTGTATCTTGCTTTTGGCCTTGGCGGTGGTGACATAGTCGAGCCACTCTCGCTTTACCTGCAGCTGGCGTGAGGTGAGTATCTCCACCTGGTCGCCGGAGTTGAGTGGCTCGGTTGGCGGCACGAGGTGGTGGTTGACTTTGGCTCCGATGCAGTTGGTGCCGAGGAAGGAGTGGATGGAGAATGCGAAGTCGAGCGCTGTGGCACCGGTCGGCATGGTCTTTATCTCGCCCTTGGGTGTGAAGACGAGTATCTCGGAGGCAAAGAGGTTGAGCTTAATGGTGTCGAGCAGGTCGAGGGTGTCGGGTTGCGGGTCGTCGAGTATCTCTTTGATGGTGTGAATCCATCCGTCCATCTTGGCGTCGGTGGGTGAGGGGCTCTTGTAGCGCCAGTGGGCTGCCACTCCCTGCTCGGCTATGTCTTGCATGCGCTGTGAGCGTATCTGCACTTCTATCCACTGGCCCTGGGGGCTCATGAGTGTGACGTGGAGCGCCTGGTATCCATTGGCTTTGGGGTGGTTCACCCAGTCGCGGGTGCGGTCGGGGTGGAGGGTGTAGATGCGTGTGAGGGCTACGTAGATGTTGAAGCAGGTGTTGATTTCATCTTCTCCTTCCTTTGGCTCGAAGACGATGCGTGTGGCGAGGATGTCGAAGATTTCCTCAAAGGTGACATGCTTGTCTTGCATCTTCTTCCAGATGGAGTAGGGGGTCTTGATGCGTGCTTCGATGGTGTAGTGCAGCCCCAGCTTGTCGAGGGCGGTGTGTATAGGGGCTATGAACTCCTGGAACACTGTCTCGCGCTCTTCCTGTGTGGATGTGAGCTTTTCTTTGATGAGTTTATAGTCGTCGGGGTGCTCGTAGCGGAAGCTGAGGTCTTCGAGCTCGTTTTTTATGCGGTTGAGTCCGAGTCGGCTGGCGATGGGGGCGTAGATGTAGAGTGTCTCTCCTGCTATCTTATACTGCTTGCTTGGCAGCATGGAGGAGAGGGTGCGCATGTTGTGGAGACGGTCGGATATCTTGATGAGGATGACGCGGATGTCTTCGCTCATGGTGAGGAGCAGCTTCTTGAAGGTTTCTGCCTGCAGCGAGGCTCTCTCGCCGAAGATGCCGCCTGAGATTTTGGTCAGTCCCTCAACGATGTTGGCTATCTTGCTGCCGAAGAGGTTTTGTATATCCTCGCAGGTGTATTCGGTGTCTTCCACTACATCGTGGAGCAATGCTGCGCAGATGCTGGTGGAGCCGAGTCCTATCTCCTCGCATGCTATGCGGGCGACGGCAATGGGGTGCATGATGTAGGGCTCGCCTGAGCGTCGGCGCACTCCCTTGTGGGCTTGTCGGGCAAAGTTGAAAGCACGCGTAATAATGTCTACTTTCTTCCTGTGGTTGGAAGCGAGGTAGGCGTCAAGGAGTTTGCGGAACTCTTGGTAGACTTCCTGTTCTTCAAATTCCTCGGGTTTTGTTACGGTGTCGGGCATGTTGGGGAGTGAGGATATTACTTTACTCTGATTTTCTGGCCGGCGCGTATGCGGTCGCCCTTGATATTGTTTTTGCGCTTGAGCTCTGCCACTGTGGTGTGGTTGCGCTTAGCTATCTTGCTGAGGTTGTCGCCCTGCTGTATGGTCACCTGGCGGCTGCTTCCGCCCCGACGGCCGTGGCGACTGCCACGTGAGTGGCGTCCGTTGCTGCGCGAATAGCGTGAGTTGGACGAGCGGCTGTAGCTGCGGCTGGTGGAGGTGGGTGGAGCTACCTCTTGTTCATCCAGGTCTGTCTGGGTGCTGGCAAGGGTACTGTCGTTGTCGAGGGTCAGGCTGGTCATGTCGAGTGTGCCTTGGTAGAGTGAGTCCTCGATGCCAGCGAAGCGCGCTGTGAGGTCGATGGGCAGTGCTATGGTGCTGCGACGGCGTCCGCCGGGGATGAAGGTGGTCTTGTACTGCGGATTGAAGCTCTTTATCTCGTCAACGGTGATGCCGCATGCCTTGGCTATCTGCTCCATGCGCATATCGTAGTGTACGACGGCGGTGTCCACCTCGATGGCTTTGATGGCGTGGCGGGCCTTGATATTGTGCTGGCTATAGTTGTTCATGATATAGGTGGCAGCGATGAAGGCTGGCACATAGCCGCGTGTTTCTCTGGGCAGATAGGGGTAGATAACCCAGAAGTCTTTCACTCCTCCGGCGCGTGCGATAGCCTTGCTCACGTTGCCTGAGCCGCAGTTGTAGGCTGCGAGCACGAGGCTCCAGTCGCCAAACTTCTCGTAGTCGTGCTTCAGCATGCGTGCTGCTGCATCGGTGGAGAGGTAGGGGTCGTTGCGTTCATCTACCCAGCTGTTGATGTCGAGGCCATACATCTTGCCGGTGCTTGGCATAAACTGCCACAGACCGCCTGCTCCTGCATGGCTGCGCGCCTTGGGGTTGAGGCCGCTCTCTATCACGGGCAGGAAGCGCAGCACCTCGGGGAGCTCGTAGCGGTTGAGGATGTCGTCGAAGATGTTGCCGTAGAGGTTATACTTACCTAGCATCACGGACACTGAGCGACGCAGTCTGGTGGCGTAGCGGTCGATGTAGCTCTTGACGGTGCTGTTGAACACATGAAACTCCTCGGGGGCGGGGATGGCTTTGAGGCGCTCGGCGTAGTACTCGTCGCTGAAGAAGGGGTTTTTGTCTTCGAGCTCTACGTCGTCGTCGAGCGGAGTGAGGAAGTTGCTCTCAAAGTAGGAGTCCTCCTCGCCCTCTTCTGCCTCTTGCAGACCGAAGGGTACTTCGTCTTCCAGGATATCTTCTTCGTCGTCAATCTGTGCCATTGCCGGGAGGGTGACGGCCATCAGCATCGCAATAATCAGTTTCTTATACATAAAGCAATTTATTTATTTACAGTTTTAGAAATTGAGGCTACACTGCACGCCCACTGCGTGGCTCTTGCGGCTGCCCATATTGTTGTTTACCTCAATGGCGGCGGGCTCCACACGCAGGCTGAGGTCTTTGCTTATATCAAAGGTCGAGAGCTGTGCGTCGACGTATGCATCAACCACTGAAATCAGATATACGCCGAAGAAGGCGAAGATGCTCATGTCGCGGTATTTGCGGTAGTAGTCGCGCTTGTGCTTGAATATTTTCTTAAACTGCTCCTCGCGGCCACTGATGTCGTAGCCCATGGGCAGCATATTGTTGTAGGAGGCCGTGGTGGGGTCGTCGTCCATGATGTCGATGTAGGCCTGCGAATAGTCGTCGTACATCTGCTGGTTCCACAGCAGGGCGTATGTGCATCCTATGAATCCGCCGTAGATGATAGGCAGTTTCCAGTATTTGCGGTTGTATATCTGCCCTGCGCCCGGCAGCACCAGCGCGAGCCATAGCGCTCTCTTGGGGCTCGGAACGAACTGGCGGTTCTTGCGGCTTGCTGCTTTCATCTTGCGCGGATTGAGCAGTGGAGCCAGGCTGTCGATATTGAATGCCGCCAGTGTGTCGGCGCTGAACTGCACCATTTGTGTCTCGGTGGTATCTGTGGCTGCAACGCAGTCGGCGGCGTCCACCCTGCCTGCCGACAGGAGCGCACAGATAATCACTATTACACGGGCAGTCTTTAACACACCTATTTATTTTATCTTGCTGAGCATGTTCATGATGCTCTCCATCTCTTTGTCGTTGCCAAACGGAATGGTTATCCGTCCCTTGCCGTCGAGATACTTGGCCTGCACCTTGGTGCCTGTGAGTTGTGCCAGTCTTTCCTGCACGGCTTTCAGCTCTTTGGGCAGGGCGGCGTCGCCGGCCTTGGCGCTCTTGGCGGTGCGGCTCACGGTGCTGCCGCTGTTGATGTCTTTGACCATCTCCTCCACCTTGCGCACGGAGTAGTCTTTTTTCTGTATCTCATGGAAGAGCCTCACCTGCTGCGCCGGGCTGTTGAGTCCGAGTATGGCACGGGCGTGGCCTTGGTCAATCTGTTTGTTGCGCAGAGCCAGCTGCACTGGAGCCGGCAGCTTCAGCAGTCGCAGGTAGTTGGCCACTGTGGTGCGCTTCTTGCCTACCTTTTCAGCCACTGCCTCTTGGGTGAGGTTCATCACCTGCTGCATATTGCTGTAGGCAAGTGCTATCTCGATGGCGTTAAGGTCTTCGCGCTGTATGTTTTCCACCAGTGCCATGAGGGCGACGCTTTCGTCGCTGGCTTTGCGCACATAGGCTGGTATGGTTGTCAGTCCTGCCAGCTGACTGGCTCGCCAACGGCGCTCGCCGGCGATAATCTGGTAGGTGCCGTCTTCCATCTGCCTCAGCGTGATGGGCTGAACAATGCCTATCTGGGTGATTGAGTCGGCCAGTTCTTGCAGCGACTCTTGGTCCATCTCGCGGCGGGGCTGGTTGGGATTAGCCACGATGCGGTTGATTTCAATCTCGTTGATAGACGACGAACCCTGTGGGTTGATGTCGTCGGTGGAAATCAGCGCGTCCAGACCGCGTCCCAGAGCACTGTGTTTCTTGTTGGGAAATTTTTTGTGTGGAGGCATGGAGGGAATTTACTATTTTACGATTTACTATTTACTATTTTATTTATTTCTGCTTGCTAAGTATTTCCTTTGCTAGGGCGAGATAGTTGCGTGCGCCCTTGGCGTCGGCGTCATACTGGATGGCTGCCATGCCGTGAGACGGAGCTTCGCTCAGCTTTACATTGCGCTGGATGACAGTCTTGAAGACTAGGTCTTCGAAGTGGCGCTTCACCTCGTTGTAGATTTGGTTTGCCAGTTTGAGGCGACCGTCGTACATAGTGAGGAGGAAGCCTTCAATCTGCAGTTGGGGGTTGAGCTTGCGCTTGATGAGCTTGATAGTGTTGAGTAGCTGGGCGATGCCTTCCAGGGCGAAGTACTCGCACTGCACAGGAATAATGACCGAGTCGGCCGCTGTGATGGCATTGACGGTGATGGAGCCCAGCGAGGGACTGCAGTCGATGAGGATATAGTCGTACTCGCTCTTCATCGGATCGAGCATCTTCTTCATCAGCAGTTCGCGCCCTTTGTCGATGGCAAACAGCTCTCTCTCGGCACCGGCCAGTGTTACGTGGCTTGAGATTATGTCGAGGTTTGGCACATCAGTGGTATATATGGCATCGTGGGGGTCGGCCCCGTTGATAAGGCAGTCGTAGATGGTGCAGTCAATGTTGCCTACCTCTATTCCGAGGCCCGATGACGAGTTAGCCTGCGGGTCGGCATCTACCAGCAATACGGTCTTTTCCAGCATCGCCAGCGAAGCCGCCAGATTGATGGCTGTGGTGGTCTTTCCCACGCCGCCTTTTTGATTGGCAATAGCAATAATTTTACCCATATCCGATACTTTTTGCGCCTAAAAAGGCTAATATAATATGCAAAGATACGGCATTTTTTTTGATAATCGTCTATATCAACGTTATTTTATGCTTATTTATCTTAAAAAAGTGTTACCTTTGCAAGAAATAAGTCATATCATGCGACCTTTAATCCTAATATCCAATGATGATGGTCTCCGTGCTCGCGGCTTAGCTGCCCTGATAGAGGCCATGCGCCCACTGGGCGACATTTTTGTATGCGTTCCTGACGGTCCGCGCTCCGGTGCCAGTTGTTCCATCACCGACACTGTGCCTTTCAGGTGTTGGCAGGTGCACTCCGAGCCAGGCCTTGAGATTTATGCCTGCACAGCCACTCCGTGTATGTGCACCAAGCTGGCTATCGATATTCTTGTGCCACGCCGCCCTGACCTTGTAGTAGCCGGCATCAACCATGGCAGCAATGCGTCTGTCAATATCCACTACTCGGGCACCACAGCTGTAAGCACCGAGGGTGCATTGCAGGGCATACCCTCTATTGCATTTTCGCTTGATGACCTAGACACAGAGGCGCCGCTCGACCACCTGGTGCCTGTGTGCCGCCAGATTGCCAGTCATGCGCTGGAACATGGCATTCCTTTCGGCATCTATCTGAATGTGAATTTCCCCGCTGGCGAGGAAGTGAAGGGCGTACGCGTGTGTCGCATGGCCTACAGCCGTTGGGTGGATGAGTTTGAGCCTTGTCCCCGCAGGCGTGGCGGGCAATGGTATTGGCTCTGCGGTGAGCAGAAGGATGAGGAGCCCGACAGCACCGACACCGACCTCTGGGCTCTGCGTCACCACTATGCAGCCGTTGTGCCGATAAGTATAGACCCCACTGACCGTGGTCTTATCAATGATTTGTCGAATCTTAATTGTCAGTTATAAACGATGCGCTATTTCTTGATAGTAGGGGAGGCGAGTGGCGACCTACATGCCTCTAACCTCATGCGAGCCATACAGCAGACGGACTCAAGTGCTGAGTTCCGCTACTATGGCGGTGACAAGATGCAGGCTGTGGGCGGCACGCTGCTGTGCCACTACAAGGATATTGCGTATATGGGTTTTGTCACCGTGTTCATTCATCTGCCTACCATTTTTAAGGCAATGCGTCGCTGTCGCGAGGCAATAATGGAGTGGCAGCCCGATGTGCTTATCCTCGTTGACTATCCGGGCTTCAACCTTAAGATAGCGAAGTACATCAAGAGCCACACGCGCATACCTATTTATTATTATATCTCCCCCAAGATATGGGCGTGGAAGGAGTGGCGTATCAAAGCTATAAAGCGCGACGTGGACGAGATGTTTTCCATCCTTCCCTTTGAAGTGCCCTTCTATCAGCGTCACGATTACCCTATCCACTATGTGGGCAACCCCACCGTGGATGAGATAGCGGAGTGGCGCAGAGTGAAGAGTGAGGAGTTAGGAGTTAGGAGTGAGGGTAGCCCCACTATCGCCTTGCTCCCAGGGTCGAGGCGCAAGGAGATAACAGACAATCTTCCGATAATGCTTGAGGCAGCAGCTGCCTACGCTGAGAAGGGCTATAGGATAGTCATAGCCGGAGCGCCCAGCATCTC
>JAGCTG010000067.1 GCA_017963785.1 Bacteroidaceae bacterium | reverse complement strand
GGCCACCACAGCTATCATGGCAAGCACGTTTTTCCACAGCGGGTATTTCTTGTTCTTTTTGTCTTTGGCGCCCTTGCCGTCCTTGCTCTCTTTGCTTTCCTTGCCGGAGGCAGGCTCGGTTTCAGCACCCAGTTTTTCCTTATCTTTGTCCGTCAACATACAGCAAACCGAATTTATGTTGCGAAATTACTAATTTTTTAGCATAAAAGCATAACAGATAGGGAATATTTTATCACATCTTGCGAAGTCTGCGCTAAGTTTTCGGCAAGTCGCGCTAAAAAAATAATCCCGACGCAAAAAATGGTTTTCACATCGGGATTACTCTATTTCGGTATCGTATGGGGACTCGTCGCTACACTATTCTACGTCGTCATCCGTCTCGTCCCATGCAAAGCCTCTAAAACGGTGAGAGTTCAAAAATGGAATACGAGTTCGCCACCCTTTTTGAGTTCATGGACGGAAATAGAATGGTTACGCAAACGCTTGCCGTTCCAGGTGACACGCTTCAGCGGCTGCTGCCCTGATGTGCAGCCTTGTGTTCGGATGACGACGGTCGTCTGACGGTCGGCGCCGAGGTGGAGAGTCACCTTGTCGAAGAGCGGCGGGAAGAGTTCATAGACGGCTTCGCCGACCACCAGCGGGTACATGCCCATGCTGGCAAAGACGTACCAGGCACTCATGGCGCCGTCGTCCTCGTCCATCTCCGGACAGTAGCCGCGAGGCTGATTAACGAAGGCGCAGCCGATGAATGGAGTGGTGTAGGCATCGTTGCCGCCGTAACGATGAGTGATACTCTCTGTGGTGAGACTGCGGACGACAGCGCCTGTCGCCTTAGGCATGCCGAGCCGACCGAAGAGGAAGGGCACATGGATGTCGGGCTCGTTACCCTGATTGTAGAGTTCCTCGCGGAAGAAGGTCTGCAGTTGCTCGCCGAGCGTCTTCTTGCCGACAAGTTTCATCATCCGCGGCAGGTACATGGGCGCTCCCCAGCGATACTGCCAACGTGTGCCTTGATAGAGACCGTTGCCTTTCATCTTGGTGAAGGTCTCGTCGATGTGCTGAAACTCCCGTGGCCAGATGCTGTCGAAGATGGCCTCGCCCCGTTTAGTCCAGCGGGTGGCCTCGTCCTTCATGCCCAGCTCGCCCGCCAGTTGTCCGAGCGCCCAGAAGTCACCGCTCGCCTCCAAGCACTGGTCGGGACTCTTCAAGCTGAGGCGCTCCACCTCCGCCACCATCCCCGGATAGGCATCGCGGAGCGACGGGATGCAGATGCCTTGACGATAGGCGTCCAGCAGAGTGGCAATGGCATGCTCAGTGCGGACTGTCGGCACACACTCCTTGTCCGTGCTCCAGTCTTTCTTGCCGGTCAGGTAGAGCTGTGCCAGCGACTGCATAATGTCGGACGAGTGGACGTCGTCGATCAGGGTTATGAGCGGGAACTTCGTGCGGTAGGTGTCCCACAGCGACCAAGAACTGTAGTATGTCCAGTCCTTCGCCTCGTGGGTATTGCCGTCGGTGCCGAGATAGTTGGTCATCAGGCCGTCGGTGACCTGAAACGGACTGTGGAAGGTCCTATATAAAGAGGTGTAGAAAATGGTCTGCTGATCCTGTGTGCCGCCTTCAATCTCGACAGCCGAGAGCAGGCGTTCCCACTGGAGCCGTGCGCGCTCCACCATCGTCTGGAAGTCTGTTTGCCACACGACCTGCTCTGTCATCCTGTCCAGCTCATCGGCAAGGCCCGTAGAAACCACGATACGCACCTCTACCTGTGACTTGAAACCTAAATCCAGAAACTTCAGTCTCAACCGTCCGTCGGCTATAGTGTCGAGTGCGAAGGGGGTGCTCGTATAGAGTCGGTAGTGGAGATGATAGCGTCCTCGGCCACAGGTGTTGGCACACTCAACAAAGCCTTGTCCCATCGTCGGCGACCGTTGGCCGAACTGGGCAGCGAAGACCTTGTCGAACGCCGAACGGGGATTGAGGAGCAGGACGGCTTTCGACGCGTCAGGGAAAGAGAAACGCTCCACGGCCATACGCTGGTCGGCAGTGGCGGCGAAGCCCACGCGGTTGCTCAGCTGCACGCTGTAATAGCCTGGTGTAGCCTGCTCCGTCTCCTTCAGGAGCCGCACATCCTCTCCCGTTTCATCGGGCATGAGCGAGACGTTGCCGCCGCAGCCGCTGCCACCCACACCGGAGAGGCGGTTGATGCTGAAGCCTGAGATCCTGGGCACCTCGTAGTCGTAGCCCGGATGCTGGTGTGGCTTGCTGTCGGGACATACCTGAATCTGGCTGTAGGGGACCGTAGCCCCCGGCGCCATCTGGCCATAGTCATCGGCCGTGCCGATGTAGAGATTTACCTTATCGAGCACACTGCCCCGCTGGGCGCCCACCACCAAAGGAAGCCATAAGAAGAAAGCAATGCAATATAATCTTGTCATTATTTATTATTCTATCTAACTACTTCGGTAAATTCGGGCTTGGCGCCTGGCTCCTTCCCTACCGTTACGTAGATAGTGGAAGTGGTTTCCGCGCCGTTCATGCCACGACCCTTCACCGTGAACTTATAGTCAGTACCGTCAGGGGTGCGACGCTTGCCCACGGTCTGCGGTGTGCCAAGCGGGAACTGATAGTTGGAACACGCGGCATCGAAGATAGCGCGCTCTTTATCGGTCACGGGCTTCTGAGCAGAGTATTTGGGGAGTTTCTTTACCTTGCCACGCTTGTAGCCGTTCTCTATCAGAAATCGGTCAAGTTCCTTGGGCGCTGCGGCCACTCGCGCCGTACGCACTCCGTAGCCGAGCTGTATCTTGGCCTTGGGCAATGCGGTGCGCAGAGCGTCGGTGGAGGTGTTAAGGCCACCGCTACCGAAGGTGCAGAAAGGCACAATAGTCTTGCCCGCGAAGTCTTGCTCCTTCACGAGCGTAGCGATAGGCAGGGCATAAGTTCCAAACCAAATGGGATAGCCAAGGAAGACAACGTCGTAGTCGGCAATCTGCGACTTCAGCGGCTTGATGGCGGGCAACTCGCCGCTCTCGCGCTCACGACGGGAGCGCTCTATAGTCTCTTGGAAATTTCCGGTATAGGGCACCACGGCCTCCACTGCCTCGATGTCTGCACCGAGCTGGCGCTGCAGCTCTTCAGCCACAGCCTTTGTGGTGCCTGTCTCAGAGAAGTAGAGCACCAGTATTTTCTGCGCAGTGGCAGCGGTGACTAATGCCATCGCTGCCACTGATAGTAATAGTTTTTTCATAAAACTACAATTCGTTATCGTTCAGCTGGAAGGTATTGCCACGCCTTACGTCGCCAGTGGTGAAGCCAAGCTTGAGCCACTTCATACGCTGGGCTGAGGTGCCGTGGGTAAAGGTCTCAGGCTGCGAATAGCCCTGTGCCTTCTCCTGCAGGTAGTTGTCGCCAATAACCTGCGCACAACGGATGGCTTCCTCAAGGTCGCCATCCTCCAGCGAGGCAAACATCTTATTGTCATGGTGCGCCCATACGCCTGCATAAAAGTCTGCGAGCAGTTCCAGTCGCACGCTGATACGGTTGGCATCGGTCTTACTAACCTTCGACATCTGCTCGTGAGCCTTGCCGAGGGTGCCGAGCAGATACTCTACATGGTGGCCCACCTCATGGGCGATGACGTAGGCGTAAGCGAAATCGCCGTCAGCACCCAGTTGCTTCTTCATTGAGCTGAAGAACGAGAGGTCGATATACAGACACTGGTCGCCAGAGCAGTAGAACGGACCCATGCTCGACATGCCGTTGCCGCAGCGAGTCTGCACGCTGCCGGTGTAGAGCACCATCTTGGGCGGAGTGTAGGTCTTGCCGAGTTTTTTGAACTGTTCGGCCCACACATCCTCGGTGCCCGCCAGTATTTGCTTAGAGAACTTGGCCAGCTCCTGCTCCTCAGCGGTGAATTCGCGCGGATTAGTATTGGTCTCCTGCGCCCCACTGGTGAGGCTGCCGAGATCCACCGAAGAGATAATACTGCTGAGGTCACCGCCGCTAAGCAGCATCATGACCACTGCTATTATGATACCGCCAATACCGCCCAGTCCAGCCTTTTGCATGCCGGTCAAGCCGCGGCGGTCGTCAACATTGGTGCTTTCGCGTCGTCCTTTCAGTTTCATAAATATCAGCTTTTAACTACTTATTTAGCCCTATTAACATAGGATCCGTCGCGAGTATCCACCTCGATGAGCTCGCCTTCGTTGATGAACAGCGGTACCCTGACAGTGGCGCCAGTCTCCACGGTGGCCGGCTTAGTGGCGTTGGTAGCGGTGTTACCCTTCTCGCCCGGCTCGGTGTAGGTCACCTTGAGCACAGTCTTGACAGGCATCTCAGCGTAAAGGATAGTCTCGGTATCGGCATCGCTCACCACATCAACGATGTCCGACTCCTTCATGAAGTTAACGCCGGTGATGAGGTCGCGGGCTATCACCACGTCGTCCCATGTCTCCTGGTTGAGGAAATGCAACGCATCGCCCTCAGCATAGCTGAACTGATAGGGGCGGCGCTCCACGCGTACGTCCTCCAGAGCCTCACCGATATTGAAGCGACGCTCCAGCACATTGCCACTTACCACATCCTTGAGAGTGGTGCGCATGATAGTGTTACCTTTTCCCGGCTTCACATGAAGGAAGTCGATGCAGAAATACAGTTTGCCATCCATACGGATGCATGTACCTTTCTTGATGTCTTGTGATTTAATCATAATGATATGTTTTTGTGATTTGTTATTAATCTGATAATTGGTGCGAAGATACAAAAAATATCTCAAAACACCCCAAATTGACAGCCAAAAACAACACGCAACAACAAAAAAACACATTTTTAGCGCATTTTTTAGTTGAGAAACACTGCTATAACAAAAAAAATGCTTAACTTCGCAGCCGCATTAAAGAAGAAATCTGAAAAATTACATAAAATCATGAAGAGAACATTCCAGCCCCACAACAGAAAGCGCAACAATAAGCACGGTTTCCGTCAGCGCATGTCAACCAAGAACGGTCGCCGCGTGCTTGCAATGCGCCGCGCCAAAGGCCGCAAGAAACTTACTGTAAGCGACGAGGTACACGGCAAGAAGTAGCCCCACTGCGTCGCTACATAACTATACACAGGCTCTCCCACTCGAAGAGCTTGTGTATTTTTTTAACCCAAAAAGTACACTCTGGCATAGTTCTTGCAATCAACAAGGGGTAATACCTTATTATAAATAAATATGAAGAAAATCTATTCCGCTGAATTTAAGCGTGTATTAATACAGAGCCGCGCCGAGGCTATGCGCACCGGCGACAAGCTCATCAGGCCTGAGCATTTCATTCTCGGAATGTTGAGAGAGCCCAACAATGACTCCTACGAGATTCTCGTCCGCTACTTCAAAGACCTGGAGGAGCTGCGTGTGCTCATGCTCAACAGGATAAAGACCTATGACAAGGCCGAGGTGCTACCTTTCGACATGCCAAACGGAGCCATCTCTCTCGACGCTGTGGCAGGAGCCGCCCTGCAAAACAGCATGATGGAGGCCTCAGTTGTGCACTGCGACAAGGTGATGTCATCCCACCTGCTGCTTGCCCTTATACGCAAGCGCGACAACTTCGTCGGCAAGACATTGGCAGAGGCAGGACTGGAGTATGACCAGCTACGCGAACAGTTGCGCGAGATGTATCACGTGGAGGACAGCCTCGACGAGGAGCCTCAGTCAGATCAAGACAAGAACAGTGATCTCTGGAGCAGCAGCGAGCTACGCTTTGAAAACACCTCCCACACCGCCGACAACTACGAGGATGACGACGATGAAGATGATGACGATGACGGCCGCTCATACGCTGAGGAGTATGCTGCTACCGACGGCAACAAAGCCAAAGGCAAGAGCAACAAAAAGCCTCTGCAGTTTCTCATCAAGTTTGGCACCGACTTCACTTCCCTCGCCCTCAAGGGCAAGCTCGACCCCGTAGTGGGACGCAAGATAGAAATCGAGCGCGTAGCACAGATACTCTGCCGCCGCAAGAAAAACAACCCCATCCTCATCGGCGAAGCTGGCGTGGGCAAGACAGCCATCGTAGAGGGTCTCGCCCAGCGCATAGTGGCAGGCACCGTGCCAGTCACCCTGCTCGACAAACGACTCATAGCCCTCGACATGCCTGGTGTAGTTGCAGGCACCAAATACCGCGGCCAGTTTGAGGAACGCCTGCAGGGCATCATGAAAGAGTTGCGTGAACACCCCGAAGTTATCCTCTTCATCGACGAGATACACACCATCATCGGCGCCGGCTCAGCATCAGGCACCATGGATGCCGCCAACATGCTCAAGCCCGCCCTATCCAGGGGACAGCTGCAGTGCATCGGCGCCACCACTGTTGACGAATATCGCAAGTCGATAGAGAAAGACGGAGCACTCGAGCGCCGCTTCCAGAAGGTGATGATCAACCCCACCAGTATGGAGGACACCCTCGAGATACTCACCAATATCAAGAGCAACTACGAGAACCATCACAATGTGAAATACACTGACCGTGCCCTTGAGGCATGCGTCAAGCTCACCGAGCGTTACATCTCTGACCGCAAGCTGCCCGACAAGGCCATCGACGCCCTCGACGAGGCAGGCTCGCGCAAACACCTATTCGACGTAGAGATGCCAGCCGAGCTTAAGCAGCTCGAGAAGCAGATAGACGTGCTGCGCACTGAGAAAGCCCTGCTCGCCGAGCAGAAGAAATATGCCGAGGCAGGCAAGGCACGCACCCAGCTCGCCGAACTCAAAGCACAATTCACTCTCAAGAAGACCGAATGGCTGCTCAAACTGAAGGAGAACCCCAGCATCGTTGATGAGAAAGACGTGGAGCAAGTTGTCAGCATCATGAGCGGCGTGCCCGTCCACAAGATGGCTCAGGCCGAGAATATCAAGCTCAAGGAGCTCAAGACCGACCTCTCCCACACCATCATAGCCCAGGACAAAGCCATCGAGAAACTTATCAAGGCCATCACCCGCAACCGTATAGGACTGCGCGACCCCAACAAGCCCATCGGCACCTTTATGTTTCTCGGTCCCACCGGCGTGGGCAAGACATTCCTTGCCAAGAAACTCGCCGAATATATGTTTGGCAGCGAAGAAGCACTCATTCGCATCGACATGAGCGAATATATGGAGAAGTTTACCACCAGTCGCCTTGTCGGCGCACCTCCGGGCTACGTCGGCTACGAGGAGGGAGGACAGCTCACAGAGAAAGTACGCCGCCGCCCCTACTCCATCGTATTGCTTGACGAGATAGAGAAAGCCAACAAAGATGTCTTCAACCTCCTGCTACAGGTAATGGACGAAGGTCGCCTCACCGACAGCAACGGAGTGACCGTAGATTTCCGCAACACTATTATCATACTCACCTCCAATGTTGGCTCGCGCAGCCTGCAAGACTTCGGCAACGCCATCGGTTTCAGCTCCCAGGACGGTGACAGCAAAGCATATGCCGAGCAGATAATCATGAAGGAGCTCAACCGCCAGTTTGCCCCTGAGTTTATCAACCGTATCGACGACATCATACTCTTCGACCAGCTCAGCCGCGAGGCCATCGGCCAGATTATCGACAACGAGCTCGCCATGCTCAACCTGCGCCTCGCAGCCCTCGGCTACACCCTTGAGATAGATAAGAAGGCCAAGGAGTTCCTTATCGACAAGAGTTACGACAAGAAATACGGTGCCCGTCCGCTGAAGCGTGCCATCCAGACATACGTGGAGGACGGCATCAGCGACTACATCCTCGACGAAAGCATACCCAAGAGCGACAGCGGAGTCATTCGCATCACTCGCAAGGCCAAGAACGAAGAATTAGTGTTTGAGTAAATCTATAAACAAAAATAGAGGACCAACGTCCTCTATTTTCGTTTTATCAGTGAAAAAGCTTTATCCGCTGCTCCTCTTCCATTCGGGTAATCAGCAGCGTGCCGTCTTTCTCCACCACTATATAGCCGTCTAGGCCCTGTACCACCACCTCCTGTTCCGAAGTAGTGTGAATGATACAGTTGCTCGTCTCGTAGCAACGGATGTTGGGACCTATCAACACATTGTTATATTCATCCTTAGGCATTAGTTTATGCAGGGATGACCAACTACCCACGTCGCTCCAGCCGAACTCATCAGGATAGACATATATCTCGTCAGCGTTCTCCATGATAGCATAGTCCACCGAGATATTCTCGCACCGGGGAAAAAACTCGTCAATCAGGTCTTGCTCCTCGGGAGTGCGATATTTGTCACGCAGCCCCTCAAAGATAGCCGCCATCTGCGGCTGATAGACGCGAAAGGCATTCACAATCGTAGATACATTCCAGATAAAGATACCTGAGTTCCAAAAGAAGTTAGGTTTTTGTATATACTCCTGCGCCACCTCCAGATTGGGCTTTTCCTTAAACGAGTCCACACGGAAGATGTTCTCGTTGGTCAGCGTAGCATAGCTCAGGTCGGCCTCGATGTAGCCGTAACCTGTCTCGGGGCGGTCGGGACGCATGCCAAGAGTAACGATAGCATCGCTCTCATCCGTGAACGCGAGAGCATCTATGATAGCCTTCCGGAATTTCTCTACATCAGTGATGGCGTGGTCGCTGGGACTAACCACAATGTTAGCTGTCGGGTCGAGCGACTTAATTACCCAGCTCACATAGGCGATACATGGTGCCGTGTTGCGACGGCACGGCTCAAGCAGAATATTCTGGGGCGGCAGCTCAGGTAGTTGTTCGCGCACCTGCTCGCTAAAAGCCTTGGAAGTAACCACCCATGTGTTTTGCAGACTGCAGATACCCTGGAATCGCTCCAGCGTCATCTGCAGCAGCGATTTGCCGGTGCCCAGCACGTCAAGAAACTGCTTAGGCACACTCTCACTGCTCATAGGCCAGAACCT
>JAGCTG010000066.1 GCA_017963785.1 Bacteroidaceae bacterium | reverse complement strand
GAGCCCGCGCTCTTATGGCGCAGGCTCCGCTATTAGGTTTCGTGATTGCTTACTCGGATATCGGGCGGGCGAGGACAAGGCGAAAGCCAGTGTATTCATCCTTGTACGTAGGCTCTCTGTCGACGCGAAGGGATGTGCGGCACCAGTCGTTGGAGTTGCCGAAGCTGCCACCACGATAAACACGTTTGGAGCCTGAGGCGGGGCCGGCAGGGTCGGTCTGCGCATCGCTGCCGTATCCTCCGTAGTAGTCCCAGCACAACTCCGCCACATTGCCGCTCATGTCATAGAGGCCAAGCTCGTTGGGCAACTTCGTGCCCACGTTGTGCGTCTTTTTGCTGCCGTTTACATTATACCACATATAATCGTCCCGTGTTGTTCCTTTCTGGTATTTTCCGCTATACTGCCAGTGGACGCTCTTTTTTCCACCGCGGGCGGCATACTCCCATTCGGCCTCAGTGGGCAGGCGGAATATCATACCCTCCGGCAGCTGGTCTTCAAGCGCGATATTGAGCATTATGCAGTAAAAGACAGCCTCGTTGTAAGAAACGCTCTCAACGGGGAGGTTGTCGCCCTTGAATTCAAAGGGGTCGTTGCTTGCGACGGCCTTCCACTGAGCCTGCGTAAGCTCGGTACGGGCCATATAGAAGTCGCTCACGGTAACTTCATGGACGGGATACTCATTTTTCTCAGGGTAATTCATCTGCTCATGCTCAGCCGTTGCGCCCATCATAAACGTGCCGCCCTCAACAGGCTCGAAATAGAACTTCACACCGTTGTATGTGAACGTTTTGCGCTCCATAGCTGGCTTTGTGGGCCTTGTGCCGTCGATGATGTTGTTGTATATGGCCACCACGTCGGCGGTGTTCACCTTGTTATCGTAGTTGACATCGCATGGATTCACCTGCGCCATAGCTGCCGTGGCAAGCAGCGATGATGCAAGAACTGCAAATAAGTTTTTCTTCATAATAATAAAATTAGTATCTATTATCTGTTCTCTATTATCTATTCTCTGTTCTCTCAAATGTCCTTGAGCGCGCGGAAATACTTGAGGTCATGGGGCTGCGTTATCTTGAAGTTGAGCATATTGCCCTGCGCGATGTAGAGAGGCTTATAGTTCAGTTCATTGGCCAGAGTGAAGAGCGACTGTGAGCAATTGATGCCCTGTGCCTCGGCTTGGTCGATGAGTGCGCTGAGGTCAGAAAGATGGAAAGTATGGGGGGTCTGAGCGCGCATATAATCCTCGCGCATGGCGAAGCCGGCAGCCTCGATGGAGCCGCTGACGCGCATATAGGCTTCGTTGCTATAGATGACGGTGATGGCGTTGCCGTATTGGCGGCAGACGGTGATATTATTGGTGATGGTGTCGGCAGACACAAGGGGGCGCACGGCATCATGGACCATAATGACGCTGTCGCTCTCCACCCCGGCAGCAGTAAGGGCTCGGATGCCGTTGCACATGGAATGATAGGACGTTTCGCCAGAAGCTATGCAGTCCCTAAATTTGGAAAAGCCGTGACGGCCTGCCTGGGCCTCGACATAGGTGTTCCACTCAGGCGAGCAGACTACATAGATGTCGGTGACCTGTGGATGACGGTCAAAGGCACGCAGGGTGTAGGAGAGGATGGGCAAGCCGTCCACTTCTATGTACTGCTTGGGGCGCATGGAGTTGAAGCGCGTGCCTCGGCCTCCGGCCAGTATGAGAGCGATATTTTTCAAGTTTACAAGTTGACGAGTTAACGAGTTGACAAGTAGGCGGTCATCAGTTTTTTGCATTCGCGCTCGTGGCGCAGGTTGACGTAGATGCGCAGGACCTCGAAGGCGGTGAGTTCCAGCGCGGGGTAGAGCCAGGGAAGGCCTACGAACATGGAGAGGAAGAGCACTCCCACGCGGGCGTCGAAGGTGAGCACCTGGCAGAGGGGCATCAGCGGCTTGCTGAAAGCGCGGTATCTGGTGCGCAGCTCTCCAGGGATATTGTCGCCATGTCTCTCGCGTACATTATTATATAATTGTTGGAACTGCGGCGTAGGGTTCTCCTGCCCTCGCGTGTAGCTGGCGTAGCTGAAGAGGAAGAACTTCTGCAGCATGTCTTTCGACCACCAGCGCAGTGCCTTGTACTGCTTCTCTATGTCGGCGGAGCGCTCCAACTCGTTTGCGGCGCCGGTGAAGTATAGGTGAGCGTTGCGGTAGTAGTCGGCAAGCGAGCACTGCCGTGCATGGAAGAATATTCCTGTCACCACTACGAGCACCCAGCTCCACAGTCCCCACTCGGGCCTCAGACGCTCGGCAATGCCGGAGTAGATACAGAAGAACCACGCGTCGCCGGCGAATCCGTCGAGTATGCGGCCCAACTGCGTCTTCTGCCCCGTCATGCGCGCCAGTTGACCGTCAGCACAGTCATACCAGTTGGCCCAGATGAGCAGAACCATGCCCACAATGTTCCACTTCAACTCCGGCAGGTAGAAGAAGTAGCCGCTGGCGCAACCGATGACAAGCGAGAGCAGCGTCACGGCGATGGGGTGCACCCTCAGCTTCTTGAACAGCAACGCCCACAGATAACCTGGCGTACGAGTGACGTAGAGCTCGAAGGGGCCCTCCGTGTCGCGCGATTTCATGGTGGCGAGTACTTGCTGAGTCAGAGTAGGCATGTCATTATTTTGGGCTGCGAAGTTAAGCATTTTGTGTTACAAAATAGCAGATTTAGGCGTATGTTTTATCTTTTTTGCTACAAAAGCGCTGTTTTTTTCAAAAAAAGCTTCGTTTTTAATTCTTTTGTTATAAATTTGCAGCCGAAACGTAACAAATACAGCGCAGATGATTTCTCAGGCACAGTTTTTCGGCTTTTACTATTACTACTTTACCTCCTCAAGGGTGTGAAGCGGATTGACAGTGCCATAATGAGACATTATAGAAATATAACGAAAAGTCCTGCTTCACACCGAAGTGGGACTTTTATAGAATTGAAGAATTAAAAAGATTGAGCAATTAAAACAATTAAAATGATTAACATCGCTATACAAGGAGTTCAAGGCTCGTTCCACGACATTGCCGCCCACCTCTATTTCGCTGGGCAGGAAATAAGTCTGGTGTGCTGCTCCACATTTGAGCAGGTGTTTGAGGCTGCGAAGAAAGACCCCGAAGTGCTGGCTGTGGTGGCCATAGAGAATACTATCGCGGGAAGCCTGCTCCACAACTACGAACTGCTACGCGACAGCAACATGACCATCGTGGGCGAACACAAGCAGCATATCGAGCACAGCCTTCTGGCGCTGCCCAGCGACGGGATGGCTGACATCACGGAGGTCAACTCACACCCCGTGGCGCTGATGCAATGCCGCTCGTTCCTCAAGCAGCATTCCGGATGGAAGATAGTGGAGACGGACGACACCGCCGGTGCCGCCGCCGACATCAGCAAGGCGCAGCTCAAGGGCCGCGCCGCCATCTGCTCCAAGCACGCCGCCCCCATCTACGGTATGAAGGTGCTGGAGGAGGCCATCGAGGACAACAAGCACAACTTCACGCGATTCCTGGTGCTGGCCGACCCCTACATTGCTGACAACCTACGCGACAAATACCGCAGCAACAAGAGCAGTATCGTCTTCTCCGTGCCTCATGAGAGTGGCAGCCTGAGCCAGGTGCTGAGCATCTTCTCCTTCTACCACATCAACCTCACCAAGATACAGTCGCTGCCCATCATAGGCCACGAGTGGGAGTATCTCTTCTACGTTGACCTCACCTACGACAACTACAGCCGCTACCTGCAGAGCATCGACGCCATACGTCCGCTGATAAGACAAATAAAAATACTCGGAGAATATGAAGCCTACAAATAACATCTCTCCCGCCGACCGCCTTGGTCTGGTGAGCGAATACTACTTCAGTCGCAAGCTCAAGGAAGTTGCCCGCCGTAACGCCGAGGGTGAAGACATCATAAGTCTGGCTATCGGCAGTCCTGACATGCCACCCTCGCCGGAGACCATCGACACCCTGTGCCGCGAGGCACAGAAAGCCGACGTCCATGGCTACCAGCCCACCGTGGGAATACCTCAGCTGCGTGAGGCGATGGCAGATTGGTACAAGCGCTGGTATGGCGTGGAGCTCAACCCGCAGACCGAGATACAGCCGCTCATCGGCAGTAAGGAAGGCATCCTGCACGTCACACTTGCACTGGCCAATGTGGGCGACAAAGTGCTGGTGCCCAATCCCGGCTACCCCACCTACACCTCCCTGACCAAGTTGCTGGGATGTCAGGTGGTGAACTACGACCTCAACGAGGCCAACGATTATCAGCCCGACTTTGCCCAACTGGAGCAGATGGACCTCAGCGGCGTCAAACTGATGTGGACCAACTATCCCAACATGCCCACGGGAGCCAACGCCCAGATGCAGACCTACGAGCAGCTGGTGAGGTTCGCCAAGACCCATGGCATCGTGGTGGTCAACGACAATCCCTACAGCTTCATCCTCAACGAAAAGCCTATCAGCCTGTTGCAGGTGGACGGCGCCAAGGACTGCTGCATTGAGTTCAACTCCATGAGCAAGAGCCACAACATGCCCGGCTGGCGCGTGGGCATGCTCGCCACCAATAGCCAGTTCGTGCAGTGGATACTCAAAGTTAAATCAAACATCGACTCCGGCACCTTCCGCCCCTTGCAGTTGGCAGCAGCTCAAGCCTACCAGAACAGCGCCGATTGGCATCGCCAAGCCAACATAAGCCTCTACCGCGAGCGCCGCAATATTGCCGAGCAGATAATGACCACCCTCGGCTGCACCTTCAATCCCAAGCAAGTGGGCATGTTCCTCTGGGGGCGCATCCCCGACAGCTACCAAGACTGCGAGCAGCTGACAGAGCGTGTGCTCAACGAGGCGCATGTGTTCATCACCCCAGGCTTCATTTTTGGCAGCAACGGCCAGCGCTACGTGCGCATCTCGCTCTGCGCGAAGAAAGAAAAGATGCAAGCCGCACTCGAAAGAATACAAACAACTATAACCACTAACCGATAACCTTTCATATAATGGAACTAAATTTACAACCTCTCAACCTGCCCAGCGACAATGTTAGACCGTTCGTGATAGCAGGCCCCTGCTCCGCCGAGACTGAGGAGCAAGTGATAACTACCGCCAAGCAGCTCGCCGGCAAGGGCTGCCATATGTTCAGAGGCGGCGTGTGGAAACCACGCACCAAGCCCGGTGGCTTTGAAGGACACGGCGAGAAAGCCCTGCCTTGGATGAAGCGAGTGAAAGAGGAGACAGCCATGCTCGTGGCCACCGAGGTTGCCACGCCGGAGCATGTGGAGCTCGCCCTCAAATACGGCATCGACATCCTATGGATAGGCGCCCGCACCAGTGCCAATCCCTTTGCCATGCAACTGCTCGCCGACTCACTCAAGGGCGTGGATGTGCCCGTGCTGGTGAAGAACCCCGTCAACCCCGACCTCGAACTGTGGATTGGCGCACTGGAGCGCATCAACGGAGCGGGCATCACGCGCCTCGCTGCCGTGCACCGCGGCTTCTCCAGCTATGAGAAGAAGCTCTACCGCAATGCTCCGATGTGGCAGATACCCATTGAGCTGCATCGCCGAATCCCTGCCCTGCCCATCTTCTGCGACCCCAGCCATATCGGCGGACGCCGCGACCTCATCGCTCCGCTCTGCCAGCAGGCCATGGACCTCGGCTTTGACGGACTGCTCGTGGAGAGCCACTGCTCGCCCGACGATGCATGGAGCGACGCCGCACAGCAGGTTACGCCAGACATCCTTGACTATATTCTCTCAATGCTCGTGATTCGCGAGAAGGTTGACCTCGGCGAGGACCTCGCCTCGCTGCGTAAGAAGATTGACGAGGTGGACAACGACCTCATCGAGCTCCTCGCCCGCCGTATGCGTATCTCACGCAAGATGGGTGAATACAAGAAGGAGAAGGGCATGACCATCGTGCAGCCCAAGCGCTACACCGAGATTCTCGACAAGCGCGGTGCACAGGGCTCGCTGCTCGGCATCGCCCCTGAGTGTGTAAAGAACATCTTTGAGCACATCCACGAAGAGAGCGTGCGCCAACAGATGGAAGTGATAAACAAATAAATGGTTAGTGGTTAGAGGTTAGCAGTTAGAGATATTGCGCTATATTTAATGGTTAAACAAATAACGATTGAAGGTGATGATAAAAGAACATGATTTTTCCTTTGAAAACCTTAATGTTTATCAGGATGTCAGAGAACTATAAAGGAAATCTATCTTGCACAAAAACAATTGCCAAAAGAAGAAACTTATGCGCTAGGTGACCAAATAAGAAGAGCAGCCATCTCTATTTCCTCTAATCTTGCCGAAGGCAGCGGACGTGGTTCTTTTCGTGAGAAGATACACTTCATTGAAATCTCATACGGGTCATTAATGGAAGTTTATTCGCAACTTCAGCTCGGCGTTGACCTTAACTACATCAAACAAGAGACCTTCTTAGCCCTTCGTGAAGATATCATTAACATAGCAAAGATGCTGTCGGGACTTAAAGCCTCTTTCGAAAAAAGTATCTGATACATTTAACATAAATATCTATAACCTATAACCAATAACCTATAACCTTTCATAATGAAAATCCTAATTCTCGGAGCCGGCAAGATGGGCTCATTCTTCGTTGACCTGCTCAGCTTTGAGCACGAGACAGCAGTGTTTGACATCGACGCCAGGCGGCTGCGCTTTATGTACAACACCCAGCGCTTCACCTCGATGGACGAGATAGACGCCTTCCAGCCCGACCTCGTCATCAACGCCGTCACCCTCAAGCACACCCTCGACGTCTTCCGTCAGGTGGAGCCCCACCTGCCCGCCCACTGCATACTCAGCGACATAGCCTCTGTCAAGACCGACTTCTACGACTACTACCGCCAGTGCGGCCACCCTTTCGTCAGCACCCACCCGATGTTTGGCCCCACCTTCGCCAACCTCGGCGCGCTGAGCAACGAGAACGCCATCATCATCACCGACGGCGACTACATGGGGCGCATCTTCTTCAAAGACCTATACCAGAAACTCGGCCTCCACATCTGCGAATACTCCTTCCAGGAGCACGACGAGATAGTGGCATACTCTTTGAGCATCCCCTTCGTCAGCACCTTCGTCTTTGCCGCCGTAATGAAACCACAGGACGCACCGGGCACCACCTTCAAGCGCCACATGGCCATAGCTAAGGGAGTGCTCAATGAAGACGAGACGCTGCTGCGCGAGATACTCTTCAATCCCAACACCCTGCCCCAGGTAAGCAAGATACGCGAGGAACTAAAGAGCCTCATCGACATCATTGACCACAAAGACGCTGACCGCCTCAACGCCTTTATAAAAAGAATAAAAGCAAATGCACTTCGATAGCGACTACATGAACATCTGCCATCCGCTCATACTGCAGCGGATGCAGGAGCTGCAAGACCAACAATTCTCAGGCTACGGCACCGACTCCATCAGCCAGTCTGCCCGCCAAAAGATACGCGCCCTGTGCAACTGTCCCGAGGCAGAGGTGCAGTTTCTCTGCGGCGGCACACAGACCAACATGGTAATGATAAACTTCCTGCTTCGCTCCTTTGAGGGAGTGGTGTGCGCAGAGAGCGGCCACATCGCCATCCATGAGTCGGGAGCCATTGAGTTCACAGGACACAAGGTGCTACCCCTGCCAGCCAAAGAGGGCAAGATAAGCGCAGAGCAGGTGGACGACTATGTCACCACCTACTACAGCGACCCCAACTGGCCGCACATCGTGCCCCCGGGCATGGTCTATATCACCCAGCCCACCGAGTACGGCACCCTCTATTCGCTCAGCGAACTGGAGCAGCTCAGCGCAGTGTGCCGCAAACACAGCATACCCCTCTACCTCGACGGAGCACGCCTCGGATATGCCCTTGCAGCCACAAACATAACTCTCGCAGACATTGCCCGCCTGTGCGACGCCTTCTATATTGGCGGCACCAAGTGCGGCACCATGTTCGGTGAGGCAGCGGTGATACCACACCCCAAGCCCGACCACCGCTTCTTCACCCATATCAAGCGCCACGGAGCCCTCATCGCCAAGGGATGGACAACAGCCATGCAGTTCGACACCCTGCTTGAGGGCGACACTCTGACCGCCACACCCTATTACCAAGGATGCTGCCATGCCATCACTGAAGCCATGCGCCTGCGCAAGGCTTTGCAGGACAAGGGGTACACGCTGCCTTACCTCTCCCCCACCAACCAGCAGTTTGTGGAAGTCAGCCTCAGCCAGGCGGAAGAATTCCGCAGACACCTTACCTACGACCAATGGGAGCCGCCCCACGGCAACCGCGTAACCATACGCTTCGCCACCTCGTGGGCCACTGACCCGCACGACATCGACAGGCTCATCGACTTGCTGTGACAGGGAATACAAAGCGATAATTTCTATCCAAATATATCAGAATTGAAGAAAAGTTTGTATTTTTGTCGAACAAAACCATGAAACAGATGAAAAAAGCCTTTATCTTAGGAATGGTGCTCCTTCTGTGCGCCAGCGCCTTCGCGCAGAAAATCAGTGCGCCCCCAATTGACATCAAGCAGGGCTCGGATGTTGATATCCTGCTCGGCAATGAAGCCGTCGATAACGCGGTGGCACTACAGTTGACACTCGTGTTGCCAAAAACATTCACGGTTTACGAGACAGCAATCTGCAAAGGTAAATCCATAGAGGATCACAAGTTGGAATGGAGGCGTATCAGCGACAACACATACCTCTTTGTCTTTTACGACCTCAATAACACACCTTTGTCAGATGGTGAGCTTCTCCGTATTCCAATAAAAGTCTGCGAAGTGCCGGGAACCTACGAATGTGAAGTCCGCTCAATACGTTCCTCCAATGATGAAAGCGTAGGAAAAGATGCCGAATCCCTGACATTCGACATAAGCGTGACAGACCCCGACGGCATAAGCGACGCCACCACAGACAAACCCAAGAGTGATGGCATACTCTACGATTTGCAAGGAAGGAAGATTGAGGGCTCCCAACCCGCCAAACGCAGCATCTATATTATCAACGGGAAGAAGGTGTTGTACAAGTAGAACCTCAAAACTATAAGACATGAAAACCATAAAATTCCTATTGCTTTCCTTCCTTATTATTGCTGGAATCCAATCGGTAAGGGCGCAAAAATGGATGACCGCCGACGTCAACAAGGACAAAACCTTGAGCCATGAAGATATCATTGCAGTTATCAATTCCATGGCGGGCGACATAACGTATATCGCCACGGCCGACGTAAACAATGACGGCAAGATAGACGTCGTTGACCTCGTGGCGCAAATCAACATCATCAAGGCGGAAGACCCCGCCGTGGCCTATGGCATCTGTCCCGACAGATACCACCCCCATGTGGTGGATATGGGCGCTGCCGGCAAATGGGCGTGCTGCGACCTCGGGGCCTCGCTGCCATGGGAAAAAGGCGCGCAATGCGCATGGGGCGACCCCAAAATGCACTACCCGTCCGAATGGGCTCACGACTGGGACGCCTATCCCTTCACATGGCAGCACTACCCCCACCGCGACGAGAAGTCCGACTACGGCTGGAAAGACATAGGCGACGACATAGCCCAGACAGAAAACGATGTGGCCACCGTCAACTGGGGCACCACCTGGTGTATGCCCAACGACGACCAGATGCACGCGCTGCTTGACCTCCCCTACGAGTGGACCATGATAGACGGAGTGTACGTAAGAAAAGTCAAGGCCTCCAACGGCAACGTCCTCTACCTCTGGGCCGACGACTTCATCGACTACTACACCTCCGAGCACAAGACGGAGCGCCTGTGGGGCTACTACAACGACTACGGCAAATGGATAGAGGACTGGTACGAAGAGACCGGCTACGTTTACTACTCCATCGCCCACTTCTATGACCCGTCGCAAACCACCATCACAGACTATTCCTACAACAAGCAGAGAGGCCAGGTCCCATGGTTCTCCAAGTACGTGCGCCCCATAGTCTGCACACCCAAGCCGCTGCCCGACGAGGCGGTGCTCAACCACTACTGCCCCGACAGCAACCACCCCCACCTCATCGACATGGGAGACGGCGGCAAGTGGGCCTGCTGCAATGTCGGGGCATCCGCACCGTGGGAGACCGGCGGCTACTACAGCTGGGGCGGCACCAAGCAACTCAGCTTCTATGGAGCCACGCCCGAAAACGAGACAGCCACCGTCTGGGGCACAAACGACGAGGGCGCCGAGGTGTGGGGATACAAATGGGGAATGTGGAACGACCGCGCGGAACTCCTTCCCGCCTACGACGTGGCCCGCACCGCATGGGGCGGCCAGTGGCACATGCCCACCATGGAATACTTCGAGAGACTCAACCGCAGCGCCGTCACCAAGACAGCCGACAGGCTCAACGGCACACCGGGCCTCAGGATAACCTCCTCCAACGGCAGGAAGATATTCATCCCCTACTGCGGCAGAAAAGTCGAGAGCGACTTCCTCTACGACAAGTACAACGCCCTCGAGTACTGGACCGCGACATCGGTAAACGCCTTCCAGGGAATGATACTCGAACCCAATGCCGCCGCCAGCCATCACAACTATTGGTATGACCCCATCGACGGAGAGAGTCCCGAGGACAGCAACACCGACTTCGTCCAGGTACACCAGGCGCGCGGAGTCGGGCTTCCCGTGCGTGCAGTACAATAACGTTAAGTAGAATTGCCGTTTTTACGCGAGGCATTGCTCCACGATGTTGCTCTGTATCTGCTTGTAGAGGGGGCAGCGGCGGTAGTCGGTGTGCTTGCGGAGCATCTCGGTGGGAGAGGCTGCGGAGTGCTGATAGCCGGCAAGCTCATTCTGGCGCTGTGTGGAGTGGACGGCGAGATTCTTTATCTCTTTCTGACGACGGCGGCGCAGAATGTTGCACACGTTCTCAAGCAGGGGTGCTACGATTTTTTCCAACAGATCGTGGCCTCTCATATAAAGATAGGTGGTTTCGGGGGTGACGCCCAGCTCTGCCAAGCGGTTCATCAGCGGCTGATAGGTCTCCGCCCCTTCTGGAAACTTCTGCTGGAGGCGCGAGACAGCGACATCGACCTTGTGCTGCAGACGGGCGAGCGCTGTTTCGGGATTAAAGATATCCACGCTTCCGGGGGTGGCTATCAGAGCGAAGTCTGCCATAGGGAACTCCTTGAAATGGCCATAGCGGTATGCCCACACATTCCATACAAAGAGCGGATGGATGATGCGCGAATACTCAGCCATGAATGCCTCGAAGTCTATCAGCGAGTGGTCGTCGTTGAGCGTGGCCATCACGCACACGCCGTGGAGCGAGGGGGCGTAGCACTGATAGTTTTCGATGGCGTAGGTGTAGGTGTGAAACACGTAATCGTTGTGGCACACCTCTTCCGATGAGCGCGTGCTGCCGTCGAGCAGGTAGTCGTAGTCGGCATCCACACACACTATCATATCGCGCCCCAGTCCCTTGGCCAAGGCGTGGAGCAGCGCCGTCTTCTTTCCTTTCTGCAATGTGGTGCGCGAGGGCAGCATCACCTCAAAATACATCTGCTCCGTTTCCAGTTCGCTGAGCAGGGTGCGCCAAAAGAATATGTCGTCGTAGCTCTCAACGTATGCCACCACCTTGCGACGCTTGCTCCGGCCGCGCAAGCGTTGCGCTGCCTTGACATAGTCGCTGGTGATGTATCTGTTGATATTCTTCACAATTATCTATAACCTATAACCAATAACCTATAACCTTTTTCATTCCTCCACCACGATGTCGCTTACTTCGGTGACGGCGTCGAGCCAACCGTCCATGATGAGGGCGGGCGAGTGGGTGGTAAGGATTATCTGTGCGTTAGGGTTCATCTTGCGGATGATGGTCACGAGGCGCTGCTGCCACTCTATGTGCAGACTGGCTTCGGGCTCGTCCATGAGCAAGACGTATGGCTGATTGTTTTGCAGCAACACGGTGAGCAGGATGATGAGCATCTGCTTCTCGCCCGACGAGAGACGATAGGGCGACAGCCGCTCGCCATACTGTAGGAAGGTGAGCTCATTGCTGGTGCGGTCGATGGTCTTCATCGTCTCGCTAAACAGCGAGTCGATAGTGTCGTGGAAATCAGTCTTGGCACGGCTCACCTGCATGGCCTCCTGCTGGGCATCTGCTCCTCCGCGGGTGAGTATCTCTATCATCTGGTTGCCGATATTGACTTGATAGTCAAGATAGCGGCGCTGCAACTCGTAGAGATGCCAGTCGAGCTCGGAGCGGATAATGCCATCGGTTATCTTGGCAGCCAACGAGGTAGGAATCATCGTGTTGTCGAAACTGCGCACCACGTCGAAGCGCACCTCTGTAGCCTCGTGGGGAGCCAGGGTGATATGCACGGAGGTGGAGCGCGGCTCACGTAGCGACGTGCTGGGCACAGCCTCGTTCAGGGCCTTGAGCTCGCTGACCAAGCGATTGAGTATGGTTGTCTTGCCCATACCGTTCACTCCGCTCAGGATATTGACATCGGGGCGTAGCTGCCAGCGGATATGGCGACGGCCACTCCACAGGCTCTCTATCTCTATCTGCTCAATATAGTTGGCAAGCATGATAAAAGGTTATAGGTTATAGGTTAGTGGTTAGAGATAATATTCTTACGCTTCTTCCTCTGAGTAGAGTAGCGGGAAGCAGGTCTGCTTCCATTCGTAGATTTCTTCGTCCTTGAAGAACCGCTTGATTTCCATTATCGCCGAGCGCAGTCCGTCGCTGGCGTGTATGATGTTCTCCTGCTTGCTCATAGAGTATATTCCGCGGATGGTGCCGGGGAACGCATTGCGTCCGTTGGTGGCACCGGTCATGGTGCGCACTACATTGATAGCCTCGACGCCTTCCAACACCATGGCCACCACGGGAGCCGCCGTCATGCTGTCCTTGAGTCTCTGGAAGAAGGGCTTGTCTGCCAGATGGGCGTAGTGCTCAGAGAGCATCTCGTCGTCAAGCTGTATCATCTTCAGCGCTGCTATACGCAGGCCTTTTTTCTCAAAAATGGAAATAATCTCGCCAATCAATGCGCGCTGCACAGCCGACGGCTTGAGCAACACAAGTGTCTTTTCTAATGCCATAATCTTAAAGGTTATTGGTTATAGGTTATTGGTTATAGATATTTAAGCTACCTAAGCCCCAAAGGGGCGAAAGAACACAGGCAGGCGGTGAGCCCGAGGGCGTAACCCCTGCAGTAATCCGATATATATTTTAGTGCCGAAGGTACGACACTTGTGCCGCCCTTTCAGGGCTTGTTTTTGTTCGTATCCGTACCAGGGGTTGCACCCCTGTCTGTTATCCGTCGCCCCTTCGGGGCTATACTACCTAAGCTACCTAAGCCATTAAGCTACCTATGCCACCTAAGCTATTTCGTTGCAAAATTAGCAAAAAATATCAAAAGTAGGAATAAATCCCGCTAATCTTCGTCAAAATCGAAGTCGGTGTCAATGAAAACCGGTGTGTTGAAGTCATCGAGTGCACGGCGGTCTTTCTTCGTGGGACGCCCCGTGCCACGGGCTCTGCCCACAAATCCGCTTATGCGGCTCATCTCCAGCAGCTCGTATTGCTCAGGCGCAGTAACATTCTCCAATATCTCGGGCAGCATCTTTGCTCCCACTCTCTTCTCTATGGCCTTGAGTATGCGGAACGAGTATGTGACAGGTGGCTTGCGCACATCGATAACGTCGCCCTCCTTGACAAGGTGCGACGCCTTCAGGCGCGCTCCGCCCTTGGTGATGCGGCCGTTCTTGCATGCGTCAGCAGCGATAGTGCGTGTCTTAAAGATACGCGCCGCCCATAGCCATTTGTCGAGTCGTGCCTCCACTATGAAAAGGTTATTGGTTAAGGGTTAATGGTTATAGACGTACTATTTGTTGTTATAATTGTTCATAGCGAACTGCACGCCGCTGAGCACGAATGCCTTCACCGCCTCACATGCCTTGCCCACCCTTTCATCCATGGCAGCCAGCTCCGCCTCGTCAAAGGGGCTGAGCACGAAATCCACCTGATGACCGCGCGCAAACTCATTGCCGATGCCGAAACGCAGACGAGCATACTGGTCAGTGCCCAGACACTGCGTGATGCTCTTCAGTCCGTTGTGTCCGCCCTCGCTGCCCGAAGGCTTCATCCTGAGGGTGCCAAACGGCAAAGCCAGATCGTCGCTTATGATAAGCAGGCGCTCCAACTCTATCTTTCGCTGCTTCACCCAATAGCGCACAGCATTGCCACTCAGGTTCATATAGGTGGAGGGCTTGAGCAGCACCACCTTGTGACCCTTCAGCCGCATCTCCGCGACAAAGCCGTATCGCTTGTCCTCAAAAGCGATATTGGATGCCCCGGCAAGAGCATCCAATACCATAAATCCAATATTGTGGCGTGTGCCTGCGTACTCGTTGCCGATGTTGCCAAGCCCAACAACCAAATAATTCATCTCTTCAGTCTGATGTTTATCCCTCGAGAATATTTTTCTCAAAAAATTCAACATTGCTTTAAGCTTATGCCTCAGCAGCCTCGGCAGCCTCCTCAGTCTCCTCCTCGGCAGACTTGGAGTTGCGGGTAGCCTTGACGGTGCAAACGAGAGCCTGCTTGGGAGTTACTATCTCCAGACCCTCAAACTCGAGGTCGCCCACGATGATTGACTTGCCGATAGCAAGATCAGAGATGTCGATAGTCAAACGCTCGGGAATCTTGTCGTAAGTAGCCCTCACCTTAAGGCTGCGGGTCAGCGAGCGGAACGAACCACCCTCACGCACACCAATGGCGTGGCCAGTATAGGTGACGGGAACTGCCATAACGATGGGCTTGTCGTCGGTAATCTGATAGAAATCGATGTGGAGCACGTTGTCCTTCACGGGGTGGAACTGCAACTCTCTCATCACGGCCTTGCATACCTTGCCGTCGATATCGAGATTAACAACGTAAATCTCAGGAGTGTAAATCAGCTTGCGTACAGCCTCAAAGGTTACGCTGAAACTGGTGGCAACAGCCTTACCATCGGCGTCCTTCTGACCGCCGTAGAGGTTACACGGAATTGCGCCGGTAGCGCGCAGCACCTTGGCAGCCTTCTTGCCACCAGCCTGACGGGCAGTGCCCTTAAGTTCAAATGTCTTCATTTCTTTAAGTTTTGTGTTACTCTGAATTAAGTTAATTTCTCTACCCTGTTTCTCTCCATTAAGAGGGGAGTTGGAGAAGGGCTTTTCTCTAGCTTAATCTGCCATCACACGTAATGTAGCCTAAAAAGCGGGTGCAAAATTAGCACTTTTTTATGAAACAGCAAATTTTCTTATAGAAAAAAACATTTTTACTCAGTAAAGTCTGGGGAGGAAATCTTGGAGTCTGCGCGTAAAATCTTGGAGTCTGGATATGAAATCTAAGAGTCTGGGGAGGGACGGGAGAGGGGACTTCCAGGGTGGGAGATGCGTTTTCCGGGGCGCGAGATGGGGAAAACGTTTCGTTTGTGCCGTTTGTGCCGTTTGTGGCGCGGCACATTTTTGAAATTACCCTGTTCTTGGGGAAGGCTCTGAAGCTAAGGGGCTGATTATCAGTATTTACTTTTTGAATAAAATTATATATATATAATTCACTATAGAGAGTATAGAAGGTTTGTGGAGAGAGGTGTTTGTGTTTCGAAAAACGTGTCGACACAAACGAAACGTTTTTTCGCAAACCCTTTGGTGGCCGATGTTTGCGGAGGGCAAAAAATGTGTCGCTGCGAAACGTTGCGAAACGTTTTCAAAAAATACCTTGTTAAAGCAGACAAAAAATGCACAGTTTTTCGTAACCTCGCAGACAGTTTACACCTTAAAAAATACACTATGGAAGGAAATAATTTCAATTACAGAGAAATGGCGCAGGATGCGCGAGGAGAACAACGAACTGCAGCAGCGTAACGCTAACCGCTACAAAGGGAATGCGCCCCGACAATTATCGGGGCGCTATTCTATTTTCTATGAAATCTATGAAATCTATGAATAGAAAACATAGAGGGGCAAAAATGGCTGGCTGTGCCAACTGCTGTATCATTACCTTTACTCGTTGCGGAAGACTATCTTGCCATCTTGCACATCTGCCAGGATGGGTTTTGTCTTGTCGAGGGATGTATCGGCAAGAATTGCCTTGCTGAGGTCGTTGAGCAGATAGCGCTGTATGGCACGCTTGATGGGACGTGCGCCAAACTCGGGGTCGAAGCCCCACTCGCCCAGCTGATGCACTGCGGCGTCGGTAACGTTGAGCGTTACGCCGTTGGCACGGAGGTTCTTATTAACCTGAGCTATCTGCAGACGCACGATGTCATCGGCTTGCTCGCGGGTGAGAGGCTGGAAGAGAATTATATCATCGATACGGTTGATAAACTCCGGCCTTATCTGCTGCTTGAGCATATCCATCACCTTGAGCTTGGTCTGCTCCATTATCTCGCTACGTGCGGCCTCGCTCTTGCCTGCCATCTGCGCAGTCTGCTCCTGGATGTAGTGGCTGCCCAGATTGCTGGTCATGATGATTATGGTGTTCTTGAAGTTGACTGTGCGACCCTTGCTGTCGGTAAGACGGCCGTCGTCAAGCACCTGCAGCAAGATATTGAACACATCAGGATGGGCTTTCTCTATCTCATCGAAGAGCACCACGCTGTATGGCTTGCGCCTGACAGCCTCGGTAAGCTGGCCTCCCTCGTCGTAGCCCACATAGCCCGGAGGCGCACCGATGAGACGGGTGACACTGAACTTCTCCTGATACTCGCTCATATCGATGCGAGTCATCATCGTCTCGTCGTTGAAAAGATAGTCTGCCAAAGCCTTAGCGAGCTCGGTCTTGCCCACACCGGTGGTACCCATGAAGATAAAGGAACCGATAGGCCGTTTGGGGTCTTGCACTCCGGCACGGCTGCGGCGCACGGCGTCGCTCACAGCGCTGATGGCCTCGTCCTGGCCAATAATACGGCGATGGAGTTCCTCCTCCATGTGGAGCAGCTTCTCTCGCTCACTCTGCAGCATGCGCTGCACAGGCACTCCAGTCCAACGGCTGACCACTTCGGCAATGTCGTCAGCGGTAACTTCCTCCTTTATCATCGCACTGCCACTCTGGGCCTCGGCAAGCTGGCTCTGTATATGGTTAATCTCGTCCTCGAGAGACTTCAGTTTGCCGTAGCGAATCTCAGCAACCTTGGCGTAGTTGCCCTCACGCTCGGCGCGGTCGGCCTCAAAGCGCAGGGTCTCTATCTCTTGCTTGTTTTGCTGAATCTTGTTGACAAGGTCTTTCTCATGCTGCCACTTGCCCTGCATCTGGCTGCGCTCCTCCTGCAAGTTGGCTATCTCGGCAGAGAGTTGGGTGAGCTTGGCCTCATCATTCTCACGCTTAATGGCCTCACGCTCTATCTCCAATTGTCCCAGACGGCGGTTGATCTCGTCCAGTTCTTCGGGCATAGAGTCGCGCTCAATGCGCAGCTTAGCAGCGGCCTCATCCATAAGGTCGATAGCCTTATCAGGCAAGAAACGATTGCTGATATAGCGGTCACTAAGCGTGACGGCTGCAATCACGGCGTCGTCCTGAATCCTTACCTTATGGTGATTCTCGTAGCGCTCCTTCAGTCCGCGCAGTATGGAGATGCTATCCTCCACCGTCGGCTCGTCCACCATCACAGTCTGGAAGCGGCGCTCCAGCGCCTTGTCCTTCTCAAAGTATTTCTGATACTCGTCGAGGGTGGTGGCACCGATGCTACGCAGTTCGCCGCGGCTGAGAGCAGGCTTGAGGATGTTGGCAGCATCCATGGCGCCCTGGCCGCCACCTGCGCCCACGAGCGTATGTATCTCATCTATAAAGAGGATTATCTCGCCATTGCTGCGTTCCACCTCCTTCACAACGCTCTTGAGCCTCTCCTCAAACTCGCCCTTATACTTGGCACCGGCCAGCAGGGCTCCCATGTCGAGCGAGAGCACGCGCTTGTTCTTGAGGTTTTCGGGTACATCGCCTTTCATGATACGCTCAGCCAGTCCCTCCACGATGGCGGTCTTGCCGGTGCCTGGCTCGCCTAGCAGGATAGGATTGTTTTTGGTACGACGGCTCAGTATCTGGAGCACACGGCGTATCTCATCGTCGCGACCTATCACGGGGTCGAGCTTACCCTCGCGGGCTGCCTTGACAAGGTCGCGAGCGTACTTCTCCAGCGACTGGTAGTTCTCCTCGGCGCTGGCCGACTTCACGCTCTCACCGCCACGCAGCTCTTGTACAGCCTTCAGCAGACCGTCCTTGGTCACGCCGGCATCCTTGAGCAGACGGCTCATGGTGCAGTCCACCTCCAGCATTGCCAGCAGCAGAACCTCAATGCCCGTAAACTCATCGCCCATCTTCTGGGCCAGAGCCTCGGCATGCTCCACCACTTTATGGCTGTCGCGGCTGAGATACGGCTCGCCACCACTCACCTTGGGCAGAGTACCCAACTGGGCCTCCACCGCCTTGCGCAGACCTTCGCCATTGACGCCGAGCTTGCCATAAACAAAGCCCAGCACACTGTCGCCCTCCTCCTGGATGCCCCAGTAGAGGTGCTCTGGCTCCACAGCCTGCTGCCCCGCAGACTGTGCCTTGCGCACTGCTTTCTGCAGAGCCTCACTTGCTTTGATTGTAAATTTGTCTAAATTCATAATATCTCGTTTTTTTTGATTTCTCACACCTAACTATTTCATTCTTTGTACCAAAACGGAAATCTGCCATTTTGGCAGACAGAAGGATAACAGAAGGCCTATTTTCACTTTTTTGTAAGGAAAAAATCAATTCTCCCCAGTTCCAATGCCACTTTCTTCTAAATAATTACTATTTTTGCACCGTAAATCTTGCGCATGCAGCGGCATGCATAGTTTTCAGACCATGATTAACAGAGAATTGATAAGGATTAAGGCAGTGCAGCTGGTGTATGCCGACCTTCTTAACGAGGGCAAGAATCTGGAGGATATAGTGAAAGAGATGGAACAGAGCCTGGCTCAGGCTTACCACCTCTACCACCACATGCTCAACCTGATATGCGAGGTTACCGACTATGCCGAGCAGCAGTATGAGATAGCCTGCCAGCAAGCCCAGGACCGTGGCGTCAAAAAGTTGCCCAGCGACAAATTTGTGGAGAACCGCTTCGCCCTTCAACTGGAGAGCAACAGCAAGCTGGAGGCTTTCACGCGCGACCACAAAGAGCTACGGTGGACCGACCACGAGGATGTGGTGCGCAGCATATACGACGTCATCGTCGCCAGCCCCGAATATGAAGCTTATATGGCTGACGAGACCAGCAGCTACGAGGCTGACCGAGAATTGTGGCGCACTCTCTACAAGCGCTACATCGCCGATGAAGACATGGTGGACGAGGCACTGGAGGAGTGGAGCATATACTGGAACTGCGACCGCTTCGTGATTGACACCTTTGTGCTTAAGACCATCAAGCGCTTTGAAGAAGCCAACGGCGACAAACAACCCTTGATGGAGCAATACCACAACAGCGCCGACCACTCCTTCGGACGCGAACTGCTGGTACAGACACTGCGCGACATAGAGCAGAACCGTGAACTCATCACTGCCCACATACGCAATTGGGACTTCAGCCGATTGGCAAAGATGGATGTAGCCATCATGCTTACCGCTTTGGGTGAGATAACCAATATGCCCGACATCGCGGTCAACGTGTCGCTCAACGAGTACATCAATATTGCCAAGTTATACTGTGCACCAAAGAGCGTGAGGTTTATCAACGGCACCCTCGACAATATCGTCAAGGACCTCCGCGCTCAAGGCAAACTGTTGAAGTAAAAAAAAGAGACCGCCTCTCATTCCCCTAGGGGAAACGTAAATAACCAAATTGTTAATTGTTAAATTGTAAATAGAAAAATTATGTTGCTATTCATCAATCTTTTGCAGGCAGCTAAGCCCGCTGCCCAAGCCCAGCCGCAGGGAAGCCCATGGACTTTCTGGATTATGATTCTGGCTATCTTTGCCATCATGTACTTCTTTATGATTCGCCCGCAGAAAAACAGGCAGAAGAAGATCGAGGAGTTCCGCCGCGGCCTCAGCGTAGGCAACCAGGTAGTTACCGCCGGTGGCCTGCATGGCACCATCCGCGAGGTGAACGATGCCAACAACACCGTGGTGCTCGAAATTGCGCAGAATGTGAAGATCACCATCGAGAAATCATCCATCTACGCCAACGCCGGCAGTGCTGCCGAAGACCGCCAGGGCAAATAGCTCACCATGATTTAGTAGCTTTACAGAGACTATGTCTGCTGCAGAAAAATTCAGGAAAATCAAGAAGTTTCTCAAGGGCTCGCTCACCAGAAACTTCTGGGCTTTCCTGTTTTTTCTCGCCCTGTCCGCAGGCTTCTGGCTCTTCCTGACCTTGGAAGATGTCTATGAAGTGGACATCGCCGTGCCTGTGAAGCTGAAGAATGTGCCAGAGAATGTGGTCGTCACCACTCCACCGCCCACCGAGATAAACATCAGGGTGAAAGACCGTGGCGGACAGTTGCTGCGCTATAGGTACACCCATAGTCTCGGCAGCATAACCATCGACTTCAAGGATTACGACACACGCTCAGGCCACGTGGCCCTACTAACCAGCGAACTGACAAGCAATATCGTCAAGCGTCTACAAAGCAGCACCAGCATTGTCAGTTTCAGCCCCGATACGCTGGAGTATTTCTACAACTTCGGACTCAACAAGAGTGTGCCTGTGAAAGTCAGTGGCAATATCACCGCCGACTCGCTCTATTGCATCATAGGTTGCACCACATCGCCCGCCACCGTGAAGGTATATGCCACACGAGCGATTCTTGACACCCTAACTGCCATCTATACCGAGCCTGTAGAAGAGGAAGGTCTCAGCGAACGCAAGACAATCAATGTAAGCCTCGCCAAAATACGCGGAGCCAAGACCGTGCCCGACAAGGTAAAAGCCACTATCAATGTGGACCAGATGACCGAAAAGACACTCTCCGTACGCATCGACCACACCAACTTCCCTGCCGGCAAGACGCTGAAGACTTTCCCTGGAATTGTCAACGTTGTATGTCAAGTGGGGCTCAAGCAATACCGCGACATCACCTCCGACAAATTTGCCATCGTCATCAGCTACGACGAGGTGGCCGACAACACCACCAACCGTCTGCGCCTATCACTCAAGAAAAAACCCGAAGGCATAAGTAACGTGCGTATAGTGCCCGAGGAAGTGGAGTTTATTATTGAAGACAGCGAGTTTTGATGGTCAATCGTCAATTGTCAATTATCGGTGTCACTGGCGGCATAGGCAGTGGCAAGAGTCTTGTATGCGGCTTGCTGGAGGAGCGCGGCATCCCTGTGTTTTATACCGACGACGAGGCCAAACTGGAGATGCGGGAGAATGAACAGATTCACTGCGAACTCATTAATCTGCTTGGCCCGGAAGCCATTGACTCTGAAGGAGCGCCCGTCAAGGCCGTTATTGCCAACTATGTCTGTCGCGGTCCGGAGTATGCCCATAAAATAAATAATATTGTACACCCGCGCGTACGTGAACGCATGCACCGTTGGATTGTGAACCAACAAACTAACTGCGTCGCCATTGAAAGCGCGCTACTCTTTGAGTCCGGTTTCAATGCCGACTGCACAGTGACAGTGGCTGTCACTGCCCCCCTTGAAACAAGAGTCAGTCGCATCATTCGCCGCGACCATATCTCCCGCGACAAAGCCCTCGAATGGATTTCTCTCCAAATGCCGCAAGAGCAAAAAGCCGCCCTCGCTGACTATGATATCGTCAACGACGCAATTACCCCCCTTACCCCACAACTCGCCAAACTTCTAACATTTAGCAGCAACAAATAGTTTGTTTGCACCCTACTCCGCTATTTCGGGAAAATCTTTGAGAACCTGATTGGCCATAACCTGAGCACCTTCAGGAGTAGGATGGATGCCGTCAGGCCCCTGCATGCCTTCAGCCCAATAGCCGTCAGGCTGCGAACCTATGGCAGCAGCAAGGTCTATATAACGATAGCCGCTGCTACGAATCCACTCTGTCTTTTTTTGATGGCTCCTAAGAGTTTGAAGGCTCGTAATAAAAGTATTGGGAAAGGTCTGCAAAATAGGCGTAATGCCATTCTCCTCACATATGGCAATAAATTCTTTAGTTGCTGAGAGCCAGCGACTGCGAGGAGCATCAAAGTCAGAACCGTCGTTCATGCCGATAAGCCAGAGTGCGAAACGCGGAGTGCCCATCTGAAGATTGGCCTTAAAGAATCTAAGCGCCATCTCGCCTGTTGCTGCAGCGCGATGGTCGGAAAGCCAATGAGTATAGCCGCGCTCATATATATAATAAATCCAGCGATTGACGGAACGAGTAAGATAACTGTCGCCGATGAGCCATATATCATACAAATAATCAGGATTAGAGAAACGCAGCGTAGTGGCCATCGGCTGCTGTGTATCATTGAGGACAAACGGTGCGCTGCCGCCATTCCAACTACATTTCATAGTAAAATCCCGGCCTCCCGAACTGAGGGTTATTTTTCCTATGTCATTGTCGCAGCAAATGCTCACTGCGAGGCTATCTGTGATGTCCAGTCCGTGAGCCCTTGTGCGATCGACAATTTCCTCCGTCTCACTACGTCGGAGAATCTGCACCGTGTCGTGCGTTATCTTAAGGTAGGTGCCATACCATGCCTCATAGCCGCGCCCCACATATACGGCGCCGTTAATAGGAGTCCCATCAAGCGTCCTCACCATGGCATGTATGCGAGAGTTCTCGCGAACATAATGCTCCGAAAGCCGCAGAATATCGCCTGCGAGGAGTGTATCGCAGGCAAACTCGTTGTTGGGCTTAAAGTCGTTGATTATGTGCTGTCCGGAGATAATGCTGTTGTATATACGCACCACATCGGCACTGTTCACATCATCATCTCCGTTCACGTCGGCCATCTCGCATGTAAGAACGGAGGCTTTGCCATT
>JAGCTG010000065.1 GCA_017963785.1 Bacteroidaceae bacterium | reverse complement strand
GGTGCCGAGGATAAACTCCTTACGCTTGCCGGCATTGGCGTGGCGGGTCTTGTTAGTCTCGTTGATGGCCTCTTGTATCTTACCTTCCTTGGCAGCCTTCAAGAAGCCGCCCTCCTCCTCTACGCTGAGGAAGAGCTTCCAAGCCTGCTCGGCCAGGGCGTCGGTGAGGTGCTCGAGGAAGTAGCTTCCTCCGGCCACATCCACTATCTTGTTGAAGTGGCACTCCTCCTTCAGCAGCAGCTGCTGGTTGCGGGCGATACGCTCGGCAAAGTCGGTAGGCACTTCAAAAGTCTCGTCAAACGGAGTAACCACGATGCTCTCCACTCCGGCCAGGGCCGCAGACATCGTCTCCGTCTGGGTGCGCAGCATGTTCACATAGCTGTCGAAGAGAGTCAGGTTGTAGGTCGTGGTGGTGGCGCACACATGCATCTTGGCAGCCTCTTTGCAGTCCGTGTACTGGCTCACAATCTGAGCCCACAGCATACGGGCAGCGCGGAACTTGGCTATCTCCATGAAATACACGCCGTTGATACCAAGGTTGAACTTAATGTTCTTGGCAGCCTCGCAGGCATCCACACCGGCGTCCACCAGCAGCTGCAGATACTCGTTGCCCCAAGCCAGAGCATAGCCGAGCTCTTGATAGCTGAACGCACCGCTGTTGGTCAGGCTCAGGGCGTTCACTCCAATGGTGCGGAAGTTAGGATAATCCTTCAGGGCCTCTACTGCAGCCTTGGCATCAGCCACGAGGGCAGTGAGGTCCTTGCCCTTAGTCAGAATCTTCTCTATCGGGTCGAAGTTGATAGAGCCTTGTATCTTGGCCTTGTCGTAGCCCTTCTTGTCGAAGTAGGCGGCCAGAATGTTAGCCAGTTCCACCGTGTGGCGCTGGCAGGTGCGGAAGTTGAGCTCCACGCAGTCGGCATAGATGCCGTCGAGCAGAGTCTCAATGTAGTCGGCACTCACACTCTCGCCCGGGATGCAGAATCCCAGCGAGTCGATGCCCTTGTTGAGAATGTCCAGAGCCTTCTTGTTGGCCTCTTTCGGACACTCGCACTCAATGTTCTGGCGCACAAACCATGTGTTTTCGTCGGCCTTGTTGCCGCGTACATAAGGAAACTCGCCGGGCAGGGCGTTCATCGTGGGGAGGTCCTTCACGTCCTCCTGCTGATAGAACGGCTGCACACTGAATCCTTCATTAGTGCGCCAAACCATTTTCTTGTTGAAATCGGCACCCTTCAGGTCCACCTGGATCTTGTCAATCCATTCCTGCTTGCTAACTGGCGCGAAATCAGAAAAAAGTTTTTTGTTTTCCATTACAGTATTGTTGTTGTTAGTAAAAATAGTTTTTTTAGTGCCGCGAAGTTAATCATTTTTTTCTTCCCTACCATATTTATATATATAAAAAGAGAATAATTACACTATTTGTTCTAACTTTGTACCGAAAAATCCACAACAATGAAAAAAGCACTACTCTTACTTTTAATTCTTAATTGGCAATGGTCAATCGTCAATAGTCAATCGTCGAACGACGCTTCCCTCCAGCGTTTCGCACAGTTTGCAGGCAACATGCTGACCTACAACAACAATTTTACGCAGGAGAAGGTCTATCTCCATCTCGATAACAACGGCTACATTGCTGGCGAGCGCCTCTGGTTCAAGGCCTACGTCTTTAAGGCCGCCAGCCTGCTACCCACCGACATGAGCAAGGTGCTCTATGTCGAGTTGCTCAATCCCGACGGCGAATTGATGGAGCGCAAGACTCTCAAGGTTGACAACGGCCGCACCTACGGCGACTTCGAGCTCGACCCCATGCTATGCCATGCTGGCTACTACCAGGTGCGCGCCTACACCCGCGCCATGCTCAACTGGGACGATGCCTACCTCTTCAGCCGCGTCTTCCCCATCTACGCCCAGCCCGAGGATTCCGTCAACTTCACGGGCCTCACCATGCCCTACCACGACTACGCCCAGACCAAGCGCGCCACTAGCCGCATGGCCCCAGAGCCAGTCCTGGAGAAGACCACTCAGAAGGGCAACGACCTCCTGCTCACCTTCTATCCCGAGGGCGGCAACATCACCAAGGGAGTGCCCTCTCGCATAGCCTATAAGCTCACCGACCGCGACGGCCTTCCCCTCTACGGCGAGCTCACCATCTGCTCCGCCGATGGCAAAGAGATAATGAAGTCCACCGTTCTCCACGATGGAATGGGTGTCTTTTCCCTGCCCGAGCAGCAAGACGGCGCCTATGTCCTCGCCAATGTGGAGGGCTGCGACCTGGAGCGCTTCGCCCTGCCCGAGGCACGTAGCGAGGGCACCGACATACAGGTCGCTTCCACCCGCGAGAACGGCCTCGACATCACACTCCGCTCCTCCGACGCCATGGTCGGGCGCACGCTAGGCCTCAGCGTCACATGCCGCGGCGCACTGCTATACTTTAATACGGTAGTCCTCGAGAAGGAGAAGCAAGTCAACATCCCCTACGACAAACTGCACGATGGAATTGCCCAAATTACCCTCTTCACCGACCAGGGCGAGGTGCTCAGCGAGCGACTCGCTTGGGTGGAACCGCGCGACGCCGCGCCCCAGATGACCATCCGTCAGAACCAGGACATCTACCATCCCTTCGAGCCCGTGGTGCTTGACATCGACCTCCGCGATAGTGAAGGTCAGCCCCTGCAGGCCGACTTCTCCCTCGCCGTGCGCGATGCCGCTACCGAGATAGCACCGCCTGCTGCCAGCCTCATGGCCGAGATGCTTCTTGCCTCCGACCTCAAGGGCTACATCGCCAACCCCGACTACTACTTTGAGGCCGACGACCCCGCCCATCGCCAGGCTCTCGACCTCCTGCTCATGGTGCAGGGCTGGCGCCGCTACAGCTGGCAGGAAATGAGCGGAGTGGAGCCCTTCGTGCTCAAGCAGCCGTGCGAGGAAGGCCTCACACTCATCGGCAGCCTCACCCCCACACGCACCGCCAACAAAAACCTCGCCCGCGAGGGCAGCCTCGACATCAACTTCCTGATGCAAACCATCAACGGCACCAAGATGTTTGACATTCCCACCGACAGCACTGGTTACTTCGCCGTGCAGCTGCCCGATTTCAACGGCGATGCCACCAGCATCATGACCGTCACCAACCGTAAGGACAAGCGCGTGTACACCGACTTCGTTCTCAATCGCAACTTCTCGCCAACTCCCAAGCCCTACGAGCCGCTGCAGCTCGAGCCCGCCACCACTATTCTTGACACTCGCACCGAGGCTCTCACCCGAGAGGCCGACACCTTCGAATGGAAAGACACTATTCCCGACTATGTCTCCAGAATCATCCAGCTTGGCGAGGTCAAGATCACTGGCAGGCGCACCCTCGGCTACCACCCGGGTGCCCGTTTCTCATGGTTGGGCGGAGCAGACGCCACCAAGGACGGCGCTGCCTGCTTCTACAATCTGCACGACGAACTCGACACCTACCTCGACCAAGGCAACAGCGTGCCCTACCTCCGCGACTGGCTCATGGAGCGCAATCCTCTCTTCTACTACGATCTCTATACCGGCGAGATGTGGTATCGCGGCAAGAATGTGATAGTAGTGGTGGACAACAACCTCCACAACGCACTCCTCTCCAGCGATATGAGCACCTATTTTATGAATCAATACAAGTGGCTCTCCATCGTCGAGAACGAGGCTGTAGCAAACAGGGTAGCGCTGCAGGCCTTCGAAAAGCCCGGTGCCCTCACGCCCAGCCCATACGTAGTGTTCTTCCTCTACTCCGATCCCGAGCTCAACATCCCCAATGAGTACAAGCGCGGCACACGCTGGATCAATCTCCACGGCTACTCCCTCTGCACAGACTTCTATAGCCCTGACTATCGCCAGCACGACATTCCCACCCCCACGGACCACCGCCGCACCCTCTATTGGAATCCCTCGCTCGTCACCGACACCGACGGAAAGGCACAAATCATCTTCTACAGCGGCTCGCGCCCCGACGAGCGGCTCCTCATCAACGCCCAGGGCATCGCCGTCAATGGCCAAATCATCGGTTACGGAAAGTAAATAATAAAAAGTTATCCTATAAGGCACGATATTTCAATGAAATATTGTACCTTTGCCCTACTTCTTGTATCTTACGGGAAGTAGCAACTAATAAATAGCCAAAAAACTAAATCGAAAATAAATCGTAAACAGTTAATTAACATAATGAAACTATTAAAACAAACCCTCTCGTTGCTCCTCACCATAGCAGCACTCACAGTAGGCCAGAGCGCATGGGCCGCCAATACATGGACCATTTCTTCTTCCACGAGCGGCACATACACCACATTCACCATCTCCCGCAGCGGTGACACAAGCAAATCCGAAACCGTGCTCTATCGCTTCGTCGGTCTCAGTGCCTACGCTGGTCGGCACTTCGTAGTAGCGCAAATCAACGGCGGCGATATCGCTACCTCGCAGCAAATGTCGGCTCTGAGCGGCACTTTCACCTTTGCCGCAACCGAAACCAGCAAGTCCGTCACCATCAAAGAGATGGACGCTGACAACGCTGCCTATATATTCCAGAACGGCACCTCACGCAACTACAAGCTTGAGGTCACAGACCAGGGTGGCTTCCTCTTGAAGGATTGTACTCGCAGTTTCACCACCGGCACCAGCGTTCCCAGCAGTGGAGCTTTCAACGTCAAGGACATAACCATCAGAAGCGGCGAAATCAGTGTGACCGATGCCGGCTATGCCCAAGGCTACCACTCCATGACCGTTGACAACTACTTCAACAATGCTGCGCCCAAGGCTTACTTCCAGCAAGTCGGCGCCCAGCTGCGCATGACGCTTACCTTCCAGTGCAAGGAAGTAAATGACGGCTGGCAGTACGTCCAGATTTACGCCAATCAGTCCACCTCCAACATTGACACTGGTGCAGGCGATGGCAACCCTGGCGACTGTTCCTACGCCAAGTACGTCGCAGGCTTCGAACATAAGGACGGCAATGCTGACACTGAATACAAAAGCTATACTTTCCCCGTAACTTCTGCAAATAACAATGAAGGAGCCACCAACCCCTGGGGGCATGGCTCAGGCTACAATCTCCATAAACAGATATTCAACAACAGCCGCGCATCTGACGGGCGACTGATTATCCCCCTCGACCTTTCATCCCTCTATGTTCGCTACAATGCTTCGGGTACTGACAAAGACGATTGGGTTGCGAAAAACACCGTCGCCCACATCCAGGCCATCGACGCCACCGCGCCCACCGCGCTTGATATCTCCGTTGCCCCAGGCTACCACGCCAAAGGCAATACCGTATATGTATCAGTAGCTTTCAAAGAGATTGTGACCAGCAGCAATGCCAAGCTCAACACTAACTGGGGAACACTCAGCTACAACACAGGCTCAGGCAGCAACGTCCTGACCTTCAAGGGCACCATCGGCAACAGCGCCACTGGCTCGCTCAATATAACTGGCTACAGCGGCACCATTACCGATTTGGCTGGCAACAATTTCGCCGGCACCATCACCGGCAGCAACCTTTGTACTCTCGATGCCAGCTACGCCTACACAATCAACTACGACCTGGACGGCGGCAGCGTGGCTACTGCGAACCCCACAACCTACACCTACGAGACGGCCACTTTCACGCTGAATAACCCCACACGCACCGGCTACACCTTCGATGGCTGGACAGGCAGCAACGGCACCACGGCCAGCACCGATGTCCAGATAGCCCAGTACTCGCACGGCGACAAGAGCTACACCGCCAACTGGACGATAAATACCTATAATATTACCTATGAAGGTCTTGACGGCGCTACCTTCACGACCACCAACAACTCCTACACCGTAGAGACTCCCGACATCACCCTCGACACGCCTACCAAGACTGGCTACACCTTCACGGGCTGGACAGGCAGCAACGGCACCACTCCCGAGACCACCGTCACCATCCCCGCTGGCTCCACTGAAGATAAGAGCTACACCGCCAACTGGAGGACCAACACCTACACCGTCCACTTCGATGCTAATGGCGGCTCAGGCAACATGAGTGATATGTCCTTCACCTACGGCGAAACTAAGAACCTCACCACCAATACTTTCTCCGCCGCTACAGGCTACATCTTCAACGGTTGGAACACCCAAGCCAACGGCACGGGCACTAGCTACACCGACGGCCAGAGCGTCAGCAACCTCACGCCTGATGACGGCGCCACCTTTACCCTCTATGCCCAGTGGACTGACTTATGGGGCATGGCTGGCGGAGCTGACGGCACCGAGCAGCATCCCTACATCATCACCACCACCGCAGGCCTCCACATGCTCGCTACCTACGTCAATAATGGTACCAGCGAATTCCCAGATACATACTTCAAGCTGGGTGCTGACATCACCTACACTCACGGCGACAGCGACACTGAGAACAACTATACCGCCATCGGTAATGTTTATCATGCTTTCTGCGGAATCTTCGACGGCGACGGACACGCCGTCAGCGGCATCCGCATCTATAAGCCCAATGAAGCATTTCAAGGTCCCTTCGGCCGTGTATATGGTGCTACTGTAAAGAACGTCATTCTCAATGACGCCCGCATCACTGGCTACTGGAATGTCGGTGGCATCTCGGGACAAATAAATGGTAATTCCACCATAGAAAACTGCCTAGTACTCAACACTTCCATCACCGCGGATGTACATGGCGGTGCTGTCATAGGATATAAGGACGCTGGAACCCATAAAAACAACTACTATCATAACTGCTCTCTCACCAAAAGCGGCACCACAAAAACTATCGACATAGGACTAAATAATGCCGACTGCGACGGTGCCCGCAGCGCCCACACCCTCACGCTGCCTGCCAACGTCAGTGTATCAGCAGCCACCGAGAGCGTTACCTACAACAACGTGACGTACTACGCCTCCAATTCCACTGTTACTCTCAGCCCCGCTGTCGGTTACATTCTCACTAACGTAACTGTCAACGGCACTGCTGCCACCGACAATGGCGACGGCAGTTGGACCTTCACCATGCCCGC
>JAGCTG010000008.1 GCA_017963785.1 Bacteroidaceae bacterium | reverse complement strand
GTTGGTCTTGCCGTGCTCGAGGACGAAGAGTCCGCCGTCGGCCAATGCGCCAGAGCTGAGCACGAGGTCGGGCAGCTGGCTGAGCTGGGGCAGTGCATAGGGGGGGTCAGCAAAGATGAGGGTAAACTGCTCGGTGCAGCGTGGCAGATATTTCAGTACGTCGCCCTTGACTGCTACGGCTGCAGGATCAGCGAGTGTGGCGAGCATCTTGCGTATGAAGGAATAGTGCTGGAAGTCTTTCTCCACGCAGACCACGCGCTCTGCTCCGCGGGAGAGGAGCTCGAGGGTGATGCTGCCTGTGCCGCCAAAGAGGTCGAGGGCATGTAGTCCGTCAAAGTCTATGTGGGCACGCAGCACGTTAAAGAGGTTTTCCTTGGCGAAGTCAGTAGTGGGCCTTGCCTTGAATGAGGCAGGCACGGCAAAGTGGCGCCCTTTGTATTTTCCAGTTATGGCACGCATTTTTTTGGTCGAGGGTCAAGAGTCGAGAGTCGATTATTCGTAGGCTCGGAGGAGGTGGACCTTGAAGTCGTAAGGAAACTCTGTAATCTTTGCTATAGGATGATGGGAGAGTTCTTCGTTGTCATCAACAAAGAAAGCGTTGAGTCTGATACGGTCGAGACTATGGGCGAGGGCTTGGGCCTCGGGACCGTAGCCGGCGACGTAGGTGCGCTCGCCGTCGCCATTAATGCCGAAGCGCTGTGCTATGGAGGCGATGTAGTAGAGGCTGTCGTTGGGGTTATGGATGTTGTATGTGTTGACAAACTGCAGCATGGCCTGCTGCACTACCACAAGTGTAAGCTTGCCTTCGCACAGGTAGCAGTAGAGGCGTGGCAGTGATGATGAGAAAGGATATCGTGCCACCCACTGACGGATTAGTGCTGTGAGGTTGCAGCGGAACTTGGCTGAGGGGAAGTAGTCGCGCAGCGTGTTGCTCACGTCGCGGTCCATGGAGAAGAGTAGGAGGGCGTTTAGGTAGGGCAGTGTGTCGTAATAGACTTTGGTGCGGCCTTTGAGTGAGGGGTAGTTGAAATAGAAGAGTTCCGGCACGTCGTCTTCGTCAAACTCGCTGAGTGGTACGAGCAGTATTGGACCGTCGGTGAAGATATCCACAAAGTTGTAGTCTTGCTGTGCCATCGGTGTGCTTTTGATGGCTTGATGAGCGTTGGCGTTGAGGGAGATGTCGGGATTGTTGTTGCATACTACATAGTCCGGCATCATGTTGCGGAGCCGGTCGTAGGTGGCAAAGATAATGCGGTCGGTACTGATTCTTATGGTTAGCGAGTCCATGATTCATTTTGATATCCGACTGCAAAGATATAAATAAATTAGGAATTATGCGTCAGAATCGGTGAATAAAAAAAGGTAACGATATAGATGTTGGCACTGGCAACAATTCAAAACAATCTGCCTAGCCACATAATCAAAGAAAAACAAAGAAAACCCTTGTCTGTGCAGCATGCTCTGCGAGCATTGCCGCTTCGCTCTCGAACTTGCTTGCAAGATTTGCACCGGCTTCGCCGACAGCAAATGCAAGTTCTCGCGATGCTTTTAGCATTACCTATAGTCGCAAGTCAAATTTCTGTTTAAGCAAGCTTAACCATCTCTTTGCCTGGCAACCATAGGCAGCCTATGGCTGTGCTGCACAGTCAAGAAAAACCGAAAAAACATTTTTCGTTGACTAAGGATTGAACTCCTTGAACCATTCAGTAAACCGTAAACTGTTTTTTATGGGTTTTGTTATAACTTTTGCAAGCACGCCAGGGGTTGGACTTGTGACAACTGCTATATTATTGCCTAAAAAAATTCTATTTAGAATCTGCCAAATCCTCCGCGGCCACCGCCGCCTCTTCCGCCTTCACCACGCGGTCTGTCGCCGCCGAACGGGGGGCGCTGTCCGTCGAAGTCATGGCGGTCGCCACTTGGGCGTATGCGTCCGTCCTGTCCGCCGAGCACATTGAGGCGGCAGATGAAGTGGAGCATGAAGTATGAGTTGATGGCGTTAGACCATGTGTCGCTTCTGCGCTGGGCATTGATGCTGCGGCTGATATTGCTTTGGCGGTGGAGTATGTCGAAGAACTGCAGTGAGATGGTGGCTGCCTTGCTCTTGGTGAGTGCTTGCGATATCTGTGCGTTCCACAGCAGTTCGTTGGTGTTCATGGCATCGTCGTTGTATCCGCGGCGTGAATGCATACCGACATCGGTGGCCAGGGAGAGGCCAAAGGGTGTGGTGTATTGCAAGTTGGCTCCGTAGGCAAAGCGTGTAGTGTTGAGGTTGGCGTTGGTCTGCAGAGCAGAGTGTGAGTGCTCGTAGTTGATGCTGCCATTGACGCCAAACTCGAAGAGTCCGGTGCGGAAGGAGCCTCTCAAACGCTGGGAGATGTTGGAGGTGCGCATAGTGTTTTTCTCGCTGTTGCCTCCGCTTACACTCAGGAATCCTACGCTTTTTGTGTAGCTGTAGTCGGTGAGTGTAAAGAATGAGAACGGGCTGTCGTCGCCGAACGAACTGTTAAATAGTGCGAAGATGTTGGCATTCCAGTTGCCGTTGATATTCTCGGGGCGCGTGGTGCGCACACCTGTCTCTTCGTCGTAGGTCACTGCGGAGGAGATGCTGTTCTGTGTGTTGCTGTATCCTGCCCTGAGTCGCAGTGCACTCTGCGAAGTGCGCCAGTAGTTGGAGTATTCGGTGTTGAGGTTGTTGGTCCACGAGGGCTTGAGGCCCGGGTTACCCTTGGTTATGTGGAGTGGGTCGGAGGTGTCGGTTACGTCGAGCAGGTCGGTCATTGAGGGCTGCGATGAGTTGCCCCGGTAGTTGAATTCGAAACGGCTGACCTTTGAGATGTTGTAGCGGAATCGAACGTTGGGCGACACCTTGACTATATTTCGTGTCACGATGGTGTCGAGCATGTTCTTCTGGTAGTCGAGCTTGGTGTGTTGTGTCTCCAGATTGACGCCTGCGTTGAAGTTGATAAGTCGGTTGACATAGCGTACCCCGAGGTTGTAGGTATGGATGTCGTTGTGGTAGGTGGCGTAACGTGAGTTTTCGATGCTTTTTGCCAGCAGCAGCGAGTCTTCGGATGGCAGATATCCGATGGGGTAGAGCGGGGCATTGCCTCCGCGGCCATATCCGTCGAGGGAGTCAAGTTGATAGAGTGTGCGGTTTTGGTCTTGGAATCTGTGCTGGTAGGTGTAGCTGCCTTGCAGGAATAGGTTCTTGGCCAGGGGCTCGGTGTAGCTCAGGCGCAGCGAGTAGTCCCAATTTTTGGATGGTGACACGGAGTGCTGGTTGTTGATTCGTCGTTCGGTGCGCTGGTAGTAGTATATGTCTGACAGGCTGAAACTTAGGCTATGGCTGTTGGAGTAGGATCCTGATGCTCTGAGTGATATGTTGCGCCCGGGGCGGTGGAATCGGTGCATGATATTCAGTTCTCCGTTGGTGGACACATTGTTGCTCTTGGAGAACGAGTTGCGTCCGTTGCGGTTGACTGCTATATCGGCGAGGGCTCCCGGCACATCGAGCGCATCGGTCATTGACCGGAACATGGAGTCGAGTGGTGCTGCCACTACATCGTAGGGGTTGCTGTTGAATGTAGCGCTCAGGCTGGATGAACTGTTGTCGCTATTGGAGTAGTTGAAGTTGGGGCGAAACTGCAGTGTGGTGAGGCTGTCGGGGTTCCATTTGAGGTTGAGGCTTGCGCTGAACGAGCGGTTGTGGCTTATGCTCTTGCTGCGGCTGTTGGCAAACGAGCTGCGGTCGTTTGTGAGGAAACTCTCTGTGTTTGAGCGGCTCTGGTTGTCGGTGCCGGTGTAGCCATATCTGATATTGCCGCCTATTTCAAAGAAGTGTGCTTCACGCTCTTTGAGTCCGTTGTTCCAGAATCCGTTGAAGCCTCCGTTCTTGTTGGCCGTGAGTCCGCTGCCTCCTCTGCGGAAGCCGGGACCGCCTCCTCCAAAGCCTCGACCGCCTACATTATTCATGTTGCCAAAGAATGAGATGCGGCTGTTTTCTGTTTTGCCAGTGGCGAAGAGTTGGTTGGCATAGCGGTGATGGTTGCCGACGCTGAGGTCAATGTTGCTAAACCACGCCCTCTTGAGTTTCTGCTTGAGTTTGAGGTCGATAACGGTTTCTTCGTTGCCGTCGTCGATGCCGGTCATCTCGGTGTAGTCGCTTTTCTTCTCGTAGGCCTGTATTCGCTCGACAATGTCGGCTGGCAGATTCTTCATGGCGGCACTGTTGTCGCCTTTGAAGAAGTCTTTGCCGTCGATGCGTATCTGCTTGACTTGCTTTCCGTTGATGGTGATGTTGCCACTCTCGTCAACTACTGCGCCCGGCAGTTTTTCCACCAGGCTCTCAAGGTATGAACCGTCAGGCACCCGGTAGGCTGCGGCGTTATAGACGAAGGTGTCTTCTTTTACCTCCACTTTGGCTGCCTTGGCCGTGATGGTGGCTCCGGCGAGAGCAATGGCATCGGGCTCCATCAGTATGGTGCCGAGAGCGGCAGATCGGTTTTTCTTGTCAAGGGTTATATTGCGGAAGACGGTCTTGTAGCCAATCGATGATATCTTGACTATCATGTCGCCACCTTTTTCTGGCTTAATGATAAAGATGCCCAGCTCGCTTGTGGCATCACCGGTGATGAAGGTGCTGTCTGCTTCCATCACCCTGACGGCTGCTGCGGGTATGGGTTCTTTCGTCTCTGAGTCCGCTATCTTGCCGGAAATGGTCCATTTGCTGTCTGCCAACACTGTCAGGCTGATGCACAGCATGAGTATTGTACATATAATCTTATTCATAATTTCTATCTACTATATATATAAATAAGGTGTATCGTCTTTTGTTTAGATGAGCAAAAGTGGCAGAAGTTTAATCTTGTGCACAAAAAAAGCACATCTTAGCTTTTTTAAGGCGTAAGATGCACTTCCTGTTTCTTTGTCTGTACTTAGCGCGCTATTTATGCGCCCGGGCTGATAGCGCCCGACGGGCATGCGTCAGCACATGTGCCACAATCTACACAAACATCAGGGTCGATAGAGTAGATCTCGCCCTCAGAGATTGCGCCAGCGGGGCACTCATCGATGCAGGTACCGCATGCAACGCAGTCATTGCCAATTACATAAGCCATTTTCAATAAGTTTTAAGTGTTAGTAGAGACGGCAAAGGTAATAATAAAATAATTAAGAGGCGAGGAAATGGAGAGTTTTTTTCATTGCAAGGCTTTTTTTCGTAGAAAAATACTAAAAGGCCCACTTTTCCGTTAGTATAAAGGATAATATGCGCAGAAGATTCAACATACTCCTATTGCTCCTGGCATGGTGCACGATAGTGATGGCGCAGCAGAACGGTAAGGTGCAAAACAGGCCTTACATCGACCTGCGGCCGTTTCACTATGGTTTCTCCATTGGTCTGCACCAGCAGAGCATCATCATGCCCAACACCGGCTATGTCGATCCCGAGACAGGTCAGCAGTGGTGGGTGAGCAACGACAACTACAGCCCCGGCTTCACTGTGGGCCTTATCGGCGAGTGGCGCATCAATCAGTATCTTGCTGCCCGCGTGCTGCCAACGCTGCATTTCGCTTCCAAGCACATCACCTTTCATGAGCAGACCACGGGGCAGACCGATTATCAGGACATGAAGTCCACCTACATTGCTGTGCCGTTGAATCTTAAGATTGCCGCCCCCCGCCACAACAACTATAGGCCTTATGTTCTTGCTGGTGTCAATGCCATGTATAACCTCACCACCAAGGACCAGGCAAATATCGCCACCAAGCCGCTGAGCTTCAATGTTGAAGTGGGACTCGGCTGCGATTACTATCTGCCGTTCTTCAAGTTCTGTCCTGAGCTGAAGTTCTGTTTCGGGCTGACTAATGTGCTCAAGACCGACCGCTCCAACCTCACCGACAAGAGTAAGGCTATCTTTACCAAGGCAGTCAAGGATGCGCATACGGCGATGGTAGTGCTCACATTACATTTCGAGTAGCGATGAAGGCAATCTTGTTGGTTGTGGGGAAGACCGTGTCGCAACCCCTTGCTCAGATGATTGACGACTATGTGGGTCGCATCGGCCACTTCACTCCTTTTGGCGTGGAGGTAATTCCTGATATTAAGAATGCTAAGTCGCTCTCGCAGTCGGAGGTAAAGGGCCAGGAGGGCAAGGCTTTGCTGGCCAGGATTAAGCCGTCCGACCATGTGGTGCTGCTCGATGAGCGCGGGCGGCAGTACAGTTCGCTTGATTTTGCTCGCTATGTTGAGAAGAAGCAGGCGCTGTCATCGCAGCGCGTGGTGTTTGTGGTGGGCGGCCCTTACGGCTTCTCGCCGGAGGTGTACGACCGCGCTGACGACAAGTTGTCGCTATCGCCGATGACATTCTCTCACCAGATGATACGTCTCCTTTTCGTGGAGCAGTACTACCGCGCCCTTACTATCATCAACCACCTCCCTTATCATCACGAGTAAGAACTCTCATTCCCAGTTGGTGCAGTTGCTTAGCTGCTCGAATACCTCGGGGATAAAGATGGGGTTGTAATTATTCATGCCGAACCTTACCATAATCAATTTCTTGTAAGGGTTGACATAGAGCACCTGCCCGGCAATGCCCAGGGCATAGTAGCCGGGGTAGGGGGCCTTCGGGGAGCCTACGCTGCTCAGGTTGTACCAATTGAAATGGTAGCCGTCGTTGCCGGTGTCATAGTCGGTTGTCTGGCGTATCCAGTTTTCGCTGACGATACGCTTGCCTTCCCACATGCCTCGGTTGAGGTAGAGGCGTCCTATCTTGGCCAGGTCCTTCATGGTGAGGGAGATGCCGCCAAAGGTGTGGGCCACGTTGTGGCTGGGGCTGTCGATGTCCATCAGCGCGGGCGATTCCATCTGTAGCGGCTTCCATACCTTCTCGCTGAGATAGTCGGCGAAGCGGCGGCCAGTGGCGCGTTCTATCACCACACCAAGAATCTGCGATGTCATGCTTTCATAGCGGTGCTCTGTGCCGGGCTCCTTGCGAAATTTCAGGCTGCGGATCTGCCTCATTGTGTTGCGGCCATAATTCAGTTTTGCCATGGCGTGAAGCCGTTTCAGTCCTTTCAGGTTAAGTGAGTAGGTGTCGTCGAAGTCCAATCCGCTCTGCATATTCAGCAGATGGCGGATGGTGAGTTTCTGCCACATGGGGTCTTTCTTCTTGAGCTCGGGCAGATACTGGGTCACGGCATCGTCAATGTTGCGGATGAAACCGTTGTCAACGGCAATGCCGCATGCGAGGGATGTGATGGATTTGGACACCGAGAATACTGTGGCCAGCCGGTCGGAGGAGATGTCGCCCCAGTATTTCTCATAGATGATGCTGTCGTTTTGGATGATAAGGACACCTTGTGTCTTGCTCTTGCCGTTCAGGGCTTCGGGAAGAGTGATGTTGGTGTAGTCTTTTCCTTGTGTGTAGAAGTGCAGGGTGTCTATCCAGTCGGCCTGGTTATGGGCGACGGGGAAGGAGAATGGCTGGGGGCCATTGGGGATTGTGTCGTGGGGGTGGTGCTTGAAGCTGTAGATGTTTGGTCCTTCCTTGCCGTCGGTGCGGAGGGCACGTAATATTGAGCAGGAGGTCATCATGGATGAGGTCATCATGATGCATAGGAGACCTAATAATGTCTGGGGGATGGTTTTTGTGTTCATGTATATTGTCGAATGATACGGCAAAATTACACAATTAATTTCTAAAATTTGGGAGCGGGCAGATGAAATTCAAGTTTGCTATAACGATTTTTTCAATCATTTTCTTTTTTGTTTCAGAAAGATGTGCTAATTTTGCACCCGGTTTTGGCGAGATAGCTCAGTTGGTTAGAGCGTCGGATTCATAATCCGGAGGTCGTGGGATCATGGCCCACTCTCGCTACTCCCTAAGAAAGCTCCTAAGAAAGGGGCTTTTTTTGTTGTCAAGAGTCAAGAGTCGAGAGTAAAAAAAAGGTATCGACTCTCACGAGTGGATACCTTCGTAATAATCTTTATGAAAGGGAATGTTGTTGTGGGCGCTGACGGATTCGAACCGCCGACCCTCTGCTTGTAAGGCAGATGCTCTGAACCAGCTGCGCTAAGCGCCCGTTGCCTTCAAAAGACGGTGCAAAAGTAATACATATTTTTTTACCGACAAAGAAATTTGCGGATTTTTTTTAATTAACGGCTACTTTCTGTGTGGTGCTACGGCCGCGGGTGTCTGTTACGCGGACTATGTATATGCCGCTGGGGAGGTCGTAGCGATTGTCGAAGCCCTGGATAGTGGCTGTGGTAACGAGTGTGCCACCCGGTGTGTATATCCTGACGACGGTGCCGTCGCTGAATCCTCTGACGAGCAGATAGCCGTCGTGGCCGTGTATGCCGCCGTGGGGGGCGTCGTCGGTCTTGATGCCGTGGATGCCGACGGGCTCCTCAAGTCCTACCATATTGTCCATCCATGCTATGCGGTCGCCGAGATACTCGAAGATATAATCTACTTCTGCCTGATAGGAGCCGCGGGTGGTGTATTGCTGCTGTGTGCGTGTGTTGAGTATGTCCCAGCGGATATAGTTGAGTTCCTGTGACTGATAGTTCTCAGCGCCGAGGCTGTCAATGACGGCGTGCATATAGTCGGGGTTGAGGTTGCCGTTGTAGCGATACCACGACCATATCTCTTTGAGTTGCTCGGGGCAGCTCTCGACTATCCTACGGTTGAAGCTGCGCACTCCTGTGGCTGCGGATGACTTGGAGCTGAAGCTGAGGTAGCCTGTCATGGTGAGTATGGGGTGGGTGCGCTGGTCGTTGTCGAAGGCGAGGTCGAAGTCCCATCCCGGTGAGACGCGGAACTTGTCGTTGCGGTCTTTGGTCATATATACGCTCCAATAGCCGTCGGTGTTACCGCTGAGTTCCTCGAGTAGGAAGTATTTGAGCCAGGTGTCTTCGGCGAGCACGGTGGCGTAGCCTTCGGTCTCTGACTTGAAGTTGGGGGAGAAGACGCGCTTGCACATATCGTTGAATGCGGAGACGATATAGTCGAACTGCTGGTCGGTTATCTCGTCGGGCTTGGGATAGTGGACGGTGACGGGTATGTTGTACTGGGAGGAGCTGAAATGCTTAGGCTCACTGCCCGAGTAGGCGTCCATCTCTATGAGGTAGCCGCCGGTGACGGCCTCGCCCTCATTGTCGTCGGTGGTCATCTTGGTGATATTGACGCGGTCTTTGTTGACCTCGACCTGGTCGCAGAGCTGATAGCTGCCCTTATACTGGCCATTGAAGATGACGTCGACGAGTGTGCAGGCGGGTGTGTAGTCCATCTCAAATATCTCGCTGAGCTTGAAGGCGACATTGTTGCGTATCAAGGTCTTGTCGCCATAGTTGTTGATGAGTGTCCACTCTCTGGCCTTGGCGGGCATATCGAGGAGGTGGCTCTTGTTGGCGAGCTTAAGCTTGTAGGGTTTCTTTGAGAACGACCAGCTGCCGTTGCCTCGGCCGCGGACTGTCATGCTGTCGGTCTTAAGGGCTGTGCCTTCGTCGGAGATGATATTGACGATGCCGGGCAGCCAGGTGGACTTGGATGTTATCTCGGCTATGTTGGCTTCGGTGCGCATGACGACGAGGGGTAGGTTGGTGAGCTGGAACAGCTGGCTGTCGTCGCCGGCGCCGGGCTTGCCATAGAAGCGGAGCTCGCTGATGTTGCAGCGTGACTCGTTGGGGCCTACGTAGCGGACATAGCGGAAGCCGCGGGAGCAGGTGACGGTGTCGGTGGTGAGAGTGTTGTACTGGGGCTCCTGCCTAATCATATAGAATGGTATGGCGTCGCTGAAGTCGGGTTTGTTGGCTCCTTCGAACATGCCGAGCACCATCCGCTTGGCCCACGACGCGCGTGGTGCGTAGGCTATCTTCTGGATGATGTATTTCTTGCCGAGATCGAGTCCTACCCATCCTGTGCTGCGCTCATAGGCGGCGTAGCAGGTGGTGTAGTCATTGTCGAAGGCATCGCCTGGGAGGTTGGCGGTGGTGGAGGGCTGATTGGTGTCGTAGTCCACTGAGGTGGCGCCCATGGGTATGCCGGTGAGCTGCTTGTTGCCCACGGTGTCGGGCTTGATGGTGAGGGCGTCGCTGAGGGCCTGCCTGAGCTCTGCCTCCACGGTCTGATATTCAGTGGCCGTGGTGGTGATGTCGTAGGGGCGGGCGCTGATGTAGGAGTTGGCGATGCTTCGCTTAGTCTTGAGCATCATGACGGCCTCGGTGTTATAGGTGTCGCCTTCGTCGTCAATGATTGTCTGGTATTGCGAGTCGGTCTCCTCAAGGTATGCCACGAGGCTGCTGTAGGCTGCGGTGACAGCGAGGTCTTTGTCGGTCTGCGCGGCTATTATCTCGCCGGCCCGACTCTCGCTGAGCGGCAGGAGGGACCATGTGTTGTAGCCGATGAGATCGGCGGCTATGGTCTGGTCATAGGTGGTGGCGCTGACTACGAGTGTGCGCTTGCTGAGGGCAGCGGGGTTGGCTATGGCATGGCCGTAGCTGGGCGCTGCCTGGTCGGAAATCCAGTATTTGCCCACGGAGTGCCACTTGGCTATCTGGTTGTTGATGGGGGAGAGGGTGGCGGTGAGCACTTCTCCGGCATTGCCGGTGCCATTGCCGGTATTGAGATAGCGGAGTGTGTAGGCATTCTGTATGGTGAAGGTGTCGTCGCCAGCGGTCTTAGTCACCTTAAATATAAAGTTGGCATTGTCGGGTGAGAATGTCTCGTAGTAGCATGCCGTTCGGTCGTTGCCGTAGTCGAGGGTGGTGGTGTAGATGGCTGGGTATGCTTGGAAGGCGGTGTTGTACGCCTGGTAATTGTTGACGATATAGTAGTAGCCGTCGGTGAGTGGCCTTATCTCCTGTGCGGCGTTGTAGGCATCGCTCAGTTGCTGGCGCAGCGCGGCTTTCTCTTCGTCGGTGAGCTCGGTGCCTGCCATGGCCCTGGCGGTTGCTATCACATCGCGCAGTGCCTGGACCTTGTCGGCATAGTAATAGCCCGGCATGTCATCGGTGGGCATATTGTCGGCGGCGATGCTGTATTCGTTGCACAGTGCGGTGAGTCCGGCATCGGTCTTGGCGAACTCTTGCATTACCTCGTCGCTCACTGTCTGTATGTACCACACGTTGACTCCAAACTTGCATGCTTCGGAGTAGCTGCCCCAGATATTGAGGTGTCCCTCTTCAGCGGTGGAGCCGTTGTGGGTGGCAGCCATGGCATAGACATAGGGTTTGCCGGTGGGCTTGACGGTGAACTTGCCCGGACTCACGAGCTCAAAGGTCTGCGAGTAGTCTTTCTGCATGCTGGTCTCTACGGTGGTGCCGTAGGACTTGAGTCCTTTGTTGATGAATGTGCCGTTGAGTGCGGACTGCACATACCATGTGCCGTCGTCGGCGGGGAAGAAATGGTATATCTGCTCGAAGTCGTTGGGGTCGAAGGCTCTCCACGACACGAGTTCGCCGTCGTTATACATGGCTGCCTGGTGCTCGAAGTTGTAGTTTACGTCGGGCGGGGTGTCGCCCGAGTAGTAGCCGCATCCGTTGCCAGCGGTGACTATGTAGTAGTATCCCTCGCGTATGGGGTTGGCCTGCTGTAGTGCCTCTGCGGCTGTCTTGAGAGCGTTGGCGAGCTGGCGCAGCTTATTGCGGGGTGCGCCGGGCTGTGCGGCAACGGCATTGGCGAGGGCGGTGGAGTAGGCCTCTACTGCCGCTGCGCTGCAGTAGCCCGGGTCATCGCTGATGGTAAGGCTCTGTGTGTCGATATTGCCGTAGGTGTCGATAATGCTTTGCAGCTCGGTATAGACATCGTCGCTATTGTTGACGGGGTAGAACAGCCAGCCCACGCCTTCGTTCCACGGCTCCATACCCACGTTGTTGTCCTGGTGGCCCAGCTTGTAGTAATAGTCTTTCTTGCTGCCGTGAATGACGTCCTTCATGGCCAGCACATAGCCTGCGGTGGCATTCTGTGTGCGCCAGTTGCTGGTGCTGCCGGCGGGGAGAATGGTCAGCTCCATTGCTGTTGTCTTGTCGCCAAACTCAGCGTTAATGCCAGCATAGCCATACCAGTCGTAGGCATCGTAGGGGTCGCCGCTGTCCCATGTCTTGGCGAGGTAGTCGACGTGTTGCCAGTAGCCATTGCTGCCGAGCGATTTGAGGTAATAGGTGTCGTAGCCGTCAACGGTGTTGCCGCTGGCCTCGACCTGCCAGAAGAAGTCGCGGTCGGGTTGTGGCATGTTGGTCATGCCTCCAGCCGAGGTGATATAGAATTCCTCGGTAGCATTGCGTATGATGTATGTCTTGCCCTCGACGGGTGCCTCGCTGTCGCGACCGAAGGAGATGACGCCTTGCACGTCGTTGTCTTTCAGATACTCTACCACTTCCTCGCTCACTGGCGAGAAGTACCATACGTTGACTCCAAACTTGGCGCACTCTTCCGGAGTTCCCCACACGCTGAGGTCGGCATACTCGGCATCCAGTCCGTTGTGGCTGCTGGTCATGGAGTAGATAAAGCGTGCCTCGGCATTCATCACTATCCACTTGTCGTCAACGCCTGAGGGGAGTATCTTCTGCGCCACGGGTGTCTTGCTGGTGCTCACATTGCCGCCGTAGCTCTTGGTGCCTTTGTCTACGTAGCTCTGGTCGCGGAGGTTGAAGATGAGCCAGTTGTCGCCGTCCTTTATCAGCTTGTATATCATGCTGTAGTCGTTGGCGTCGTAGTCGGCCCAGCGCACGAGCCCTTCGTCGTTGTACCACGCCACCTTGCCCTCATAGTTGCGGTTGATGTCGGGCGGAGTGTCGCCGCTGTAGTAGCCCGTGCCGTTGCCGGCAGACACAATACGATAGTACCCCTCGCTTATCTCGTCAGCGAAAGCAAGAGGAGAAAAGAAGAAAAGCTGGAAAAGTGAAAGGATAAAAAGCAGCGAGTATCTCATGTCAATACAAGTTATGCATTACTATCAACTTGCAAAAGTACACATTATTTTTTAAACGCGCGCAAAAAAAATTCCAATAAAATCTTACATACCAATAAAAGTTCGCCAACACTTACTGCAACTTATGGCGACGATAGTGGCTTGCGGCATAGAGATAGAAGAAGGCTACGCCAGCCGCGTTGACAGCCCATGCTAGCCAGAAGGCGGAGTGGTAGCCGCCCCACTGCGACATAACACCGCCGAGCAGTATGCCGAGCCCGATGCCGATGTCCCATGCTGTGAGTAGGGTAGAGTTGGCTGTGCCTCGCTGTGATGCGGGGCGAGGTTGATGAAGATGTTCTGCATGGCGGGAAACATGTGGCCGTTGCCGAGGCCGATGATGAGCGCCGCTCCGTAGTAGCCCCATGCCGAGGGCACGGCGGCAAAGAGCAGGTAGCCGAACAGGGAGACGGTCATCCCCAGGGTGCAGTTCCACAGGATGCGGCCCAGGCGGAGGGTGCGCACCCCTATCAACCGACTGGCGATGAGTCCCAGGCATAGAATGGCGAAGAAGAGCCCTGTGCCGCCGGTAACGCCGAGCTCTTCTTTGCCGTAGATGGCAAGGTAGGTGGACAGCACTCCGTAGGAAAAAGCCAGGCATGCCAGAGTGGCGCCTTCGCTCCAGCCCTTGAGCAGTAGGAAGCGGTCGAGCGAGATGGGCTGTTTGCCAGTCACCGCGGGCCGGGGTCTGAACTGTACGGTGCTGTTGATATACAGTCCGATGCCGGAGGCTATTAGCGCTACGGTGAAGATGAGGTCGTAAGAGTGCAGATATTGATAAATCAGCAACCCTACGGTGGGCGCAATAGCTGTGGCAAGGTTGTTGCTAAGGCCGTAGTAGCCTATGCCCTCAGCACGGCGCGAGGACGGTAGCACATCGATGGCTACGGTGGAGTTGGCCACTGTGACGGTGCCCATGGGTGCTCCGTGGATGGTGCGGAAGATGGCGAAGAGGGTGAGCGAGCTGGCCACTATGTAGCCGGCAAAGAAAAAGAAGAAGAGGAAATAGCTTGTCAGGAGCACTGTCTTGCGAGGCAGCGTGTCAACGAGGTAGCCGCTGAAAGGGCGTGCCAGCAAGGCTGTTATGACATAGCCGCTAAGCACTACGCCAATGGTGTGTGGGGTAGCGCCAAACTCTTCGCTCAGGTATAAAGGTAAAAGCGGCATGACTATCATGAACGAGAAGAAAATCATGAAGTTTGCCGCCCAGACCTTGATATAGTCGCGTGTCCAGAGTCTATCCTCCGAAGTCGTCATACATGATGCTCTCGGGTTCTACGCCGAGGTCGGTGAGCATGCCCACCACGGCCTTGCTCATGGGGCCAGGCCCACACATATAGTATTCGATATCCTCGGGAGCGTCGTGGTCCTTGAGGTATGTCTCATACATCACCTGATGCACAAATCCCGCCGTGTAGGCCACGCCTGCCTCGTCGGCAACGGGGTCGGGACGGTCGAGAGCGAGGTGGAAGTGGAAGTTGGGATACTCCTTCTCCAACTCGTGGAAGTCATTGAGATAGAACACCTCGTTCAGCGCACGCGCACCGTAGAAGTAGTGCATCTCGCGGTCAGTGGTGTGCAGCGTCTTGGTCATGTGCATTATCTGTGCTCTGAGCGGAGCCATACCGGCACCACCGCCTACCCATATCATCTCCTTCTTTGAGTCGAAGATGGGGTGGAAGTCGCCAAACGGGCCGCTCATCAGCACCTTGTCACCTGGCTTGAGAGTGAAGATGTAGCTGGAGGCGATGCCCGGCATCACATCCATGAATCCTACCTGTGGCTTGGGTTTCATGGGAGGCGTGGCTATGCGCACGGTGAGCATGAAGCGGTCACCCTCGGCGGGGTAGTTGGCCATGGAGTAGGCGCGTATGGTGGGCTCGGTGTTGCGGCACTTGAGGCCAAAGAGTCCGAACTTCTCCCACGAGGGCAGGTACTCGGCACCGATAGACTCTTTGTCGATGTCGCGGTCGTAGTCCATCTCATATTTCGGTATGCGTATCTGGGCGTAGGAGCCTGGCACAAAGTCCATGTGCGCACCCTCGGGCAGCGCCACAATAAACTCTTTAATAAACGTGGCTACGTTCTTGTTGCTCACCACCGTACACTCATACTCCTTTACTCCGAGCACACTCTCGGGCACCTTAATCTTCAGGTCGCCCTTTACCTTGCATTGGCAGCTCAGGCGCCAGTGGTCCTTTATCTGCTTGCGGGTGAACTGCCCCTTCTCAGAGTCGAGTATCTCGCCGCCGCCTTCCACCACTTGGCACTTGCACTGACCGCAGCTGCCCTTGCCGCCGCATGCCGAGGCCAGATACACTCCGTTGTCGGCAAGCGTGGAGAGCAGACTGCTACCTTGCGGCACAGAGTGCGTGTCCTTGTCGTT
>JAGCTG010000003.1 GCA_017963785.1 Bacteroidaceae bacterium | reverse complement strand
ACCGCAGATAGCGGATATCTGGGGCACTACTCCCGAGGCCTCGATGTTGCGCTGGAAGATATTGGCGTATCCGGCCAGAGCGTTTACACCTTCCTGTATGCGGGCGCCGCCTGAGTCGTTAAGGCCGATGCAGGGCACACCCATCTTCATGGCCTCATCCATTACCTTGCATATCTTCTCCGACATTGTCTCTGACAGGGAGCCCGCGTTGACAGTGAAGTCCTGTGCGAACACATACACCAGGCGGCCGTTGATGGTGCCGCTACCGGTTACCACACCGTCGCCGGGAAACTGCTTCTTCTCCATACCGAAGTTATGGCAACGGTGGAGCTTAAACATATCCATTTCTTCGAAGCTGCCCTCGTCAAGGAGCAGATCCACTCTCTCGCGAGCGGTAAGCTTACCCTTCGCGTGTTGCTTCTCGATAGCCTTTTCGCCACCACCCAGGCGGGCTGCAGCGCGGCGCTCAACAAGCTTTTTGATGTTTTCCAATTGTTTGCTCATATTTTTGAAAAGTTTATATTTTTTTCCGCCGCGAAGTTACAAAAAAATATTCATATACCTTATCTAAAAATAAGAAATAATTAAGAGTACCCCTAAAATCTCCCTCTGAATTCTCTTATTACTCGGAGTAAACTCTCATCTCTACACTCTCAACTTTTCTTGGCTATGTTCGTTTTTTTTCGTAACTTTGCACGCTGATGGAAGAGAAAGCATCTTTTTTGGAACTGGGTACGCAGCCAATAGGGCGCCTGCTGCTTAAGTATGCAGCGCCAGCGGTGATAGCGATGACAGCGTCGTCGCTATATAACATCGTGGACGCTGTCTTCATTGGGCAGGGCGTGGGACCGCTGGCTATTGCGGGCATCTCGCTCACGTTTCCCGTGATGCAGATGACGGCGGCCTTTGGCGCCATGATCGGCGTGGGCGCTAGCACATTGCTTTCTATCAAATTAGGGGAGCGCGACTATGATACCGCCCGACGCATTCTGGGCAACGTGGTGGTGCTCAACGTCATCATGGGCCTGGTGCTGGGTACCCTTATGCTATGCTTCATCGACCCGATTCTCTTCTTCTTCGGCGCCACGGAACTGACGGTGAGCTATGCCCGCGACTTCATGATGGTAATCATGGCGGGCAACGTGATTACGCACCTTTACTTCGGTCTCAACGCGATGCTGCGCGCCGCCTCGCAGCCACGCAACGCGATGATGGCTACTATATACAGCGTGATTCTCAACGTGATGCTGTGTCCTTTGTTCATCTACGGATTCGGATGGGGCATCAGGGGCGCGGCGCTGGCCACAATGATGTCACAGGCCATGGTGCTGGTGTGGCAGTTTCATCTGTTTAACAACAAGAGGGAGTTCATACGCTTCCAGCGTGGCATATACAAGCTGAAAAAGCGCATCGTGAAGGCTTCGTTCATGATTGGCATGTCGCCCTTCCTTATCAACCTTACAGGCTGCACGGTGGCCATCTTCATCAACAAGAGTCTGCTGACTTACGGCGACGACCTGGACGTGGCTTCTTACGGCATGTGTAACCGTGTGGCGTTTTTCTTCATCATGATTGTGCTGGGCCTGTGCCAGGGCATGCAGCCTATTGTGGGCTACAACTACGGCGCCCGCAACACTCAGCGTGTGCGCTCTACTCTGATTAAGACTATCATCTGTGCTACGGTGGTGGTGTGCATCGGCGGACTGGTAGGCATGTTGTTCCCGCGCCAGTTGATACGCTGCTTTACTACCGATGAGCATCTGATTGAACTGTCGGTGCACTATGTGTTTATCCTCTTCTGCACGTTACCCATCATTGGCTTCCAGATTGTGGTGACAAACTACTTCCAGAGCATCGGGGTGGTGAAGAAGAGTATCTTCTTGTCGCTCTCTCGTCAACTGATTTTCCTTATTCCTGCAGTGTTGATTTTGCCGCGATTCATGGGCGTGGATGGTGTGTTCTGGTCTATACCCGTAAGCGATGTGGCGGCCACATTCACTACGGCTTTATTACTGTGGATTGAGATACGAAGAACGAGGGAAATGTGAAAGTTTAATGTCCAATGTTAAATGTTCAATGAAACGTATTCTTCTGCTGTCTGACACTCATAACTACTGGGATCCTCGCTTTGCGGATTATATGGAGCCGTGCGACGAGGTGTGGCACGCGGGCGATATGTGCAGCTACGAGCATGCACAGCGATTCGTGGAATTAAAGCCATTTCGCGCTGTGTGCGGCAATTGTGATGGTGGTGACCTGCGCCGCATGTATCCCGAGGTGTTGCGCTGGCGTTGCGAGGATGTGGAGGTGTTGATGAAACATATCGGCGGCTACCCCGGCCACTATGACCCCTCGGCACGGAAATATCTGCAGGAGCTGCAGGACAGCGGTGCAGGGTGCGCCAAACTATTCATCGCCGGGCATAGTCATATCCTCAAGGTGCAGTATGACGAGCGGATGCAGCTACTTCACATCAATCCCGGTGCAGCAGGACTGCAGGGGTGGCAGAGCGTACGCACACTAATTCGCTTCACCATCGACGCTGCGGATATTCGCGACCTGGAAGTGGTGGAGTTGGGAACATTAAACATAACAAAATAAGCGGAGGTGTTGCCCCCGCTTATTTTTTAGACTATTCCTTGAGCCATCATGGCTTTGGCGACTTTGATGAAACCGGCGATGTTGGCGCCCTTGACGTAATTGATGTAGCCATCGGGCTCGGTGCCGTACTTGAGGCAGTTGGCGTGGATGTCTTCCATGATGATGTGGAGACGGTGGTCCACTTCTTCTGCAGTCCAGCTGAGGCGCTCGGAGTTCTGACTCATCTCCAGTCCGCTGACGCTTACGCCGCCTGCGTTGGCTGCCTTGCCGGGAGCGTAGAGAATCTTGGCCTTCTGGAAGACGCGGATGGCTCCGGGCGTGGATGGCATGTTGGCACCTTCGCTGACGGCGATGACGCCGTTGTTGACGAGTGCTTGTGCTGCCTCTTCGCTTATTTCATTCTGAGTGGCGGAAGGCAGGGCGATGTCAGCCTTCTCGTTCCATGGCTTCTGGCCTGCCACGTATTTGGCGGTGGGGTAGTGGTCAACATACTCGCGGATACGGCCACGGTAGATATTCTTAAGCTCCATGATATAGTCGAGTTTCTCGCGGTCGATGCCATCGGGATCGTAGATGTAGCCATCGCTGTCGCTCATAGTTAGCACCTTGCCTCCGAGTTGCAGCACCTTCTCTGCTGTGTATTGTGCTACGTTGCCAGCACCACTGATGAGTACTGTCTTGCCCTCAACGCTGAGTCCGCGGGTTTTGAGCATCTCTTGTAGGAAATAGACATTGCCGTAGCCTGTGGCCTCGGGGCGTATGAGCGAGCCGCCAAACTCGCGGCCCTTGCCGGTGAGCACGCCGCTAAACTCGTGGGTGAGTTTCTTGTACATGCCAAACATATAACCTACCTCACGGCCACCTACGCCGATGTCGCCTGCGGGCACATCAACATCGGGGCCGATATTGCGGGTGAGCTCCAGCATAAAGGCCTGGCAGAAGCGCATCACCTCAGCATTGCTCTTGCCACGCGGTGAGAAGTCGCTGCCGCCCTTGGCACCGCCCATAGGAAGAGTGGTGAGGGAGTTCTTGAAGGTCTGCTCAAAGGCGAGGAACTTCAAAATGCCAAGGTTCACTGACGCGTGGAAACGGATGCCGCCTTTGTAGGGGCCGATGGCATTGTTGTGCTGCACGCGGTAGCCCATGTTGGTCTGTATCTTGCCGCTGTCGTCCTGCCAGCTTACGCGGAAGGTGTAGATGCGGTCGGGTATGCACAGGCGCTCTATGAGATTGGCCTTGTCAAACTCGGGGTGCTTATTATATTCTTCCTCAATTGTGGAGAGTACTTCTTCTACTGCCTGGTGATACTCGGGCTCGCCAGGGAAACGGAGTTTTAAATTGTCTAATACTTGTTGTGCGTTCATAATGTTAAAGATTTTAGTCAAGAGTTGACTCTTGTATTGTGTTTAACTTTTTCTTATAATTCTCTGTTGCAAAATTACAATAAAGTTGGGAGTTTGCGATTGCTGGGACGGGTAAATTGTTGACATTTGTAAAAATTATTGCGACAAAAAACGACAGAAAGAAACTTTTCTGCCGCTTTTTTAATACGAACATTACAAAATGGGGTTTTAGAGCGCACATCGCCACAGTCCCGGCACACCCCATGCGCTTAGCCGATAAAGGAGGGGGAGGCGCAGTCGGTCGAGGAAGGTGCGGATGGTGGGGTCTATACTATTATAAATAAGGTGTGCTCCGCGTCGGTTGCCTTCGTGGCGCACATGGCCGGCGTAGAGGGCCTTGCGGGAGTTGAGGGAGCGGAGCAGTTTTTCGTTTTTGTCTTCGTTTTCTATGTCGTGGTGGATGGCGGCGTGGGTGGCGAGTATCTGGTCGGTATGGTCGGCGAAACGTGTACCGGTAATGCTGTCGGGGTGCTGGTGGATGCGGTGGTAGGTGCCGTCGAGCCATGCCATGGCAGGTTTGGCGAGGAGGATGCGAAATGCCCATTCGAAGTCTATCCAGTAGCGGAGGTCTTCATTCCAGCGTGCATGCGCCACGGCGAACTCGCGGCGCAGAAAGAGTGAGACGGTGGCGAAGTTATTGGCGACTATCTGATAGCAGGGGTCGGCGGTCCTGATGATGTGGCGCGGCATGGCCTTGCCGTCAGGACTGATATACTGCACCTGCAGTGCCACGGCATCAGCATTTTCCTTGCGGGCGAGTGCCTCTGCCAAGGCGGGCATCTCAGGACTTATTTCGTCGTCGGAGTCAAAGAAATATACGTATTCGCCCTTGGCGGCATCAAGGCCTCGGTTGCGTGCTGCGGCAGCGCCTGGCTTGGTCTCGGTGAGGAGGCTTGCCTTGATGTTGTCCGCACTGCTGTTTGACTCGTCCACAAATGCCTGAAGCACAGCGCGGGTGTCGGCATCGCTGTTGTTGTCGACGAGCAGGACCTCTGCTTCGCAGCCCGTGATATTGCGTATGCTACGAAAAAGGCGTGGCAGGAGTTCCTTGCGGTTGTGAACGGGAATAATGAGGCTAAACACTTGGGGAATGTGAAGGTTTTAATGTGAATGTGAGAGATTGTGTTCAATGTTCAATTTTTCAAGCACTTCTATCTTGCCGATGTCGGTGAGGGTGAGGTTGGGCTGAATGTGGCCGCGAATGTTGAGGGTGTGGCAGTTGGCTATGTAGAAGTCGATGATGCTGAACTTGGGCGGCCAGTCGGCCATGCAGTCGATGAGGCGCTTGCTCACGACGTGGATACCGGAGAAGGCGAGACGATGGCAGTCGTCGGGCTGTAGGTTGGGGTAGGGTGTGCGTACTTCGCCGGTCTTGATGTTCTGCCATCCCATGAGGCGCATGTCTTCATCGAAGAGGAGGTAGCGGCTCGTTTGCCGTTGGCTGACGAGGAGTAGGGCGTCGGTGTCGCCCAAGGCGGAGTAGAGCTCTGAGAGGTGGGCATTGCTGATGATATCTACGTTGTGGATAAGCACGGGGCCGTCATCGATGGCAAAGAGCAGTGGGGCTGCCTTGCGCAGTCCGCCGCCTGTGTCAAGTAGCATTTTGCTCTCGTCACTGATGCTGAAGTGCAGATGGTTGGCAGTAGCCCATTTTGCAAATGGTCCGCCTTGAATATAGTCGATGATTTGCTGGGCGAAGTGGTGGACATTGACGGTGATGTCGGTGAAGCCCTCTGCGGTGAGTCGGTCGATGACATGCTGCAGGAGTGGCTTGCCTTGCAGATAGACGAGCGCCTTGGGGCGGTCGTTGGTGAGGGGAGCGAGTCGTGTGCCGAGTCCGGCAGCAAAAATCATGGCCTTCATGGATGATTGAAGTTTAGTTCATTACTACTGCCTGACGGTGGAGGCCGTCAACCATCACGGTGAGTGGTTTGTCGAGGCGGACATGGCGCAGGTGGGATGTCTCCTCCAGTGCGGGGAGGGCGTTGAGGGCGTCTTCTTTGTAGAGCCCTTCGCCCTTGAAAGCGTTAATGGTGAGGTAGCTCACTCCGAGTGAGGTGAGGTTTTGGAAGAAATGGGTGCCCTGCGAGGGGTCAACCTGATAGTTGCCGAGTCCTGCCTCTATGATGACGCGTGCGGCGGAGATATTAGGCCACTTCACGGGTATGCCGAGCCAAGGGTCGCTGCTGCCCCAGCGTCCGGGGCCTATATAGATGCAGTGACGCCCCTCGGCGAGCAGCTTGGTGTTGAGCTGGTTGATCTCGTCTGCTATGCGGGGATTGTTTTGCGGGTTGTAGTCGGCAGTCTTTACATATATAATATCGCAGATGTCGTTGCTCACATCGTGGCCGATAGCATTGTTGGAGCGAAGCAGGCAGTCGCTGTCGGGTATGGTGGCGAGGTCGGTGCCGATGCTCATGCGGTTGTCCACCATGGGGCGTATCTGCAAGAGATAGAACTCGCCCGTGCGGTCAGCATGCAGATTGACGGCAAACTCTATTTCCACGGGGCGGCGCATGGCCTCAGAGCCATAGCGGAGCACCAACTGCATCACTTCTGGCAGTGGGAAGACGCCGTTCTGGAGCACGCCGCTGAAGGAGATAATCTTGCGGTTGCGCCCTTCGTAATAGCCATCGTAAATCTGTTGGTCTTGTGGCATGTAGGTGGAGCAGACATAGCGAAGGGTGTCGTCTTGCTCTGCATCCTTGACGGGCAGTCGCTTGAGGTTGAATCCCTCGTCGGTGCGAAACTGCAGGTCGGTGCTGCTCATATCGAGGGCGAGGAAGTGAGTCTGCGTGTCGCGCAGTGCCATGTCGATGTCGCTCATCTGCATTATGTGGCCGGGGCGTGAGGGACTGACGCGCAGTGCCACTCCGCCGTCAACGATATACTTGCCTAGTCCGAAGGCGAGCGACACGGTGCCCTCCTCAGGTTTCTCCTCGCCGATGGGGTAGTAGTTGATGCTGCGTGCCACGCCGCTGATGACGGGGTAGAAACGGTCGCCATGCTTCTCGCCTACCACCACTTGGAGAATAACCGCCATCTTCTCTTGGTCGATGACATTTTGTGTGGCGGTCATATAGTCTTTGCTGGCCTTGAAATAGACCGAGGCATACACCGACTTGATGGCAGAGGCCAACAGTTGCAAGCGGTCGTCAAGGCGTTCTACAGAGGGAATCATATAGGTGGAATACACTCCGGCGAACGGCTGGTAATGGGCATCCTCCAGCAGCGAGGAGGAGCGCACGGCGATGGGGTCTTTCACTACCTGGAGGAATACCTTGAGATCGTTGAGCAGATGCTGTGGCAGGGGGCAGCTGACGAAACGGTCTAGCAGCTCCTGGTCAGAGAAGTCGTCAGACAGGGCAGCTTGGTAGAGGTTGTTGCTGTCCATGAAGTCATCAAACACATCGGTACACAGCACCACTGTCTTGGGTATCATTACGGGTGCCACGCTGTTCATCTCCGTGTGTTTCTGCATGATATGGTCTAGGAAGGCTAGGCCACGGCCCTTGCCACCAAGCGACCCCTCGCCGATGCGGGCGAAGTTGCTGTATTGGTCGAAACGGTCTTGCTGGAAGACAGCCACCACGCCCTTGTTTTTCATCTGGCGGTATGCCACGATGGCTTCAAAGATGAGGCGGCGATGAGCATCAAGTTCCTGCACAGACTTGAGCGACATGGCCTTCACAATGTCAGAGAGGCCAAACAGGGCTCTGGAGCTAAGCCAGCGGCTCACATTGTTGCGTCTGATGTGCCACAGAAAAGACTCTTTGGGCACAGTCATGATATGATTCTGCAGGTCGCGGAGGTTGCGCACTCGCAGCACTTCTTCATGAGTCTTTGGATCGCGGAATACGAAATCGCCGAAGCCGAAGTACATACGCAGCACATCGCGCAGATCCTGCTCCATCTTCTTGGAGTTCTTGTCGATGAAGTGGTAGCCCAGATTCCATGCTTTGTCGCGATTGCCAATCTCTGAACTCTCGATAATGAGGGGGATGTATGGGTCGTT
>JAGCTG010000064.1 GCA_017963785.1 Bacteroidaceae bacterium | reverse complement strand
CGGTAGCAGCAGGTGATGGGTGTCGAGTCCCTTGACGGGTTTTTCGTAAGGCACGTCGTAGCTTACGTCTCTGGCTTGCAGGGTTACTTCGCCAGCCTTATACTCGTCATCCTTGAGGTTGATGTCAGCCTGCTTGAGGCTTAGGTTCTCCACATCGCCCTTCAGGCGCATGTATTCTTGTAGCCTGCCGGGTGGGCTGTTGCCTGCTGCCTGTTGTCCGTTGTCTTTAGTCTGCAGGCTTATGTCAAACTTTGTGTCTTCCACCTTCAGTTCGCCAAGCGCAAGGCGCCACTCTACGGGCTCTGACGGCGTGGTGTCCACAGCGGCGGTGTCGCTCAGCACAATGCGCATATCCGCTCCTTTCAGACGCACGCGGTTTACGTCTATGTGCTTTTGCTTGAGGTCGCAGACGGCGGGAATGTCCATCTTCAGCAGACGGAACTGGCCCTCCACATGTGTGTCGCTAATAAAGTCCTTGGTGTTAAGTTTGGCCTCGCGCAGCTCAAAGCCGTTGAGGTCTACTTGCCCTTTAAACAGGGGCAGCAGTTTGATGTCGAGCAGCAGTTCGCGGGCAGCCACCACGGTGTCGCCTTTGTCCACTGCACTCATATTGTCCACCTCTAAATCGAGCCACGGAGAGAGTCTCACCCTTTCAATCTTGACCTCCATGCCTGTCTCCTTGCTAAGGTAGTCTTCGGCCAAGCCTTTGAGCCATTGCTGCACAGGGGGCAGATAGATAGCAACCACCAGTAACAGGATAAAAATGACCAGCGAGAGCAATATCCTCCCGAGCCATTTCAAAATTTTTGCCGGCAGTCGCTTAATATTCATGATGCCGCAAAGATACTAATTATAATTGATAATGAGGAATTGATGATTGAAATTTAAATAAAAACACGCCTTCTTTCTTTCAATCTTTCGAACTTTCAGGCTTTCTAACTCTCGAACTTCCAATCCCGCAGGAGTGCTCAAACCATTCTGCCAGCTTGCGCATGGGCGGTATACTGACGCTGAAGTACCACGCCATCGGCACAAAGCAGAAAAGGAAGCGTTTGGCAGAGAAAGCGAGTACATTTTGCACGCTGTCCCATTGGTAATCGATGTGATACAACACCAAGGCGTAGCCGATGATGCCGAGCATGATGGCCCAAAGGAGCGTGCGCGTCAGGGTGGCGTGTGACTTTGCTTCTTTTGTGAAGATGACGCAGAAGATATACACGTGCAGCATGATGAGTGCAAAGTTGAAGGTCCAGCCATAGTAGTCGCCACCGCTCAGCAAGCCCCATATACCGCTGAAGATGGTCTGAATCTTGTCGCCGTCCCAGAACGGGTGAGTTATCAATGTGCTCTCCGTGGACAGTCCGCAGGCGTTGCTGCATACTGTCCACAGCACAAGAGGCAATAGCGATAGGATAGGTAGAAGCAGGACTCGAAAGTCCTTGCGCTGTAGGGCGGAGATAGCGATTAGCAGCAGCGCCACTCCAACAAACACGATGCCTTCGGCTCGCATCCACACATTCACCGCTAGCACCATTGCACATAGCCGCAGGTCGGCAGTTTCGCGCTGCTCCATCCACAGACACAAGTAAATAATGGCGGCAGAGGCCACACAGGCATGCATCACATTGGTCATGGAGTGAGAGGCAAACGATGTCATCTCAGGCGTCAGTATCACGCCCATCAGTACCAGCATTGATGCGGTGTGGGTTAGCTTGCGGCGGCACAGACCGTAGAAGCCGAAGAGGAAGCCGAGATATATGAAGGCGGGTACAGCCTTTGAGGTGGCTGCACCAAATATATATACATATGCGTAGGAGAGTTGCAGCATAGGCATATAGCTCATGGCGCTGCCTGCGTGGTGGAGCGAGGGTATGTATTCAGGCTCGAAGAGAGTCATGCGCAGATAGGTGCCTTCCTGCGAACAGACATAGCCAAAGGTGTCGAATGCAGCCATCGAGTCGCGGTCGTAGGTGGGATAGATGAGGCACTTGCTGAGGTTCACATATTCCAGGTACACTACGCCTAGCAGCAGCAATAGCCACACGAGGTTGAAGAATTCGAAGTTTGGCACTTGAAAGTTGAACTTCAGAGATTTTAGTTTCGTGGGCATCAGGTTGCGGTAGTTTGTAGCCATTGCAGCAGCGAGCAGAGCCACTGTGAGCACTGTCATATTAGTGCGGCTGAGCACTATGCCCATCCAGTCCATCAGGAGCATGCACAGGGTGATGATGCCCAAGCCAACGGGCAAAGCAAAGCCTACCCGCTCCAATAGCGAGACTCGCTTGCTTATGCGCCACAGCAGCATAAATCCTATTATGAACGGCAGAATGAGAATCATCACCTCAAAAGTTCAATGTTCAATACTCAATGTTCGATACTCAATGCTCAATACTCAATACTCAATGTTCAATAAGGCACATAGTCCTCCGCATTCACTGGCAGCACATCAATGATGGGCATCGTGTCGCAGGGATAGTCCACCATGTCGCGGTGCAGACCGTTGACAATGGCGATATGCGTTATCTTTTCGGCATACGGTGTGAGCCCCAGTTCCTCCGTGGTCACCACGCGGCGTGGATAGAGGAAACGGATGGCAGCAATCTTATCGACTATCGTGCCGCGAAACGGCATCTTCTTGCCATGGGAGGGCGTGGCCAAGAAATCATCGTGTGAGGGATAGAACACCACGGCATTCTCGGGAGTCATGCCCTTCACCGTCTGCACAAAATCGTAGTCCACTCCGAGTCGGTGCTCCATGCGGTCGTCGAGGCTCAGCTGTCGGTCGGCCTTGATGTCTGCGAGGTTGGTCTTGGTGAAAGTAAACCACAGCCAGTGGTAGCTGCGGTTGAAGTTCACCACCCCATTGAACACCGCCAGCCCAAGTATCGCGGCCACCACATTGCGTAGTGCCCACTTTCTCACTCTTACACTCACTCTCGCACTCATTTTTCCATATTTTGGAGCGAAGTTAATCTATTTTTTGCATTTATTTGATAAGAAATGACTAAATTGCACCCCAAATAACGACAAAACATTCCAATCATGAAAAGAATTACCCTCTTCGCAGTCAGTTTTTTTATGGTTATGGCCGTAAGTGCCGAGTCCTCTAAGCGTAAAGTGAACATCGTATTTATTGGCAACAGCATCACTTACGGTGCAGAAATCAACCATCAGACAGAGGCTCCACCTGTTAGGGTAGGCGAGCAGCTTACCGCCGAAGGTTACGAGGTCAATATCCGCAACTGCGGTGTGTCGGGTTCCACCACCGTCGATTGG
>JAGCTG010000063.1 GCA_017963785.1 Bacteroidaceae bacterium | reverse complement strand
ATTTTTACTAAGGTACTTGCCATTTGATTCTGTCGCCCCTTCGGGGCTATGTTGCCTTACGTCTGTTGCAGGGGTTACGCCCTTCGGGCTCACCACCTGCCTGTTATCTGACACCCCCTACGGGGTTTGTGGTCTGTTTGCATCCATACCGGGGGTTCACCTCCCGTCTGTTATCTGCCGTCCCGCGGGGCTTGTGGTCTGTTTGCATCCATACCGGGGGTTCACCTCCCGTCTGTTATCTGCCGTCCCGCGGGGCTATGTTGGCTTACGTCTGTTGCAGGGGTTTGTTTCCGGCGGAAACTGCACCACCTGCCTGTTATCTGACGCCCCTACGGGGCTTACTATTCCCTACTTTTTGAAGGGGGGATTGAGGACATTGCCGAGGAGCTCGGCGGACTCGGGGTGCTCGCGGACGTAGGAATCGATATGGCGGACACGCTTCTCGGCGAGGATCTCATCGACGGCGATGAGGATGCCTGTCTCCTCGACATTGCCAAACTCATCGTTGATGGCGGTGCCGAAGACCTTCATGGTGGGCGACAGACTCATATAGGCATTGACAAGCGGGGGGATGTTGAAGCCTAGCTTGCGCACCTCGGCATTGAGCAGACGGTAGTCGGCCTTGAAGTCCTCCTCATGTAGCAACGAGGCAAGACGCTCAGGAGGAGTGTCGAGTTGCAAGGGTTTTAGAGGCGTGACGAGGTGGTCTTTATCGCCGAAATGCTTGTGGAGGAAATAAAGAATCATATCCCTGCCCACACGACTGAAGCTGGGATACATAGTCACCTTGCCGAAGAAATACTTGAGGTTGGGCACTGCCACGATGAGAGCACCGAGGCCGTCCCACAGATTGTCGAGAGCAAAGAGGCTCTTGGCCAAGGAGCGCCCTGTGTTCTGATACTCCAGGGTGACGAAAGAACGGCCCAACTCTATGGTCTGCGGCATATAGTCGCGGATAAAATGGTCAGAGAAATGGAACATGTGGCTCGTGGCAAGGCACGGCTGTCCGTTGGCGTCGAGCGTTATCTCGTTGCCAGGAAAGAAACGGTAGCCACCAATTATCTCCTCATCCTCGGGGTTCCAGACGATAAGCTGCTTATAGGGATTGGGGCAAGTGTCGAAGTCGTCAAGGTCGAGAGCCTTGCCAGTGCCGCCACCTGCGGCGCGGAAGGCTATCTCACGCAGGCGGCCAATCTCCTTAAGCACGTTGGGCGAGTCTTGCCACGTAACGATGTATATCTCGTTGTTGCTCTTGTTGGTGCGGCGCAACTGTCGCTCGGGAGTCAGCTCGGATTTGAGCACCTGCTTGTCGATAGGAGGGATAATGGGTTCCATATTATTGAGCATTGAACATTGAGGATTGAGCATTGAGCATTGAGGATTGAGCATTGAAAATTAGGATTTCTCCAGTTCGTAGACCTGGGCACGAAGCCACTGGGCCCATTCGGAGTAGGAGCGGGAGGATGTGAAGGTCTGCCAAGGTATGGGCTTGCCGATGTGCACCTCGAAAGGCTTGTGCATGTTGCGGTAGAGCTCATCGACGAGGAAGAGCATGGCAACATTGACCTTGAGTCCCAGGCGCTTGCTCCAGTTGGCGATGCGGTAGAAGCGCTTGCTGTTTTGTCCACTGAAGTGGATGGGCACTATGTCGCGCTGATGCTGGACGCTCTTCTGCACCACAGCCTTCTTCCAAGGGAGGTCCTGCACACGGCCTTTGATCATACGGGAGCAGAGCTGGGCGGGGAACATTATCAGCTGATAGTCAGAGGCAAACACCTCGTCAACCTTAAGCATCGCCTCGCGCCCCTGCGAGCCCGTGACATTGACAGCCACGCCCAGAGGACGGAGGCCCGGCAGATTCATCAGTATGTCGTTGAGCAGATAGCGAATATTGCCATCGTAGTGCTCGCCAAGGATGGCACCGAGAGCCACGCCGTCGATACCTCCCAGCGGGTGGTTGCTGGCAAAGGTAAAGCGATGCGCCGAGTCAGTGGGCAGATTGTCGAGACCGTGGACGGTGATGCGCATGTCGGCGTACTCCACCACCGACTTGAGCCACTGCACTCCCTCCTCATCCTTGTGTGCACGGAAGAAGCCGTTCATGTCGTCCTGATGGATAATTTTCTCCAGCCATCGCACCACGAAGCGCGGAACATAGCGAGCTTTGCTGCCCATCTTGTCATGCAGCACTCGATTAACATCAATCTCTACTGAGTCAGGCATACTATACCAATTTAAGTTACAAAAGTAGCGTTTTCTTTTCGCAAACCAAACAAAAATCCATCAATTATTGAAAAAATCATAAAAAAATATATACATCTACACAAAGAGCGAGCATTTTTACGTATATTTGCACGAAAAATTATACACCGCCACCACAAGCGGCACCCCTTTGAAGGGGAGAGAAAATCTTGCATTGAGTAACAACTACAAATTAAATATTTATGACTGACACAATTCGTAAGACACTACGCGACAGCGCCGGTATGCGCTGGACCGCCTTGCTGCTGCTGGCCTTTGCCATGTTTTGCAGCTACATCTTCATGGACATTCTCTCGCCCATCAAGGACCTGATGGAGACCACCCGCGGATGGGACTCCACAGCGTTTGGTACGATGCAGGGCTCTGAGGTGTTTCTCAACGTGTTTGTGTTCTTCCTCATCTTTGCGGGAATCATCCTCGACAAGATGGGAGTCCGCTTCACCGCTGTGCTATCGGGAATAGTGATGCTAGTGGGTGCCGTGATAAAATGGTACGCAGTGAGCGACTCGTTTGCCGGTAGCGGACTGGAGACATGGTTCACAAACAACCTCAACTACATACCCGGCTTTGACGAGCTAGGCGTATCGCCCTTCTATGAAGGCATGCCTGCGTCGGCGAAATTTGCTGCCTGCGGCTTCATGATATTCGGCTGCGGTGTAGAGATGGCAGGCATCACCGTGAGCCGCGGTATCGTGAAGTGGTTCAAAGGCCGCGAGATGGCACTGGCCATGGGTTCTGAGATGGCTCTGGCTCGCCTTGGTGTAGCCACGTGTATGATTTTCTCGCCCTTCTTTGCTCATCTGGGCGAGGACGTAAGCGTGAGCCGCTCGGTGGCCTTCGGTGTAGTGCTGCTGTGCATCGCGCTGATAATGTTTATCGTCTATTTCTTCATGGACCGCAAGCTTGACGCTCAGACCGGCGAGGCAGAAGAGAAGGAAGATCCGTTCAAGGTCAGCGACATCGGCAAGATACTCACCTCCAGCGGATTCTGGCTTGTGGCGTTGCTGTGTGTGCTGTACTACAGTGCCATCTTCCCGTTCCAGAAATATGCGGTGAACATGCTGCAGTGTAACCTCACGCTTGAGGCTCCCGCGTCAGATTCCTTCTGGTCAAGCCAATCGGTGACCATTGTGCAGTACGTAATCATGCTCGTGGTGGCTGCCGCCGCCTTTGCCAGCAACTTCCAGAAGAAAAAGAATCTGAAGTACGGCCTGCTCGTGACATCAGTGGTTGCACTGGTGATATACTGCTACATGGGCTATATGCGCCAGTCGGCCGAGGCCATCTTCGCCGTATTCCCACTTCTGGCCGTGGGCATCACGCCCATCTTGGGCAGCTATGTGGACCATAAGGGCAAGGCCGCCACGATGCTGGTACTCGGCTCGCTGCTGCTGATAGCCTGCCACCTGACGTTTGCCTTTGTGCTGCCGATGTTCAAGGGCTCGGCAGTGGGCGGCATCGTGATAGCCTACCTCACCATATTGGTGCTCGGCGCCTCGTTCTCGCTGGTACCTGCTTCGCTGTGGCCCTCGGTGCCCAAGCTGGTGGACTCCAAGGTTATTGGCTCAGCCTACGCCCTTATCTTCTGGATTCAGAACATTGGTCTGTGGCTGTTCCCGCTGCTGATAGGCAAGGTGCTCGACAAGACCAACCCCGATGTTACCGACCCCACACAGTTTGACTACACCGCTCCGCTAGTGATGCTCGCCTTCCTCGGCGTGGCAGCCCTGGTGCTCGGCCTTGTGCTGAAGGTGGTAGATAAGAAGAAGGGCATCGGACTGGAAGAACCGAATATTAAGGAATAATAGACTGAGACCCCTTACAGGAAAAATAATAATTTATAAAATACAAATTTATGTTTGAAGGACAACCAAAAGGGCTATGGGCCTTGGCATTTGCCAACACTGGCGAGCGATTCGGCTACTACACGATGCTTGCCGTATTCATCCTGTTTTTGCAGGCTAACTTCGGCTGGAGCAGCGGCACGGCCGGTGTCGTTTACTCCAGTTTCCTGATGCTGGTATATTTCCTGCCTCTGTTTGGCGGTATTGCTGCCGACAAGTGGGGCTACTCGAAGATGGTGACGATAGGCATCTTCATCATGTTTGCAGGCTACGCCCTGCTAGCCATCCCTCTGGGCGCCAGCACCGTGGCTATCGTAGCCATGGCTGCCGCACTGCTACTGGTCAGCTTCGGCACAGGTCTGTTTAAGGGTAACCTCCAGGTAATGGTGGGCGACCTCTACAATGACCCCAAGTACGCCAACAAGCGCGACTCAGGTTTCTCACTCTTCTACATGCTCATCAATGTGGGCGCCCTCTTCGCCCCCACCGCCGCCATCAAGATAATGGAATGGGCGCAAACGAGTCTCGGCATCAGCAAGGAAGACAGCTACCACTTTGCCTTCGCCGTGGCATGCGTATCGCTGATTGTCAGCATATTGATATACTACGGATTCAAGAGCACATTCAAGCAGGTGCTGACTCCCAACAAGAAAGACGCCGCCGCTGCTGCCACCGTGGAGAACAAAGCCGACGAGCTCACCCCGTCGCAGACCAAAGAGAGAATTATCTGTCTCTGCCTCGTGTTTGCTGTGGTGATATTCTTCTGGATGGCCTTCCACCAGAACGGCGCCACCCTCACCTACTTCGCCCGTGATTACGTGGCCACTCAGGCCACAGGCCTCACCGCCATGGAGTTTGACGTAGTCAATCTGTTGGCTGTCATCTTTGTAGTATATGGCCTTTTCGGAGTATTTCAGAGCAAGGGCAACAAGGCTCGCGCCATCTATGGCATACTCATCGTGCTGGGCGCTGTATGGCTGATCTACAAGTATCAGCAGGGCGCACAGGCCGACATCGCCGCTCCTATCTTCCAGCAGTTTAACCCGTGCTTCGTAGTGCTGCTGACACCCGTGAGCATAGGTCTCTTCGGATGGCTCGCCAAGAAGGGCAAGGAGCCCAAGGCCCCCGTCAAGATAGGCCTTGGCATGCTCGTGGCAGCATGCGCCTACCTGCTCATGACCATGTCATCGCTTGGTCTGCCCGCACCAAATGCTACAAACCCCGAGCACCTGGCCGACTGCAGCCCCAACATCCTGGTGAGCACTTACCTCATCCTGACCTTCGCTGAGCTGCTGCTCTCGCCCATCGGCATCTCGTTTGTGAGCAAGGTGGCACCGCCGAAGTACAAGGGTATGATGATGGGAGGCTGGTTTGTGGCCACCGCTATCGGCAACTTCCTCGTAAGCATCCCCACCCTTATCTGGGGCAAGACAGAGCTATACATCGTATGGGGCGTGCTGATGGCTATCTGCCTCGTGGCAGCATTGTTTATCTTCTCAATTATCAAGAAGCTAAATAAAGTCGCATAGTTGATTGACAATTGATAACGCAGGAGCAATATAAGCAACTTGTGGAGCGTGCGCAGCAGCTCGGCCACTATCTCAATATCGACGCCAAGCGTATTGAGCTGGAGGAAGAGGAGTTGCGCACGCAGGCTCCTGATTTCTGGGACGACGCCAAGGCTGCCGAAGCCCAAATGAAAAAGGTGAAGGGACTGCAGTTCTGGATTACCCACTATGAGGAACTGCAGAGCCTGGTGGGCGAGGTGGAGCTGGCGCTCGAGTTCTATAAGGACGAGATGGTCACCGAGCAGGAGGTGGACGAGGCCTACGCCAAGGCACTCAACACACTGGAGTCGCTGGAACTGAAAAATATGCTGCGCGCCGATGAGGACGCCATGGACTGCGTGCTCAAAATCAACTCCGGCGCAGGTGGCACCGAGAGCCAGGACTGGGCTGCGATGCTGATGCGCATGTATCTGCGCTACGCCGAAGCCCACAACTACCGCACCCGCATCGCCAACCTGCAGGACGGCGATGAGGCCGGCATCAAGACCTGCACCATAGAGATAGAGGGAGATATGGCCTACGGCTACCTGAAATCAGAGAACGGCGTGCACCGCCTGGTGCGCGTGTCGCCTTTCAATGCGCAGGGCAAGAGGATGACCTCTTTCGCCAGTGTGTTTGTCACACCCCTCGTCGATGATACCATCGAGGTGACCGTAGATCCCTCCAAAATAACATGGGACACCTTCCGCTCCTCCGGTGCAGGCGGACAGAATGTCAATAAGGTGGAGACGGGCGTCCGTCTGCGCTATCAGTACACCGACCCCGAGACTGGCGAACAGGAGGAAATACTCATTGAGAACACCGAGAGTCGTAAGCAGCTCGAGAACCGCAACAACGCCATGCGACTGCTGCGCTCCAACCTCTATGACCGCGAACTCAAGCGCCGCCAGGCTGCGCAAGCCAAGATAGAGGCCGGCAAGAAAAAGATAGAATGGGGCAGCCAGATACGCTCCTACGTCTTTGACGACCGACGCGTGAAAGACCACCGCACCAATTACCAGACCAGCGACGTGGGAGGAGTGATGGATGGCAAGCTGGACCCATTCATTAAAGCTTATCTCATGAGCGAGGGCGGGGCTGCAGGAGCCTGACCCACTTTTTCCGGCGCGAAAATGCGCCCGATTACAACACAAATCACTATATTTGCAGTTGCAAACAATAATAACATTATCAATATGAACCAGAAACACCAAGCCAGAGTAAACAAGCGCAACGCCAAGCAGGAAAAGCAGGCGCAGATGGTAATATGGGGCATCATTATCGGCCTCATCGTGCTTGCTCTCGCATTTGTAATCTCCTATTCCCTGAGCTTCTAATCAGCTCTCGCAGCCTTGTGGAAATAGAACACAAATTTCTTGTAAGCGGCCCTTACAAGCATCTTGCCATTAGCTCTTCACATATCGTGCAGGGCTATCTTTGCGATGACCCGAGGCGCACCGTGCGCATCCGCATCCGCGACGACGAGGCCTTCATT
>JAGCTG010000062.1 GCA_017963785.1 Bacteroidaceae bacterium | reverse complement strand
CACTCTCATCGTGGGCGACGTGAAGCAAAGCATCTATCGTTGGCGCAACGGCGACTACCGCATCATGCAGGGCATGCACACCACTCACTCCCTGACCAAAAACTTCCGCAGCCAGGCGAGGGTGGTGGAGTTTAACCATAATTTGTTTGAGCACCTCTGCCGCGATGGCGGATATGCCCATCAGTTTGCTGACATCTATCGCGAGACAAAGACTGATGAGCGGGGCAACCCTCTGCCGTTCGACCTCGCCGACTATTGCAACAAGGCCGACAAGGATGCCGGCTACGTGCAGGTGAAGACTTATTGGTATAAAAGCAGAGCCACTGAAGAGGAATTGAAACGTAGCGTGGCGAAGGAGCGCATAATGAACGACGTGTTTGCCGATATCGGCGAACTGCTGGACCGTGGCGCTGCGATGGGCGACATTCTTATCCTTGTTCGCACAAACAAGCAAGCTAAGGACCTCATCAGTCACTATGCCAACAGCGCCCTGCCGGCTCGTGGTATCAGGCTGTGCTCCAACGACAGTTTTCTGCTGGAGAGCAGCCGCTCGGTGCAGGTGGTGGTCAATGCGTTGAAGTATATTGCCAGTGGCGAAGCCATGGCAGATATGTATTTGAAGATGTGTGGCATACCTGTAGAGAGCTTGGGTAAGTCTTTAATGCGCTTGCCGCTCAACGAACTGGTAGAGAAGGTGATGAAAATGACTCTCTTCGATGGCGACGGTAAGTTGCGTTTTGACGACAAGCCATTCCTCAACAGCTTCATCGATGAGGTGGGCAGCTATGTTAACAGCTACGGCTCCAATATAAACGATTTCTTAGTCTATTGGGACGACAAACTGCACGGGAAGGCCATCCCTGCCTCCGGCAACGAGGGCGTGCGCATCATGACCATCCATAGTGCCAAGGGGCTGGAGAGCAAGTATGTGTTCATTCCATTCTGCGACTGGGAACTGGTCAAGGACAACGACGTGATATGGCACAACGCTGTGTGCAAGCCCGACGCCGACAAGGATGTGGAGATGCTCAAGCTCATACCTACTGCAACAGGTAAATATATGACTGAAACGGACTACAAGGATGCCTACGAGGCGGAGCATGAGGCGCAGAAGGTGGACAATCTCAATCTGCTCTATGTGGCGCTCACGCGTGCCGCCGACCAACTGTATGTCTATGCTGACGTGGCGCTGCCGAGCGAAAGTAAGCCGAAGAAAGATGAACAGAAGGACAATGAGCCTAAAACTGTCGGCGCCCTCATCAGGGACTTCGTGGGCGATGATTTCTATTGCGTTGGCAGCAAGGATATTATTGCTGACAAAAAGCCTGTTGATGACACTCCGTTTGAGCATCACTTTAACGACGAAGAGGTGGTTGGCTACTCCTTCTGCAGCAACGAGGATGCCATCCGTTTCCGTCAGTCGCAGGAGTCGATGTCCTACATACAGCGCGGCGCGGAGGATGCCGACAAGATTAGTCTGCGCATCAATGCCGGCAATCTGCGCCACGATATCTTTGCGCATATCAACACTATGGCTGACACCGACAGGGTGATTCATGATTTCTACACCAAGGGTGTCATTGAGACGCAGGCCGAGGCCGATGCTATCGCCGAGGAGATGGAGCGCGCATGGCGCAATCCGCAGATGGCCGACTGGTTTGGCGGCGGCTGGCGAGTGCTGCGCGAGGTGTCGGTGCTGAGACCCAAGGATGAGTACGACGCTGATGTGGCGGCGTGGAGAAATATGCCGGCAGAGCAGCGCGGACCAATGCCTAAGCGTGAGTTGCGCCCCGACCGGGTGATGGTGCGCGATGACGAGGCCGTGGTGCTCGACTTCAAGTTTGGCAAGCACAACCACACCAAGTATTCGGCGCAGGTGGAGCAATACATGTCGCTGCTGCGGCAGATGGGCTACAGCCCTGTGACGGGCTACCTGTGGTATGGCAATGACGGGGAACTGGTAAAAGTTTAGCGGTTAGAGGTTAGCGGTTAGCGATTAACAATTAAGGAGTTATGAAATTTCTGGAATATACAATAAGTGATTTGTACCGCAGGTTTGAGCATCGCATGCAAGACTTGACGCTGGTGCTGCCCACCCGCAGGGCAGGCATCTTTGCCAAGGACTATCTCGGTGTGCTGGCAGGCAATCGTGCGGTGTGTGCGCCGGAGTGTACGACTATCAGCGACCTGTTTGACAGCCTCTGTCCGCTGAAGACTGCTGACGAAGTGAAGAGCGTGTGCCTATTATATAATATATATAAGGTACAGGTGAAGACCACTCTGAGCCTCGACGCCTTCTATGGCTGGGGGCGTCAGTTGATAGCCGACTTCAACAACATCGACAAGTGTGCCGAAGGCATCACGGCGGAGGGAATACTGTGTAACTCTATGGAGGCGCGCCGTTTTGACGAGAGCAATATAGACGCAGAGGTCAAGGAGCGTATCGTTGGCCTGTTTCGCGACTCGGGCGTGCCTGTGGTGGACGACGAGCAGTCGGTGCGCAAGGAGTATGAGGCCTTGTGGCACCAGCTGCCGGAGATATACCGTCAGCTCACCGAGGCGTTGCAGCAAGAGGGCTGTGCCCTTGAGGGACAGCGCTGGCGATGGGTGGTGGACCATATCGACGATATCGCCCCGCAGATAGAGGGTCGCAGCTTTGTCTTTGCCGGCTTCAACCGTCTGCTGGCTGTGGAGCGTGCCCTTATGCTGCGCTTGAAGGAGCGGGGCATTGCGCTCTTCTACTGGGACTACGACGCCGACTTCGACAAGCACGAGGGTGAGTATATCAGCGTTTACAAGAACGTGAGGCGCAACATACGCCACGACGACACACAGCTGGAGAACCTCGGCGGCATGTATGACGACACTCCGACTGCAGACCAAAAGCCCATCGAGGTAATAGCCGCGGCGTCCGACAGCGCTCAGGCTCGCTATGTGCACGACTGGTTGCTGGCACACCACAAGAAGGGCGACCGCACAGCTATCGTCATCTGCAACGAGACACAGCTGGAGCATGTGGTGTTTGCCATCCCGCCGCAGTTTGCCGAGGATGTGAACATAACCAAGGGCTTCCCTCTGCGCAACACCCGTATCTATGCCGACATAGTGAGAAGCCTGCACGATAAGAAGAATGAGGGCGCCGACTTCGCCGACGTGCTGCAGGGCCTGCTGCGACTGATTGACAGTCATGGGTCGAAAGTCGAGAGTCAAGAGTCAAGAGATAATGGTCAATCGTCAATCGTCAATGGTCAATCGTCAATGCCTTGGCACGAGTTGCTCGACATGGAGTCGGTGTGGCAGGCACGGCTGGTGGTGGTGCGTTTCCTCCAGTTGGTGAACGACGGCACCCTGGCTGACATCACCGAGTTGCACACGCTGCGCAATCTGCTGCTGCGCCACCTGAGCACGGTGAGCATCCCATTCCACGGCGAGCCCATCACCGATATCCAGGTCATCGGCGTGCTCGAGACACGCGCTCTAGACTTCGACAACATACTGCTGCTTAACGTAGAGGAGGGCGTGGTGCCGCGCGTAGGCAAGGACAACTCGTTTATTCCCTATTATCTGCGCAAGTACTACGGATTGCCCACCAATGATGAGCAGACCGACATCTACGCCTATAATTTCTTCCGCCTGCTGAGGCGCGCCAGCCATGTCACCATCCTCTACAGCGATGCGCAGACGGCGATGGGGCAGAAGGGCATGTCGCGCTTTGTGATGCAGATGCTCGTCAGTGACCGTTTCGTTATACAGCGCCGCATGCTGGGCGATGGCAGCTCGCTGCCAGTGGATATGACCGACGAACAAATCAGCAGCCTGATGTGCGCCATGACGGAACACCGATGCTATGCCGACCGTCTGAAGGCTATGCAGCAGCAGGGTAGGGAGCCCTCACTCTCGCCGTCGGCTATAAAGACCTACATCACCTGTCCGATGAAGTTCTTTATCCATTACGTGCTCGGTGTACCGGAGCCCGAGAAGGCCGACAGTGTGCTGCAGGTCAATGAGCTTGGTTCGCTTATCCACAACTCGGCACAGTGGGCTTACGAGCATATTACCCATGGCTACACGGTTGACCTCACCCCGGAGGCGATACGCAATTTCTACACCGACGAACTCAAGGTGAAGCAGGCTGTGAGCGAGGCGTTCAAGATGCTCAACGATGACTACCGCAAGCACCACGACGCCGATGCCCCCGACTACTATCAGCCCGACAGACACGTAGTGGAGGCCAATGTAGCAGAGCGCCATCTGATCAAGATATTGAAGAATGATGAGCAGACTCCCGGTCTGCAGATTATCGACTGCGAGAAGGAGGTATATTACGTGGCAGATGTGTGTGGACTGAGTCTTAAGATAGGCGGCCGCATCGACCGCATCGATAAGCTAGGCGATGGTAGCATCCGTATTGTGGATTACAAGACAGGCAAATATGATGATAAATACATGAAAGCCAACTCCCTGGATGCCCTCTTCGAGGTGGGGAAGAGCACGACGGGCAACTTCCTGCAGACGCTAATATATAGTCTCGCTGCCGCTCACGACGAGCAGACCGCCCAATTGCTGCCGCAGGGCGCGAAGTATTACCCCGCGCTCTTCTACACCCAGAAAAATCTTGACACTTTCGATCCCCGATTGTTGCTCGGCAAGGAGCCGCTCACCGATTTCGCCACGATAAGAGATGAGTTTGAGCAGAAGCTGCGGGACTTTGTGCAGCAAATCCTTACTGCTGACCACTTCCCAATGGACACTAAATCGTCCGAATCGCCTTGCGAATACTGCAAATATAAACTGCTGTGCGGACGCAGGGTGGAAAGATATTAGAGTTAAAAATAAGAAAGGCTCCTGTGCTTGGGAGTCTTTCTTGTTGGTACGCCCTCAGGGGCTCGAACCCTGGACCCGCTGATTAAGAGTCAGCTGCTCTACCAACTGAGCTAAGGACGCGTTTTTCGTTTTGCGGTGCAAAAGTAGTACATTCTTGCGAAACAGCCAAAGCATTTTCTGAAAAATATTTCGTTTTGCCCGTGATTTGTTCAAAAAGTTGTAACTTCGCGTCTGTGAAACGCCTGCTAACATACTTGCTTCTTCTCTCGATGCTGCCATCGTTTGCCGTGGCGCAGACCATGACCATGCGCCTTGTCAGGAGGGTGGCGCACGATGAAGGAGTGCGCCTGCCCATAGCGCCGCTGGTCAACTCGGTGCGTTCGCAGGGGGCTCCCTTCAACAATGCGTGCCCCTATTACATCTACGATGATGGCGTGGTGCTCAAGGAACGTAGCCTCGTGGGTTGCGTGGCCACCTCAGCGGAGCAGGTGCTGACCTACTATGGCTATCCCGATGAGTTGCTCGACTCCATAGCAGGCTTTACCACCAAGAACCACGGCACTATTCCCACCATTCCCGCAGGCACAGAACTTAACTTCGACTATATCCTCGACCACTACTACGACGGCTCCTACACCGATGAGGAGGCTGAGGCCGTCGCCAATCTCTCCTACTATCTTGGCGTGGCGTGCCACATGAACTGGGCAGTGGGCTCTTCCGGAGCGCAGGTCAGCCGCCTGGTTGAGCCGCTCAGGCGAGCCTTTGGCTACCGCTATGTGCGCTATCTATGCAGCTACAACTACAGCCCACGCCGCTGGATAGCCCTGTTGCTCCATGAGCTGGCAAACGGGCGCCCCATCGTCTATGCAGGCTATGCCTCGTCGGGCGGCGGTCATGCCTTCGTGATAGACGGAGTGAGCAAAGACGGTAAGTTTCATGCCACATGGGGCTTCGGCGGCCACAATGATGGTTACTTCGACATCGGAGTGTTTAACAATAATGAGAACCCCCTCGACCCCACGCCAGAGGGAGCAGTGGAGGGTCTCAACCACATGCAGGAAGCACTCTTTCTGTACCCCGACAGCGTGCAGTACACCATTGACGACACACTGGCTGATGCCCATCGTGTCGAGGTGGACACGGTGTTCTTCAACCGTGCCCCCGACACCAATATGTACACTGTGGCGAGCGTCAAGGTGCGCAACCTCACCAACGACTATGTCTTCGCTCCCGTGGAACTGTTTACCTATGCAGAGCTTGACTCGCTGGGGCGCCCTGTTGATTTGGACTACCTTGGGGCTGTGGACGCCATCATGCCTGCAGCAGCCGATACAACACTGCAGGCCTACATCCGCTTCACCGCCACCGGAGAGCGAATGCTAGGCTTAGCCTTGGCAGACACACTCTATCTGCCCTATGACAGACTCGAGGTGAGCAAAGCCTCGCAGCCGCGACTCAGCTATGCGCTCGCCGACTCCCTCGTCACGCCTACCACCGCCACCTTTGCCATCGACATAGAGAATCTCTCGCCAAACTATTGGTCAGGGCGCATGGTTACCTACAGTATCTTCGAGGGGCCATACACCGAGGTGGAGAACGACTTGCGCCATTACACCGTGCTCAACCTTCCGCCCAGTGCTACAGCCACCGACAGTGTCACCTTCACCCATCTCCATCCCGCTACCGACTATACCCTCGTGGTCCGTAACCCCTGGCAGCCCGCCTTGCAGGTAGCCTTCCACACCCCTGAGGCCACAGCTATAGAGAGTCAAGACTCAAGACTCAAGAGTCAAGAGCTAAAGTTTAATGGTCAGAGGTCTTATCGCCTCAACCACCGCATAGTGATACAATATGATGAACGCACTGGCCGTTATCGACAAATTCTATCCCCGCAACGATGAGTTGCGCCAACTGTTGCTCAACCACAGTTGGAAGGTAGCCACCCATGCGCTGCGCTGTGCAGCCGCCCATCCCGAACTGTCCGTTGACCGCGCACTCGTGGTGCGTGGCTCATTGCTTCACGATATCGGTATCTTTGCCACCAACGCACCTTCCATCCACTGCCATGGCACAGAGCACTACCTCAAGCACGGCTTCATCGGAGCTCAGCTGCTCCGCACCCTCGGTATGGAGGCAGAAGCGCGTATCTGCGAACGCCACACCGGTGCCGGACTAACCCCCGATTTCCTGCCGGAAAGCCTCGAGGAGAAGCTTGTCTGCTACGCCGATAAGTTCTACTCCAAGTCGCGTCCCGACCAGACTTTTACCTTTGAGCAGATACACGCAGCCTTACTGCGCTTTGGCGCCGACGGAGCCGCACGATTTACCCAGTGGCACGAGATATTTTCAATGTAATATGTAAAGTCATGAAAATAATGTTCAATGTTCAATACTCAATACTCAATGTGGCAATAGTCCTGCTCTTACTATGCTCCTGCCACCGCGCCACCCTCAAGGAGCAGTGTGCCGAGATGGTCAAGAAAGAGTGGCGCCGCATGCCGCGCAACATCACCATGGGAGTAGTGCTCGATTCGCTCCACTACGAAGAGCGCAGCAACACCCTCGTCTATTATCACACCATGGACGACACCCTATACACCGAGGAGATGATACGCCTCGGCAAGCATCAGCTCCACGAGCAACTGCTGCTTGAAATCAGTAACTCCGTTGCTCTCAAGCGCCTCAAGGACGAGGGCGTCTCTTTTCGCTACGTCTATATGGCGAGTAGCACTGGCAAAGAGTGCCTAAGCCTCGATTTCAATAACGAAGATTTATAAATAATGAAATTATCAGATAGTCAAATACAAGAGCGTAGCGAGCGAGCCATGCAACTGTTTGCTGAGGGCTATAACTGCGCACAGTCAGTGGTAGGCGCGTGGGCGGACTACTTCGGACTGGATATGGACACCGCGCTGCGCATCAGCAGCAGCTTCGGCGGAGGTATAGGGCGCATGCGCCTTACCTGCGGAGCCGCCAGTGGAATGTTTATGCTCGCCGGACTGGCCACAGGCACCACCGACCCCAAGGACCGCGATGCCAAAGCCCACAACTATCAGGTTGTGCAGCAGCTGGCGGAAGCCTTCCGCCAAGAGATGGGCTCCATTACCTGCGGCGAACTGCTCGGCTTGGCCAAGCCTGAGGGCAAGTCGATGCCCGAGGAGCGCACCCCCGAGTATTATCGCAAGCGGCCATGCAAGGAGATAGTGGGATGTGCCAGCCGTATCTTTGGACACTTCTTGAGCGAACACTGATATCTGCTCTCGTACACACTTTAGAGGGGGTTTTTTCTTGGTCATTGCCAAAGTTTTTAGTAATTTCGCGCTCAAATAAGATAATTTACGATGAACAATATTTTTCGAGGTCTTGGCGTGGCGTTGGTCACCCCGTTCACAGCAGAGGGCGAGGTGGACTTTGATGCGCTGCGCCACCTGATCAATTATGTGATAGATGGCGGTGTCAACTTCCTGTGTGTGCTGGGTAGCACGGCAGAGACACCCTGCCTCTCCGAGCAGGAGCGCCAAGCAGTGAAAGACTGCGCTGTGGCCACCGCTGCGGGCCGCCTCCCCATTCTGCTGGGCATGGGTAGCAACGACACGCGCAGCCTGACGGCAGAGATAGAAGCCTTTGACTTTGACGGTGTGGACGGCATCCTCTCGGTGGTGCCTTACTACAACAAGCCCTCTCAGCAGGGCATCTACGAGCACTTCAAGCTCGTGGCCGCCGCCGCTGCCCGCAACGCTGCTGCAGCAGGCCGAGAGCCCCTGCCTGTGGTGATTTATAATGTGCCTGGTCGCACTGGCGTGAACATGCAGGCCGCCACCACTCTGCGCCTTGCCCGCGAGGTGGAGAATATCGTGGCTGTGAAGGAGGCGAGTGGCAGCATAGCGCAGATGGAGACTATTGCCTTGAATGCTCCCGAGGGTTTCGGTGTGCTGAGTGGCGACGACTCACTGGCCTGCGAGCTGATAAGCCGTGGCGGCTGTGGTGTCATCTCGGTGGTGGGCAACGCTATCCCGCAGACATTCTCTACGATGGTGAACGCCGCGCTGGACGGCGACGCCGCCCGGGCTGCAGCCATCAACGAGCAGCTGCAGGAGCTTTACCGCTTGGTGTTTGCTGATGGCAATCCTGCGGGCATCAAGGCGCTGCTCAATGCCAAGGGGCTGTGCGCTAACCGACTGCGTCTGCCGCTGACGCCGGCTACGGACGCGACAGTGGAAGGGCTGATGAGGTTTAAAAATTGAAAAATTGAAAATCGAAAGTTAAACTTTCTTGGAATTTATACTCTGTTTACTTTGTTTTAACTTTTTTAGGAGTAAGAATGGGGTAAATGGAGTAATTTTGCGACTCGAACAAAATAATCCGTTATGGAACAAAACGTAGATATCCGTTCTCTGAACGAGCTGATTGAGAGTAAGTCGGCCATCGTTACCAATATAAAGATTGGTATGGGCCAAGTTATAGTGGGGCAGTCGCACCTGGTGGACTCGCTGCTGGTGTGCCTGCTGAGCAACGGTCATGTGCTGTTGGAGGGTGTGCCAGGTTTGGCAAAGACGCTGGCGATAAAGACTCTGGCGGGCATCGTTGACGGCAGTTTCAAGCGCATCCAGTTTACTCCTGACCTGCTGCCTGCCGACGTGGTGGGCACGATGGTGTATAGCCAGAAGAGTGAGGAGTTTATGGTGAAGAAAGGCCCAGTGTTTGCCAACTTCGTGCTCGCTGACGAGGTGAACCGCGCTCCCGCCAAGGTGCAGAGTGCACTGCTGGAGGCGATGCAGGAGCGTCAGGTGACGATTGGCAACGACACATTCCGTCTGCCGGAACCGTTTCTGGTGCTTGCCACCCAAAACCCGATAGAGCAGGAAGGCACTTATCAGTTGCCTGAGGCTCAGGTGGACCGCTTTATGCTGAAGGCGGTAATTGGCTATCCCTCAATAGAGGAGGAGCGCATGGTGGTGGACAACCATATCAAGGGCAAGAGCCAGGAGGTGAAGCCAATGGTGGGCGTGAAAGAGATTCTGGAAGCCCGCGAGGTGGTTAAGCAGATTTACGTGAGCGAGGAGATAGAGAAGTATATCACCGACACCGTGTTTGCTACCCGCTACCCCGACCGCTATAACCTGCCCGACATGAAGCAGAACATCAGCTTCGGTGGTTCTCCGCGTGCGAGCATCAATCTGGCGTTGGCAGCCAGGGCGTATGCCTTCCTTAAGCACAGGGGCTATGTTATTCCCGATGATGTGAGGGCGATGGCTCACGATGTGCTGCGCCACCGCATAGGGCTCACTTACGAGGCAGAGGCTAACAACATCACGGCTGACGATATCATCAACCAGATATTGGAGAATGTGAAGATCAGTTGAACATTGAACATTAAAAGTTGATGGACACCAGCGAACTGCTCAAGAAGGTAAGGCAGCTGGAGATAAAGACCCGGGTGCTGAGCAACAATGTCTTTGCGGGCGAGTATCACTCGGCCTTCAAGGGCAGGGGCATGTCGTTTAGTGAGGTGAGAGAGTATCAAGTCGGCGACGATGTGAGAGACATCGACTGGAATGTGACTGCCCGCTTCGGCCGTCCTCACACGAAGCTGTTTGAGGAGGAGCGAGAGCTGACGGCGGTGCTGATGGTGGATGTGTCGGGCAGCCTGAACTACGGCGCCTACAATGGCGTAGGGCGCGACATGGTGAGCGAGATAGCTGCCACGCTGGCGTTTTCTGCCATACAGAACAACGACAAGATTGGAGTGGTGTTCTATAGCGACCGTATAGAGAAATATATCCCGCCCAAGAAAGGGCGCAAACATATACTGTATATCCTGCGCGAGCTTCTGGAGCTGGAGCCCGAAGGGCGCGGCACCGACCTGGGTAACGCGCTGGAGTTTTTGATCAACACGCAGAAGAAGGCCTGCTCAGTGTTTGTGCTGAGTGACTTCGTGGGCGGCAGCGACTTCAAGAAACCGCTGATGGTTGCCAGCCGAAAGCATGAGGTGGCTGCCATACAGGTGTATGACCGCTTCATGGCCGAGCTGCCCAATGTGGGCATGATT
>JAGCTG010000061.1 GCA_017963785.1 Bacteroidaceae bacterium | reverse complement strand
CCTCCTCCCATCCGTAGGAGAGCTGGGCGAGGCCTGCCGTGGCATAGCTGAAGAGCAGGCCTGCGATAAGATAACGTTTGATTTTCATATTTGGTTAAATTTTAAGTTCGAGAGTTGGAGAGTTTAATCGACTTTCACTTTTTGGCCGTTGGCAATGTAGATGCCTGGTGCGAGGCGTATCTTCTTGTTGCCGGAGACGTATTCGTTGAATACGCAGCGTCCGTCGGTGGTGTATATCTTCACTTCGATGATGTCGTTGCTTACGATATGGATGCCTCCGCGGGTGCCGCTGATATTATCGAGCACGCCCTTGCTTACAGCGTCGTAGGCTGATTGCACTCCGTCGGCTGTCTGCGACTCGGAGGTTATCTTCTCGAGGGTGAAGGCCTTGATGTCTACCTGGTAGGAGCTCGAGCCGGGGAGGTTGTAGAGCACGCCGAGGCTTATGGGAGTGCCGTCTTCGGCTACATCAAACTCGAGGCTCTTGCCGCTCGAGAGGTAGGTGCTGGTGAGCGCGTCGTCTATCTTGGCATTATCCACTATGCTGTCGCCCTCGCATATCACAAGCTTGGTGAGATAGGGATTGAAGTAGCGACCTTCGGTGATGGAGAATCTGTAGTGGCCGGCGCCGAGGTTGACGGTCTGCCATAGGCGGCGGTTGTAGAACTCGCCCATATTGCTTCTTGCCTCGCCGGAGAGGACGCAGCTGTTGTCGTTGGTATCTACATAGATAGTGGAGATGTCTAAGTCGTTGATGGGACGCGGTGAGCGGAACTCCCAGGTAGATTTGGCGGTGCCGGTCTGGAGCTCACGAGCGGCCTGGTAGATGCCGGGCATCACCTTTACGTCGTTGTAGATGAACGGCGCCTTGTAGTTGGTGAGGTAGTCTTTGCTCACATCCTGCTTCACTATGTCGCCGCCAAAGTCGAGGGTAAACACACCTGGCAGCGTGATCCATGCGTCGCCGTCGGGGCCGAAGTTGAGACGACGTCCGTCGAGGTTGTGGCCGCTGCGGTCAATCACGTCACCGACATTTTGGTTGAAGTCGTAGTAGAGGCAGAGGCTGCCCACCTCGGTGGGATTCTCTATGGGAGCGTTACATACCGACTTCAGTTGTGTGGCGTTGAGCTCAGCCTTCCAGATGCGCATCTCGTCAATCATGGCGTGCAGACCGTTGTCGCTGCGTCCGAAGGTAAACTTGGCAGGCCATGAAGGCATGGCGTAGCTGTCGTTGGCGTTGTAGGTGGCCACTACCTGGGCATCGCGATAGAACACCACTTTACCTCTGTTGAAGGAGATGGCGTAGTGATGCCACTGGTTGAGGATAAAGAAGTTGCTGGCCTGATAGCTGCGGCCCTTGTAGGTCACGGTATACAAGCCCTTGTCGGTGCAGTCGGCGGTCATGTTGCCGAAGTTGAAGCCGCCAGCGCCGTAATACACTTGCGGGTTCATCCACCACTCGATGGTAAACACGCTCTGTGGTGCGAGGAACGGACGGTTGAACTCCAGCTGCTCCTTGACACCGGTAAAGTTGAGGCCGTTGTGGGCATCGGCGTTGCTCACACACAGTGCACGAGGCTTAGTCTCTATATGGCTGCCGGCACTGTTGGTGGTCTGCAGCGTCACGTCGTAGAAGCCCGGTGCGGGCGGCACGAGCGATGAGAACTGGCCGTCCACCTGCAGATAGCGCTTGCCGTTGCTCAGTGTCCATATCCAGTTGTCAGGCTTGCCGGTGCTCTTGTCCTCAAGGTAGGTCGTCTCGCCCAGCAAGATGGTGTTGGGATTGATGGCAAAGTTGCTTGTGGGCTTTGCTATGTATATGTCTATCGTCTTTGTCACACTGGCCGAGCCACTGCCGTTGGTGGCGGTCAGCGTAACATCATAGGTGCCCGGCAGGTCAAAGATGACGTTGGCGTTTTGGCTGTGCTGGTCGTCCTGCCCCTCTATGCTCCATACATAGTTGCAGTTGGTAGCCTGTGTGCGGTTGATGAGTGTGACGGGTTTGCCAGTGGCTTGGCGTGTGGTGCTGACTTCAAAATCAGGCACAGGCAGGTGACCGTCGGTGACCTGTACGGTCTTCTCCACGGTGGTCTCTTCACCCTCCGTGTCAATGCCGGTGAGGCTGATAGTGTATTCGCCTGCCTTACTGTAGGTCACAAACGGGGTCTTGGCGGTGAGGGTGCTGGCCTTGGCACCGGGCACACTCCACTTCCACTCCACGATATTCACTGAGCCTCCGGCCTGCAGTCTTGTAGGCTGGCCTGTAAAGATGGAGTCGTTGATGACTATTGTGAGGGGCACCTTAAACGAGGCTCCCTTGAGTATGTCGGTGTTTTCTTGCACAGAGGTCTCCTCGCCGGTAACATAGGCGTGGTTATTGCAGGCAAACTCCTGTATCCTTTGCTCGCCCGCGATTCTGATGGGGTTCATGGGCAGATAGCATATCAGCTCGCCATGAGAGGATGGGTCTTTGATGGCCATATCTTTGTTGCCGTAGATATCGGCCTGTGAGCGCGGTGTGCTCCATATGCGCAGTTCGTCAATCTCTGCGTCCAGCAGGTCGCCATCGGTGCCAAACACAATATCGCCCAGTGCGGGTATGCCGCTGCCTGATGTGGCGCGCACATTGCCTTTCTTCATACCGTTGACATAGAGTGTCAGGTTGTTGTGGTCCACCACAACGGCCACATGATTCCAAACGCCCTGCTTCACCGACTTGGCGGCAGAGCTCACCTGATTGTCTGTATCCCAGCCTGCAGCTACCTGACCGCTGGGGGTTATCTTGCAATAGAAGCCGGCATCGTTGGTGCCGCCCAGGCGATGGTTGGTGGTGCCGATGGTGGTGGGCTTTATCCAGAACTCAATGGTTCCCTGCTCCAGAGCATAGGGCAGCGCGTTGGGTATTACCAGCGAGCCGTTCTTCACGGTCAACGTCATATTGTTGCCGTCAGGCAGGCTGATGGGCGTGCGAGCCAGTGTGCTTCTGCCTGACTCGATGGTCTTCTTTTTGTAGGCATACACGGCGGTGACGCAGTAGCTTGCTTCGTCGTTGTCAATCTTATAGCCCTGTGTATTGACCGATGTGCCAATCAATACATTATTCTTATATATGTTGTAGTATTTCACCTTCATGCTCGAGCCCTGCGGAGCATCCCAAACCAGGCGGTCGCCTGCCAGGCGCAGGTTGGAGGGGGCGTTGATAGCCTCGCCCGGCACTACTACGCTGATGGTAATGGCGCTGTTTTTGGTCAAATCCTGGCTGATGGCCACTGTGTCGATGTCAAAGGGTATCTCGATGCCATCTTCGCTCTCCAGCCTGTAGTCGAGGATAGAGGCGTCGTAGATATGGCCGCTACCCTTGGGACCGTGAAACTTGACGGTGAAGAAATACTTCAGCGGCTTGCTCATGTCGTAGCCCGTGCTCAGAGCTGTCAGGTCGTAGCCAAACTCCATAGGCTCGTAGTGGAAGCCATCCACCCATTTGCCCAGCATCGGCACCTCGGGAGCGCCGCCGGTCTTGTCCTCAGCGCCGTCGCCTGCCTGCTGGAAGAATGACATGGGCAAGGAGTATTGAGGAGCCTTGGCTGCTGTATCAGCGCTTACGCCCACATGGAGCGACAGCTCCGAGCGGTGGCTGTAGTCCATCTTCAGTTTGATGGTGCGCTGCGGCACGTAGTCCTTGCGGATATAGGTAACGTAGGGCTGCCAGAAGTCTTGGGGCGCCACCTTGCCGATAACGCCGCCGTAGCGGTATGGCACATATACCCAGCCGCCGTTCTCCCAGCCTGCACCCCATGAGTTGGCGATAATCCATGCGCCCACCTCGTCTTTGTCCTTCTCGCCGATAATGCCGTTCTCGTCGAGGTCAAACTCTATGCGGTCGTCCCAGCCTATGATGGTCATGGCGTGGTCCATCTCCTTGCCCCAGCCGGTGATGTAATACTTGCCCACAGCACCTGTGGGGTCGTTGGCGGGAGTGGAGGGAATCTTGGGGTATGTGCTGTTGGATGCTACCACAATGTAGCATACGCCGCCGCTCTTAAACGACGTGTCGCCATTGTGGTTGTAAAGCCAGCGCTTGGTGTCCTGGCGGCCTCTCTCGGTGCCCGTGTTGTAAGGGAAAGTGTAGAAGCCCTGCGCCCTGTTAAACATGGCGCGATACCAGCGGTCATATCCCTGCATCCATCCGCTCTCACGACTACGCCAGTCTTGGTAGCCATAGTTGTCAGAGTGTGTGCGACCGTTGTAGTCTATTGAGTTGGGACAGCCGTTGTTAATCTCAATATCTTCCTTCGAACTGTTCTGGAACGTCTGCAGCCAGCCGAAGAACACGGCCATCTGGTTGGCGGGGTTGTAGCCGTCGAGGTCGCGGTAGCTGTTCAACTCATGGGTGAAGATATAGCCCGTGAAACTGGAGCACATGCACGACGGGCCGCTCTGGTAGAAATACGGGGGGAAATGCTTGAACAGCGCATTGTTCCAATGGTCGGGCAACTCCTCCTCCTCAGCCTCAGCCGAGAAAGAGTGTGACTTAGCACCCTTGACTCCTGACTCCTGACTCTTGACTCCAATAGGGGCATTTCCATTCTTCACGCCGAGTCGCCAGTCAACGGGCGGCACGTTGTCATAGTCGGGAAGGAGTTTGTAGTTAACCTGCGCTGCCAAAGGGGTGCACAGCAGCAGTGCGAGTAATAGTGTGGTAAAAGAACGTATCATTTCCGTTTTTGTTTTATGTTTATGTTATTTGTTAATGTCCATGATTAGCGCACAAAGATACAAATATCTTTGTACATGACCAATTTTCTGCCCCACAAAAAAGAAAAATGGGAGAAAATATTATAAAATAGGTGCAGATGATGAAAGCGAAGGACAATAGTGAGAAATATCAGAGCAGGTTGGATAAAAAACACCGAGCGCGTCTCATAAAAATAGCGAGCATATAATAAAAAAGACTGAGCGGAAATAAAAAAACTCCGAGGAGAAAATAAAAAAGGCCGCTCTCGTGAAAATTTCATGCCCATGAAAATAAAAAATGTTGCCCATTAAAATTAAATTTCATGGGCACGAGATTTTCCTCTCCTCCGTTTTTTTACGCGTCACATCGGCCTTTTTCTCAGTCAGGGCGGCGTTTTTGTATTTCTGCTTGCTGTATTCTTTCGCCTCGTGCTTTTTACTTTTGCACTTATGGCTGCAAAATCAAAATAAAGTGTTAACTTTGTAGCGGAATTCCCAACAGGGGAAAAAGGCAATAGCAAAATTGCAGATAAATCGTAAATATAAAATCATTAAATATTGAGTGAAATGAAGAAACTTTTTCTTTTTGTGTTTGTGGCAGCGCTGTCTGTCTATTCTTACGGTGAGCGTTGCTGGCAGATGGCCGACAACGGCTCGATTGT
>JAGCTG010000060.1 GCA_017963785.1 Bacteroidaceae bacterium | reverse complement strand
TTACGACCCCACCACTCGCAAAATGAGCCCCGTAGATGTTGGCATTGAGGTAGAGTACCAGAATATCTCATATTCCTTGCCTCGCATCGGCAAGGACATAACCGTCACCCGCTGGGACGATAAGGGACGCGCCACTAAGTCCACCCTTAAGTGGAACGGGCGACGATTTACAAAATAAATCTGAAAGCTGATATTTGAATTTGAAATTTATGAGAACACACATTTTATTTATTGGCTGTTGGCTATTAGCTATTACAAGCTTAGCGCAAGTGCATGAGAAGGATGCTTGCACGAGCATCATGGTGGGAAAGAAAGCTTCTACGGACGGAAGTGTGATGACGAGTCACACATGCGACTCATGGTACCGCACATGGATGACAATGATGCCAGCGCAAGACTACCCGCGCGACACAGTGATGAGTATCTATGAAGGTACAATGCACACCGAGTACGCAGGCGACAAGACACATGTGAAGGAACGCGGCCAGATACCACAGGCAAAGCATACATATCGCTACCTCAACACAGCATACCCGTGCCTCAACGAGCATCAGCTGGGCATCGGCGAGACAACCTACGGCGGGCGTGACACGCTGCAGAACAAAAACGGCATGTTTATGATTGAGGAACTTGCCCGTGTAGCATTGCAACGTTGCACTACGGCTCGTGAGGCGATACGCCTGATGGGCGAGTTGATAAAGGAATACGGCTATGGCGACTCGGGTGAGTGCCTGACCATTGCCGACCCGCAGGAGGTATGGATATTTGAGGTGCAGGGCGAAGGACCGAACAAGATTGGCGGTGTATGGGCTGCCCAGCGTATTCCCGACGATGAGATTGCTGTAAGCGCTAACATCAGTCGCATAGGACGCATTGACATTAATGACCCTGACCACTTCATGGCCTCCGATAATGTGATGGACGTAGCAAAGAAACTGAAGTTGTGGGACGGCAAGAGCGAGTTCTCATTCTGGAAAGCATACAGTGGCGGCAATTACTTCAACGAACCGAAAAATTACTCGGTGCGTGAACTGTATATAATGCAGCAGTTGGCACCTTCGAAGGGCTTCACGGCAGATTGGGAAGAACTGCCGGTGAGCGTGCGCCCCGACACGCTGGTAAGTGTGGAGCGTGTGGCTCAACTGTTAGGTTCTTACTACGAGGGTACGGAGCAGAGCCTATCGTGTCGCATCGACAGTATGGTGGCAAGGTCGGCAGTGAAAGGCAAGCCGATGATCACCAACCCATGGATGCGTCCGGATGAGATAACGCTTTATGGCAAGTTACTCAACGACTCCACAATGCAGAATATTCGCACTGTGAGCGTATCTTGGTGCGCATACAGCACTATCATCCAGCTGCGCGGATGGCTGCCCGATGATGTTGGTGGCGTAGCATGGGTGTGTCTCGACAACCCTGGGCAGTCTCCCCGATTTCCCATCTTCTCTGGCAATACAAGCCTGCCCTTGCTACTCAATGTGTGCGGTCAACACCGCCTTCGAGACGACGCGGCACTATGGCGCTACAGGCAGACAAACCGCCTGGCAACGGTGAGATGGGAGCAGTGTCGCGAGATGGTGGAGACATCACAGCGCTACTTCTTAGAGAAAGGACAGCGCGAACTGCCGTTTGTGGAACAGACATGGATATTGCTGGGCGACCAGAGTAAGCGCAACGCATTCCTCGACGGATATACACGCGACTTCTTCGGCGCCACGGTAGCGCGATGGGATGAACTGTACAGATTTTATACCAGAATGCTGTGGGCCGGATGGTAAAACCAAGCCCTCTCTTATTTCCTATGGGAGGCATTAAATAGTAATTGCCAAATTTGTAAATTAATTGAATGAACATTAAATTTAAGATGCCCAAGTTTGGGCGGAAACTTAGCAAGGGCGATATATGGAAGGAATTGTTTCTGACTTTCATTGCCACGACCCTATCGATTGTATTGACATTCGGCACGGCGTACTACCTTGACAACAAAGCAAAGAAAGCTACCGGACGTCAGATGGCGATGATGGTGATTCATGACATGGAAACCAGCGTTGACGATCTGCGAAACATGGCGAAGAATGACGTTATGCTGTATGAGATTGTGAAAGCGGTAATAGAGAACCCAAACAAAATCGACTCACTGAGCGAGGACTCGCTATATCAGGTGGTCAGCTATCTGATGAACGATACGGGCAAGGAAGTGTGCTACAGATATGACGATGCAAATGAACGAGTGTTTTTAAGCAGCCAGGATTCGTGGAAGAACATTGACAACCCGTCGTTTACTGACGCTGTGCAGAAATTCTACCTGATAAGACATGAGTTTTTTGACGAGATCAATTACTCGCAGATATGGAGGATACCTATCAATGGCGAAATGATGTATGAATATCAGGTCAACCATATCGAGCAGATAACCGACATCCGCGAACTGCTTAAGCACTTTATTGGTGGCAAGGAAGTGAAGTATTATCTAAGTTACTCTTCAGGCAGACAGTATCATGCCAATAGGGTTGCCGATGATTTTGAGGATATCAGCAATTACTGCAAGTTTACGATGGGCATAACTGACGAGGAGTTGGAAGAATATGTTAAGTCGAGAGAACGCACCGGCGACAGAGTAAAGGAACGCAAACTGTTGGGCAAGTGGACGATGAGGTCAACGGATGAATTGTACACTGGCATTGAGTTCTTTACCGACCATACGTGCATACAGACAAGTGTCAACCATTACTCGTATCCTCTCTATGACGGACGTCTGGAGATGGTATTTGAAAACAAAGGTACGTGGAAACTGCGCGGAGACTCGCTGGATATAAATCTGAGTCCGGAATACAAATTTAATATGGATCGAAGCAAGATAACACCTAAGCCTGGCGCAGAGGAAGCCGTGGAGAAGAAACTGAAAGACTGGGACAAACAGCAAAAGGACCAGATGAAACAGCTTACCAAAGGTAAGGTTATTCACGTGGCTTATTTAGCTACAATCAATAGCACTGGCAACAAAATAGAATTGGTGCGAAAGAATCCAGGCCAAAATGGCAACGAGAAAGAAGTGACGCTATATCTGTCGAGAGAACAGTAATCAAGAACAAGACGGTATTTGGCAAGCAATGGGCTAAGCCCACTACTCCCCCACTGTTGTTCAAGTGTGATAAATGTTTTATTTTTGCACAGAAAGCAATCATCACATCATACATCTAAAATGTACACATACGAATACCCTAGGCCGTCAGTGACGGCCGATTGCGTGGTTATAACACGGGAAGAGACACCGCGCGTGCTGCTAATAGAGAGAGGCAATCCTCCATTCGAGGGCTGCTGGGCACTGCCCGGCGGATTCATGGAGATGGACGAGTCCATAGAGGAATGCGCAGTGCGTGAACTGGAAGAGGAAACGGGCCTGAAGGTGAGCGACACTACGCTGATAGGAGTATATTCCAAGCTTGGCCGTGATCCACGCGGACGTACAGTGACGGCAGCATACCTGGCCATCATTGACAAGGCCGTTGCCGCCACAGGTCAAGACGATGCCAGAAGGGCGCAGTGGTTTCCGATTAACGCCCTACCCTCTCTAGCATTCGATCACGCGGATATCATGCTTGACGCGGTACATTTGTTTACTTCATTTTTAGCTGAAGGGCTGCCCCCACAAGGAAGGTGAAACCTGGCTGGGGCACGGTGCCAATGTCGTAATAGCGGCGAGAAAGGATGTTCTCAAAAGAAGCGTAGATATTATATCGTGGCTTTGTCCACCTCAGCTTTACGTCCACGAGGGTATATGGACGGTTGGGCCGCTGCGAAGTCTGACCGTCCGTATATTCGATATGGGTTCCCTTGCGCTCCTGCCACCTTAGATACCACGTAGCACTGAGTCCTTCATGCTGACCGGTGGTGAGGATGCTATGCTCCATTGATGCCATAACTTTGTGGCGCACATAGTCGAGGGCATAGCAGGATTGATAGACAAAGGTATCGTCGTGGCGATGCTGGTGATTGTAATAGTAGCTTGCTTGAATATTTAACGTCTGCATAGTGCATCTCAAGAGTCGAGCCATGTCTGCCCTCGCGGTAGCTGTGAACTGACTATTGGTTAGCTTGAAGGCTGTGGAGTGATATTTATCATCGGCAGAATACATTACCCAGTCTATCATGTCGGTACCACGACGATAGATGGTTGAAAGAGAGAGGGCAAACCAATTTTTGTAATAGTCGGCACCGAGCTTGATGGTGCTAGTCTTTTCAGGCCTCAGTCCTATGTTGCCTTCCTGTGTTTCTGACTTGTAGTATAAGTCTGTGAAAGTGGGCATTCGCATTGATTTGTTCCATGAAAGATATAGCTTAAGTCCTGTGATTGGACGATAACTTATATCAATGCCTGGATATAAGCGTAGCCTGTCGTCAACAGCACTGTTGCGATTGGCCATGACTCCTAGATTGAACGACCAGTTGCATAGCAGTATGGCATGCTCAAGAAACATACTGAGGTTGGTGCGACTGTCACGGTAGTCATAGTAGCGTTCGTGCTTATGTTCCACGCTGACTCGATGGTTTTCGTCGAGCTGATGCCCTAGACTGGTGCTGAGTATGCTCTCATGGCGCATCTCTCCGCCGAAGGCTGTGCGACCGAACGACCAGCAGCCATATCCGCTGACAGATGCCGACATGACATCGTTGCGATGAAAGTTCTCGCCAGTATCCGTGTGGTGTATGAGTTGGTAGTGATCGTAGTTGCGTATAAAAGAGAGGGATGGCTGTATATGAACTGTACCTGCGGTGGTTTCTGCTTTGAGGGCTGCCATATAGCGAGTGCCTTCCTCCCACTGGTTGGGGAATTTGGGGCTGTAGAAGGTGTTGGCGCCGTAGCGCTGCCAGTTGTAGCCTGCCTGCCAGTTGAGGTTGAGGTTGTCGGCATCATATTGTCCTTGGTAGAAGAGACGCTGACGATGGAAGGCGCTGTTGTCTACAGCCCCGTCGCTGCGGAAATAATTAGCTGAGAGCCTATTGCGCATATGGGTAGCAGCGGTGTTGACGCTGGCTCCCCCACCGAATGTTCCATAGCTGCCACCCTCAGCATGGAGGCCGACACTGCTTGTGGGGTTGATACGTGTAATGATGTTGATGATGCCATTGAGGGCCTGACTGCCAAAGATGCGGGCGGAGGCTCCGTCAAGAATCTCGATGCGCTCTATGTCTGCAATGGCTACAGGGAAATCGGCGCTGAGGTGACCGGTTTGGGGGTTGTTGATGTTGATGCCGTTGAGAAGAAATGTTAGTTGGTCGAAGGTGCCGCCGCCGAGGGAGATGTCGGTCTGCACTCCAAGGGCGCCGCGCTGGCGGACATCAACATTGGGACAGAGTTTGAGAATGTCGTTGATGGTCTGGCATTTGGCATTGTCTATATCCTGTCGTGTAATCACGACAATCTTGGTCCACGCCTTGTCTAACGAGACGGGAAGCTGCGAACCGGTAACAGTGGCCTCACGAAGAGTATAGCTGGAAGAGCTGACAGTGTCTTTCACAATACGGAGCGAATCAGTGCGAGTAGCAAGGGTATCTGTGTGAGCTGCCGTCAGGGTGCTGATGGCGAGTACACCGATTTTGATTTCACGTCCAAGGCTGCGAAAGGCAGAGTAACTCTTGCGGTCAAAATGACGCCAGGTAACTACCGAGTTCTTGGGTTGTTGATAGGTTAACATAAATAAATTAGGAACTATAAATTAGAAATTAGGAGATAAAACCACAAATTTGTTGTAATTTTTCTTGGTGTTTCAAATTTATGTAGTATCTTTGCAGTGGTTGTATCGGTCTGATTGGGATACTCGTCATTTAATTTTACTTCTTCCGAGACCGTTTTCCATATTAACGGCATGCCTTCGGGAAACCCGCAATATGGAAGCACTCAAATCCTTTCTTTCTAGGAGTTTCATCACATCCACCGATGCAACCCCTTTTTTATGATCTTGAGTCATGAGGCATGGCTCTTAAGCAATACGGAGAAGTAACCAAGTTTGTATATATTAAACAATGTGATAGTGGGGTACTTGAGCAGTAGTCGGCGCTCTATGGCTCCGAATACTCTGTGCCATAGACGCACTGCCCAGAGCATATGCCAGCGTCTGAACTTGAGGGCAGTGGCTGATATGCGAATGCGTTCCTGATAGAAGGGTGCCAGTCCTGCGAGGACATGGAGTGCCTTGTGAGTCTTGGCAATGAACGACTGGTTGGAGTCAATCTGGTTGTGTATCAGCGGATTGTCAATATGGTATATCTCTACGCCCATCTGTTGGAGGTCGATACCGAGGATGGTGTCTTCGTAGCCATACTGATAGCAGTCCTTGGGGAATGGTGTGGCGAGGAAGACGCTGCGCTTGATGAGCAGATTGATGGTGCAGAGGTTCTTGTACGGGTGCTTTCGACGGTAGTCGAGGGCCCGCTCGCCCTCTGCAGCAAACTCATAACGATAACGCAACTGGTTGTCTGCACGGAGTGCCTCTTTGAGCACTACCACATGCCCCGATACTACATCGTGGCTTGTAGCCGCCTCAAGATAACGCTCTATATAGTCGTCACGTAAGAGGCGTGCATCACTGTCAATGATGATAAGGTAAGGATATCTTGCTATGTCGGCAAGGTGATAAAGCATGTAGGCTTTGCCAACATTGTGCTCTTCGTTAAACACACGGCAGCGGGGCATCCGGTTGATGGCCTCAAGAGCCGAAATCACGGATGGATCTGTGCTGCAGTCGTTGCCAACGATTATCTCGTAATCGATATTGGCCACAGAGCAGGAATGAATGAGTTCCTTGACCAACTCAGTGCAGTCGTAGTTGAATGTAGAGATTACAATGGAGAACACCTATTAAAGAGTTTATTTACTGTTTACCAGTAACCACTAACTGCTAACCTTTCTTTCATTTCAGCCATCGGTCGAGCCAGCCGAAGAAGGTGCGCTGCCAGAGTATGGCGTCCTGCGGATGGAGCACCCAGTGGTTCTCATCGGGCAGGAGAAGCAACTGTGCGGGTATGCCGCGCATCTTGGCTGCCTGGAAAGCGGATTCTGCCTGTGTGAACATGATGCGGTAGTCTTTCATGCCATGAATGCAGAGAATGGGGGTGTCCCACTTATCCACACTGAGATGGGGCGAGTCGTTGTATATAGCCTGTGCTTCAGCCACTTCCTTGCGCCAGGGTGCAGCCTTGAGGTCCCAGTTGGGGAACCACAGCTCGTCGGTCTCCACATACTGCTGTGCCTCATTGAAGATGCCGTCGTGAGAGATGAAGGCCTTGAAGCGACCTTCGTGGTGGCCAGCAAGCCAATAGACGCTGTAGCCTCCGAAACTGGCGCCTACACAACCGAGGTGGTCGGTATCAACGTATGGCTCCTTGCATATATCATCGATGCCAGAAAGGAGGTCGCGCTGGCATTGCCCGGCATAGTCACCGCTGATTTGCTCAAGCCACTCCATGCCAAAGCCAGGCACACCACGGCGTGAGGGATGGATGGTGATATATCCCTGAGCTGCCATTAGCTGGAAGTTCCAGCGGTAGCTCCATCCCTGGCTGACGGGGCTCTGAGGACCTCCCTCGCAGATAAGGAGTGTGGGGTATTTCTTGCTCGGGTCGAAATGGGGCGGATATACAACATAGCATAGCATCTGCTTGCCATCGGTGGTAGTGACCCAGCGCTCTTTCACCTCGCCGAAGGTGAGATTGTCGTAGAAATAAGCGTTTTCGTGGGTGAGCTGGGTAATATTCTTCTCGGGCTTGCCGTTGATGTCGAGGAGATATATCTCATCGGCCTGACTCATAGAGTGGCGCTTGATGACGAGATAGGAGGGCTGCTGTGTTGCCTGCTTCTTGGAGGCTTTGACTGCGGGCTGACTGCCAGGCAGAAGTCCCTGCACGCTGCAGTCGAAGTCGCCAGTGCTGAGCTGCTTGAGCTCGCCCTTGAAGTTGGTGGCATAGACTTGCTCTGTGCCGTGCCAGCTGCCAGCGAAGTAGAGTGCCTGGCTATTGGAGTCCCAGCAGTAGGTGTCCACGTTAGACTGGAAGGCTTCGCTGACGTAGTTCTTCTTGCCTGTGGCGAAGTCATAGACGCAGAGTCGCATACGGTCGGCCTCATAGCCGGCACGCTCCATGGAGAGCCATGCGATATATTTGCCGTCGGGTGAGAACTGAGGGTCTTGGTCGTAGCCGACACTGCAGTCCTCGGGCAAGTGGTTGATGGCTTGGTCTTGATAACTGCGTGTATCGTCAGTCTCAGGCTCTACCCAGTTTGCAGGTTTGCAGAGGTTGATGGTGCGGCCTGTAGCCAGTTCATAAAGGAAGATATCGCTGTCAGTGGACATAGAATATGCCTTGCCAACTTTCTTGCGGCAGGTATATGCCAGACTCTTGCTGTCGGGGTTCCAGCTGAGCTCTTCCACTCCGCCGAAGGGCAACATGGGGCACTCATATGGCTCACCCTCGAGCACATCTGTCTCCTGCCCCACTCCACTTGTGCTGAAGCTGGCCACGAAGGGATGCGGAATGGTCTTGACGAAGTGGTCCCAGTGCTTGTACATCATATCGTTGATGACCATACCGGTGGTATTGGGCAAGTCTTCGGGATTCTTCTGTATGGAACTGGTGTTCTCCACTTGGCGGATGAGCACAATCTTTTGTTCGTCGGGCGAGAGGAGGAACTCGTCAATATCCTCATCGGCCTTAGTGGTGGAGAGCTCGCGGCGGTTGGTGCCATCAACATTCATGGCGCATAACTTACCACTACAGAGGAAGAGGAGCTGGCGGTCATTGTCGAAGAACACTGCGCCACTCTCGGAGTTGGTGTCGTTAGTGAGCTGTGTAGACTTGCATGTCTTGACATCCATCAGGTAGAGCACTGAGCGGCTCTTGTCCTGCGGCACACTGTAGTAGGTGACATTATATACTATTTTACTGCCGTCGGCACTGGTATTGACTGCGCCGATGCGGCCCATAGCCCACAGCACCTCGGGGGTCATGAGGTCGGACTTGATTACACTGGTGTTGCGGCCTATCACTTCAGCCGCTCCATTAACGGTTGCCATACTCATTGCTGCTAATAGAGTGAGGGTGATGAGTGAGAGTGATGAGTGAAATTTTTTCATAAATATCTTATTTTAATTATCTTCCGCGTTGCTGGCGCTGACGCTCCTGCATCTCCTGCATAGCTTTCATGCGAGCTGCAAAGCCAGACATCTTCTTGGGGTTGTCCTTATTCTTGCGGTAGTTCTCTTCCAGTTTCTCCAGCAACTTGGCGTCGTCGGTGCGCCAACGCAGGAACCACATGGTGAGTGCGGAGCCGAAGAGCGAGATGAAGTAATAGTAGTTAAGACCAGAGCCGTAGTCATTGAAGATGAAGAAGAACACAACGGGCATGAGCATCATCATCCACTGCATCATCTTCATCTGGCCACCGCCACTCTGCATAGCCATGGTATCCTTTTGCATTCTCATGTTGAGCCACGAATAGAGCAGGTTGCTCACGCAGAAGAGCACGCAGAAGATACTCAGGTGGTCGCCAATACCCCAGATGGGCTCCTTCCATGTGAGGATGTTCTCGTAAGTGGAGAGGTCGTCGGCCCAGAGGAAAGGCTGCTGGCGGAGCTCGATGGCGTTGGGCACAAAGTTAAACATCGCAATCCAAATGGGCATCTGTATCAACATAGGCAGACAGCCGCCCATGGGGTTGGCGCCATACTGGCTATAGAGCTGCATCATTTCTTGCTGCTTCTTAAGCGAGTCTTCCTTGTTGGGATATTTCTTGTTTATCTCCTCCACCTTTGGTCTGAGCACACGCATCTTGGCGCTGGAGAGGTAGCTCTTCTTGGTGGCAGGATATACGATTATCTTGAGTATGATGGTGATAACGAGCAGCACCAGTCCCATCGATAGTCCGATGGCTGTAAGGCCATCGAAGAGATAGATGGTGATGTAGCGGTTGATGTACTTAAACAGTGGCCATCCGAGGTACACCAACTCCTGCAGTTCGAGGTCGCGACCGTCGATGGTGTTGGCATTCATCTTCTGCAGCAGCCGGTATTTGTTGGGACCGATATAGAGCTGCATTCTCGTGGGTTTGGTACCTGTGGGGTCGAAAGCTGTCTTCATCTGGGCCGAATAGTGGCTCAAATATCCGCTACCTTCTGGCAATGGGTTGGTGGCTAGGGTGGCATCGTGAAAGTCTTCGTAGCTGATGAGCACATAGCTGAAGAACTGGTTTTTGAAGGCCACCCAGTCGAGTGTCTCTGCCAGCTGCTCGCTGTTGGCAATCTCAGCACGCAGATAGTCGGTGCCCTCCCCTTTCTCCTTATAAGTAATATAAGAGCGCTGTTGCTCGAAGCGGTATCCTCTCTCCTGCTGTGTAAGGCTGTCGGTCCACTCCACGAGTATCTCCTTGCGACCGGGGTCGAAGAAGTTGTCCATGCCCTTGCCGCTGAAAGTCATATCAACCATATAGTTCTCGTGGCGCAGACGATACACTATCTGCAGTTCGGTGCCGTTAGTTCCTTGGGCTGTAAGGGTGAGTGTGGAGTCGGTGGCTGCTGAGGGGGTGAAGTAGAGGTCGCCGGTTTTTAGGTTCTCCTGTTTCATGGCGAGCACAAAGTTGAGCGATGAGTTGTTTTCGTCAAACAGCACCACTGGCTGCTTCTGCTGATTCTTAAACTCCTTGAGCACTGCCTTGCTGATGACGCCGCCATGGGTATTGACGTCGAGGGTTACGAGGCTGTTCTGCAGCTTGAGGATTTGCTCGCTGCCATGCATCGAGGTGCCGAAGAGCGAGTTGGTGTCAAGGGCTGCTGTGTCGGCTTTGGCTTTCATTATGCTGTCGGCCTCTATCTGGGCCTTGATGTCGGCCAGTCTTTGCTCCACTTGTGCCAGGCTGTCTGCCTCGCGCATTGCTGCCAGTTCCTCCTGGGAGGGCTGGTTGATGATGCCGAAGCCGATAATCACTGCGGCAATCAGCACGATACCTATAAGTGTGTCTCTGTTCATTTAATTTGAGAGTTGAGAGTTGAAATTTGAGAGTTGAAATAGAGCCGCGAAGTTACGAATTTTACAACTTTTGGCAAAGAGAATTAGGCTCAAATGTTAATCTGGGCATACCGCCACTACCCGGCCATGGCAGTGCTTGCGCCCATTAGGAGTAGCGCAAGCATAAAGGAAAAGAGTCTTTTTATTTGTTTGTAAGTACATTATTTTGTATTTATTGATAAAGGCAAGAATTAAAGTTCAAATAGAAGACCACTATTTCATCTTCTTTTGCTTGTCACGAATATAGACTGTTCCCTTTGGTAGAGCATCAGGATTGGCTATGGGGCGACCTTGGAGGTCATAGGTTGATTGACCATTGACCGTTGACGATTGGACTTCCTTGATTGCAGTCGGGGCCTCAATGAGTTCGAGCGTCATGCGATCTATGTCGGGTGCCCACGCATCGGGATTGTAGATGCGCACAATATTTTCGCCTGGCTCCAGCTCTATCTCGCAATCGACGGAAGAGGACGTGTCCCAACTGCCGTTGTTCACGGTAAAGGTCTTAACGAACTTGTCGTTGACATCGATATTGAATTTGCGCTGCTGTCCCGTGCAATACCAGATAGTCATTTTGTAGCGACCGCCGTAACGGCTCCACACGTTCTGCCACTGCATATCGTTCTCGGGACGACTGCCGAGCCACCCTACCTTATGGCCGCCTGAGCAACCGTCGGCACTAGAGAAGCTGGCAGAGTTGACTCCGCTCTCGTGATACTGCGACAGGTATGCCGTTTCAGCCTCGTAGTTGGTGCGCTCTTTGCGCTCTTGCGCGTCGAGACGAAATACACGAGTGGCATGTGCCGGAATACGCTGCGAGTAGCTGCCCTCATATTCTTGCGTGAGATCCATGCCGTAGGTTATGGAGCGAATCTTTACTTTGCCGCCTAGGTCGAGCTTGTCAAAGTCCATGGTGTAGTTGACCCGCTCGTCGGTGGAGTTATATACCGCTGCCACACGCATAGTGTCGTAGGCACTGATTATGTCGCGCACGAGCAGATAGACGCCGTTCTGATTGTCCACCACGTATGCCTGCTTGTAGAGGGTGTCTTGATTGATGGCAATAAACTCCTCGTTGGTGAGTAGCTTGAGAGTGTTTTTGTTGATGCTTGCCAAGTCACAGCCTATCAGCAATGGTGAGTTCATGAGGCACCACATAGAGAAGTGCGTACGGTCTTCCTCTGCTGTGAGTCCGCGGCCTACCTCGAGCATGTCCATGTCATTGTAGTGTCCCTTGCGGCAGAAGGCTGAGAGATAGAGGTTGTAGCCGATAATGTTTCTCACGCTCTCCCATGCGCAGTAGATATCGCCTGTGGTGCGCCATGAACCAGCTCGTCCGTATGCCCATGTGCCCGGATATGACCAGCGGCAGATGTTAAAGCGCAAGGAGTCGCGCCCTGTTTCACGGGCTATCTTTTCGAACGCGTCAAGCGAAAGGCCGTAGAGAATGCGGTCGTTGAGTGTCTTGTCTTTGTCCTGCAGTTGCATTCCGCCGCAGAAATCAACTTTTATGAAGTCGAATCCCAGTTCATCAAACCACCAACGCATGTCTTGGTCCTGATGGTCATACATGCCCGAGCCTATGCCCCAGGGGTCTCCACTGCCTTGAGAGCCGCAGGTGTTGTAGCCCACGTCAGAATAGATGCCTGCCCTGAGTCCCTTGCTGTGGATATATGCCACGAGGTCCTTCAGTCCGTTAGGGAAGCGCGTGGGATGAGTGAGCAGCTGACCGGTCAGTGTGTCGCGCTTGCCGAAATAGCCGTCGTCAATGTTGATGTAACGGTAGCCGGCTTCGAGCAGACCTTTGCTCACCATATTATCGGCCTGAGTACGGATAAGTTTTTCGTTGATATTGATGCCATAGGTGTTCCACGAGCTCCAGCCCATTGTGGGGCCGTCCTTTGTGGTCTGCGCACAGACAATAACACAAGTCATGAGCATTGCGCCGATGAGATAATGATGTATTTTCATTTTATCGTTGATTTCTATTATGCGGCAAAGATACGATTTTCTTTGGTTATAACATAAAATAAGGACACGAAATCATAGAATTCCGTGTCCTTATCGCTATTTGCTTATTTCTTTACTCTGCGCGGAGAGTGAAGCGTGTAAATGCTGTAACGGTGCAGTCCTTGTCGGCCTCCTTGATGAAGGCTGCCACAGTCTTACTGCCGTCCATGATGTAGTCCTGGTTGAGGAGGCAATTCTCCTTGTAGAACTTGTTCATGCGGCCCTGAGCAATCTTCTGTACCATCTCCTGAGGCATGCTGGCCTGCTTCTGGGCAGCGGTCTCGGTCTTGATGCGACGGATATCGTCAGCTTGAGCCTCTGTGATATTACCTTTGGCAATACCCTCGGCGATATGCTCCTCGTTCTCAGCGATATAGAGGTTGTAGCCAGCCTTCTTCAGTGCGTTCTGAACGGCCTTCTCTACCTGCTCCTCGATGGTCTTCTCTACAGCCACCTTCATCTCGTTTTCCTTTACCTGCTCAGGCACGTCGGCCTCAGAGATAGACACAGGATTCATAGCTGCTACCTGCATGGCAACCTGATGACCAACCTCCTCGCCTGCGGGAGTGGATAGCTGCACCATGGTGCAGAGCATGTTTTTGCCCTGGTGGTTGTAAACGGACACATTGTCACCCTCGATTACCTGGTAACCATCGAGCTCCATCTTCTCACCAGTGATACCGCTGCGGTCAACTACAGCCTGAGCTACATCGCCAGCGCCCATAGGCAGTGCCTTTACCTCGTCGAGGGTCTTGCACTTGTTGGCAATAGCGAGATCCAGGATATCCTGCGTCAGCTTGATGAAATCGGCATTGTTAGCCACGAAGTCGGTCTCACACTTGAGGGCGATAGTGGCAGCAAAACCGGGAACGGCCTTGCAGAGCACACAACCCTCTGATGCCTCACGGTCGGAACGCTTGGCGGCAACAGCCTTACCCTTGGCGCGGATTACCTCAACAGCGGCATCAATATCATTATTGGTTTCCTCCAGAGCCTTCTTGCAGTCGCTCATACCGGCACCGGTGAGCTTGCGAAGTTTCTGAATATCAGCAATTGTAACTGCCATAATTATTAAATTTGAAATTTGAAATTAGAATTTTGAAATTTACTCAGCGGCGGGAGCTTCTTCAGCTGGAGCCTCTTCCTTTGCGGCAGCCTTCTTGGTAGCGGCCTTCTTGGCAGGAGCCTTCTTTTTCGGACCTTCTTCCTCAACGGGAGCAGCCTCCTCGGCGGGAGCCTCTTCCTTAGCGGCAGCCTTCTTGGCAGGAGCCTTCTTGGCGGGTACCTCCTCAGCGGGTGCCTCCTCCTTCACAGGAGTAACTTCTTCTTTTACAGGAGCAGCCTCCTCGGCGGGTGCCTCTTCCTTGGCGGGAGCAGCCACTTCCTCTATGCGAGTACGAGTGCGGCGGCGGCGGGTCTTTGCCTCAGCAGCCTCCTCAGCCTCGGCCTCAGCCTGAGCCTCAGCAGCTTCTGCGTCAGCCTTCTCTACCTTGCGCTCCTCCAGACCCTCAACGATAGCAGCGCACAGTGCATTGAGTATTACCTCTACGCTCTTGGTGGCATCATCGTTGGCAGGAATGACGAAATCAATATTGCGGGGATCGGAATTGGTATCAACAATGCCAAATACGGGGATACCGAGACGGTTGGCCTCGTGTACGGCGATGTTCTCCTTCATTACGTCAACCACGAATACTGCTGACGGCAGACGGGTGAGGTCGGCGATAGAACCGAGGTTCTTCTCCAGTTTTGCCCTCTGGCGAGTGATCTGCAGCAACTCGCGCTTCGATAGGTTGGCAAATGTGCCTTCTTCTACCATCTTGTCGATGGTGGCCATTTTCTTTACAGCCTTGCGGATGGTGGCGAAGTTGGTGAGCATACCGCCCGGCCAACGCTCGTTAACGAAAGGCATGCCTACGGAGGTTGCCTTCTCGGCTATAATGTCCTTAGCCTGCTTCTTGGTGGCTACGAAGAGGATTCTCTTACCTTGCCTGGCGATTTGCTTCATTGCTTCGGCGGCTTCGTCAATCTTGACAACCGTTTTGTGAAGGTCGATAATATGGATACCATTGCGCTCCATGAAGATGTAAGGAGCCATTGCGGGATTCCACTTCCTCTTCATGTGACCGAAGTGGCAACCTGCTTCCAATAACTGATCAAAATTTGTTCTTGACATAGTGTTTTGTTGATTTGTTTACTTTCTTTTTTGGTGTTATTTAATTAACCCAACCGCACGGGTAGTCTTTCCGATAAGGGGAAAGAGTCTGGGCGGTTTAGATACTAAACTCTGTTCGCACGCGTGTGTGTATATATAAAATAAGGTATATATATTAACGCTTGCTGAACTGGAATCTGCGGCGTGCCTTTGGACGACCCGGCTTTTTGCGCTCCACCTCGCGGCTGTCGCGAGTCATGAAGCCCTGCTTGCGCAGTGTGCTCTTGTCGTCGGCGTTAATCTTAACCAATGCGCGGGCAATAGCCAGGCGGGCTGCCTGTGACTGACCGGTGAAGCCACCGCCGAATATGTTCAGGGTGATATCATACTTATCAGCTGCCTCCAGAGTCTCCAGCGGCTGCTTTACTACATACTGCAGGATAGCAGAGGGGAAATACTCGGTGAGGTCTCTCTTGTTTATCGTAATCTTACCAGTACCAGCGGTAACATATACGCGAGCTACGGCGCTCTTGCGACGGCCTAATGCGTTTACTACTTCCATGGTGCTAAATTATTTATACTGATTAATATCAATAGCCTTCGGCTTCTGTGCCTCGTGCTTGTGCTCGCTGCCTGCATATACGTATAGGTTGCTCAGTATCTGAGCGCCCAGACGGTTCTTTGGCAGCATGCCCTTAACAACTCTCCTCACCAGACGGTCTGCACCATTGGGCTTAGCCATGATGCTGGCAGGGGTGTTCTCCCTCTGTCCGCCGGGGTAGCCGGTGTAGTGTAGGTAGATCCTGTCGGTCCACTTCTTGCCGGTGAGCTTAACCTTGTCGGCATTGATTACGATAACGTTGTCGCCGCAATCCACGTGGGGAGTGAAATTCGGCTTGTACTTTCCGCGCAAAAGTTTTGCAACCTTTGAGCAGAGACGTCCAAGAATCTGATCTGTGGCGTCCACTACAACCCATTCCTTCTGCACTGTTTCCTTGTTGGCAGAGATGGTCTTGTAACTTAAAGTGTTCACTTGTTTGATGGTTTTTGCTTACACTCGGCCGCCCCTTGTGTGTGGGCATGGCTCTGTGCACGTTTGTTACTAATATGCTCTTTGCGTGCCTCTGCAGCTTGGCCAAAAGCCGAGATGGCAAACTCGGAGCGATTCTTTTTAACTCTCAGAGCCCCTACCATTCGGGACCCCTTGATAATAATCGGCGCGCAAAAGTAGTAATTTTTTGTGAATTGACAAAGTTTTGGCAGTCTTTTTTAGTAAAAACACCACCTTATTATATTAAATAAGGCTATTCTTTCCTCACGTTCACCACTCAAAAGCACAAAAAAATCATCAAATGTTTACGCGTTGCGTAACCATTTTAGAAGGGGGGTATCTTGTGAGCACCTTTGTGAGTACCTTGAAAATCTTAGCGCACTCTTACGAATCTAAGCGCGACCTCGCAGAAAACCACCTTCGCGTGACTGTTGGGAAATAATTTATTTTTTGCGGATATAGTCCACTATCCACTGTCCTACCTCGCACGTGCCGTACTTGGCGCCGCCCTCGACCTGGATTTCGGGGGTACGCACATTGGCCTCCAGGGAGGCATCTACGGCCTCGCGCACGAGTGCTCCCTCTTCCTTGAGATCGAAATACTCGAGCAACATGGCTACCGACAGTATCTGTGCCAGAGGATTGGCGATGTTCAGGCCCTTTGCCTGGGGCCACGAGCCGTGGATGGGCTCGAACACGGGTGTGCCTGTGCCCGTGGAGGCCGAAGGCAGCAAGCCCATGGAGCCACTGATGCAGGAGCCTTCATCAGTGAGGATATCGCCGAAGGTGTTCTCGGTGACCATGACATCGAAGAAACGCGGTTCCTGTATCATACGCATCGAGGCGTTGTCAACGTACATGAAGTCGGTCTGCACGTCAGGGTATAGCGGCGCCATCTCCTGCGCCACTTTGCGCCAGAGGCGCGAGGAGGCCAGCACATTGGCTTTGTCTACCACGGTGAGGTGCTTGCGACGACGGAGGGCATACTCGTAGCCTACCTTGAGGATGCGCTCCACCTCAGCGCGGGTATATTTGTTGGTGTCATAGGCCATATCGTCGCCTTCGTGTTTCTCGCCGAAATACATGCCACCTGTCAGTTCGCGGATGCAGATAAAGTCGGCTCCGCGCACGAGCTCATCCTTGAGTGGTGACTTATGGATGAGGCAGTCAAAGGTCTGCACAGGTCGCACATTGGCAAACAGACCCAGCTGCTTGCGCATGGCGAGCAGTCCCTGTTCGGGGCGCACCTTGGCGGAGGGGTTATTGTCGAATTTAGGGTCGCCAACGGCTGAGAAGAGCACTGCGTCTGCCTCTTGGCAGATGCGGAGTGTAGCCTCGGGAAACGGGTCGCCGACAGCATCGATGGCTGTAGCGCCGCACAGCGCGGACTTATAGGTGACCTCGTGGCCAAATTTTTCTGCTATAGCAGTGAGTACGTCCACTCCCTGCACTGAAATCTCGGGACCTATGCCGTCGCCGGCAAGAACTGCAATTTTAAGGGTCATATATTGAAAAGGTTATTGGTTAGAGAATCGAGGGACGAGGGTTAATAGTCCATTTCGACGATGGTGATGCCGGCGCCGCCGAACTGCACATGTTCGTCATGGTATGAGGCGACGGTGGGGACGGTACGGAGATATTGGCGTATTACGGTGCGGAGATAGCCTGTGCCTGTGCCATGGAGGATGCTCAGCCGGGTTGCCCCACACTGTATGGCGTCTTCGATGAAGTAAGTTACTGCCTCAAGGGCCTCTCTGCCACTCATGCCACGCACATCGATATCTGCTTTGAAGTTCACGTTCTTCTCGTGCATCGACTCGCGCGTGGCCCTGCCAATGAAACTGACGGTGGCGTCAGTGCCCGTCGTCTTGGGAGCCTCTGAGAGCTCGAGGTCGTCAAGGATGACATTCAGTTTTATCATGCCAGCCTGCACCACGGCATCCTTGCCCTTCAGCTTGACTATCTTACCCACAGCGGTGCTGCCTTTGACCTTCACAAAGTCGCCCACGGCAAAGGAGATGTCGGTGGCAGCCTCCGGACTACCCTGTCCTACTTCATCGTCATGGTCGGCGGCGTGCATCTTGCGACGCTCCTCGCGCCGCTCACGGCGGCGGCGTATCTGCTCCATCTTGCGGTTGATGGCATCGTCATTATCGGGCGAGTCACTGAGCACCTGTGTTTTGAAGTCCTCGAGCTCGGAGCGCAGACGGCGTGTCTCCTCTTTCTCAGCCTGAGCCTCGCGGATGGAGCGTATGGTGTTTTCTATAACCGCGTTGCTCTTGAGGAAAAGCTCCTCGGCTTTGTTTCTGGCTTCCTCCATGAGAGCCTTGCGCTCCTTGTCGAGCGAGGCTACGCGGGCTTCGTAGCTATCAATCATCTGCTGCAGGGTGCGCTCTTTCTGGTGCACCGCAAGGCGTTTGTTCTCCCAATAGCGCTTGTCGCGCACTATGTCCTGCAGATATTTGTCGCTCTTGATATACTCCTCACCGACTATTGACGCAGCATGCTCTATAACCTGCTGCGGCAGACCAATGCTGCGAGCTATCTCAATGGCGAACGAGCTGCCTGGGTTGCCTATCTGTAACACAAAGAGGGGGCGCATCTCGGCGCGGTCGTATAGCATGGCCGCATTGACTATGCCATCGTGGCTGTTGGCATAATGCTTGAGGCTCTGGTAGTGGGTGGTGATGATGCCGTAGGTAGATTTTGTAAGGAACACATCAAGCATAGCCTGGGCTATGGCCGAGCCTATCTGCGGCTCGGTACCACCGCCAAACTCATCAATGAGAATTAGACTGCGGCTTGAGCAGAGCTTCATCATATTCTTCATGTTGGACAGGTGGCTGGAGTAGGTACTGAGGTCGTCCTCTATGCTCTGCTCATCGCCGATGTCGATAAAGATATTCTCAAAGAATCCAGCCTTGGAGTTTTCGCGCATAGGCACCGACACACCGCACTGCATCATATACTGCAGCAATGCGACAGTCTTGAGGCACACCGACTTGCCGCCCGCATTGGGGCCAGAGATAAGCAGGAGCCTCTGTGTGTTTTGCAACTGGATGTCCAAGGGCACGATCTCGCGTCCCTGTTTCTTAAGTGATGTTTCGAGCAGCGGATGGCGCGCCATCACCCAGTCCATCGCGGGGAAAGGGCTCAGCATAGGCTCCACGGCATCCATCTTTTCTGCCAGCACGGCCTTGGCACGGATAAAGTCTATCTTACCAAGGAAGACAAATGCTTCGAGCATATCGTCTATCTGAGGACGGATAATCTCCGCCATCGCCTGGAGTATCATAATGATGGCCCGCTGCTCCTCAGCCTCGAGGGAACGGATGCGGTTGTTGGCTTCCACCACCTCCGTCGGCTCTATAAACACCGTCTTGCCGGTGGCCGACTCGTCGTGCACGATACCGCGGATCTTGCGCTTCATCTCTGGCCTCACAGGAATGACCAATCGTCCGTCCCGATAAGTGGGAGCGACGTCTTTCTCTACGTAGCCACACTCTTGTGCCTTACTCATCACATTGCGCAGGCTGAGACTCACGCTGCGCCGCGCACCTACGAGCGACTGACGGATGCGTGCCAACTCGGGCGAAGCGTCGTCCTTCACCTTGCCAAAAGCGTTCAGTATGCTGTCAACCTGAATGATGAGACGGGGGAAGACCTTCACGTCATTCGCCATCTTGGCCAATAGCGGGTATTTGTAGGTGAAATTTGGACTCACCCCATCCCCCTTGTTAAGGGAGACAACCTTGGAGGTTTTATTACTATCTTCGGTTTCCTTCAGGAACTCCACGATGGCCCCTAGTGTCTCCATCGTATTGCGCAAGGCGAAAAGGTCTTGCTCCTCCAAGTAAGTGCCTTTAATTTGGAGACGCAGCAGCTCGGGGCGCAGGTCGTTGAAATTTTGCGTGGGGAAATCGACGTCGTCATCCATGATGGCGCGAAACTCTCTCACCGTTGCCAACTGACGATTAACCTCAGCCACATCCGCGCTGCATTCCATGCGGTTGACCTCGTCCGCACCCATAGACGACAGACAGCGCCCCCTCAGGAGGGTGCGTATCTCAGTAAAGCCTACCTTGGTTTCAAAGTTCTTTGGGTAAAACATGGTGGCAAGGGAAAGGTTATTGGTTAGAGAGTTTAAGGGTTCTAAGAGTTGATTCGAGTCGCGAAGTTACACATTTTTTTGCAATAAAAAGGCTTTCTCCATACAATAAACAATAAAATCACGCATTTTTTGTTCGAGATTTGAAAAAAAGCATTACCTTTGCGCCGCAAAAGAGCTTTGCGACTTTTTATGGAGAGATGGTAGAGTGGTCGATTACACCGGTCTTGAAAACCGGCGTGCTGAGAGGCACCGGGGGTTCGAATCCCTCTCTCTCCGCCAAGAAAAAGAAGTGTATCACTGCTGTGGTACACTTTTTCATTACGATTAAACGAATATGTGAAAAAAAAGTAGTACCTTTACAGCCCAAAAACTTCTGAATAATATTAAAGAATAGTATAGATGAGAGTATTAATGAGACTGATAATGGCGGTGCTGGTAATGCTGTGCGGAGTGACACTCCCCACTGATGCGCAGAAGACTGTCAAACCCACCACGCAGAAAGCTCCGCAGAAGCTGCAGAAAATGGTTTTCACTCCGCAGTGGACAGCACAGGCACAGTTTGCGGGCTACTACGTTGCCAAGGAAAAGGGGTTCTACCGCCAGGCAGGGCTTGACGTGGACATTGTGCATCCTTCCCTCACCCAATCGGCGATGAGCCGCATCCGCCGCAACGAGAGTCATGCTACCACACTGCAGCTTGCTCAGGCGATGGAGATAATCGACCACGGCATCCCTCTGGTCAACATACTGCAGACTTCGATGAACAACGCGTTGGTGATAGTGTCGCGTCGTAACATGAACCCTATCAAACAGAAGGGCGCCCGTGTCGGGACATGGAGCGCGGGGTTCGGCCAGATGGCAGAGTGTATGAGCAAGCGCGAGCATCTCAACTACCAATGGATACCGGTGGCCACAAACATTAACCTGTTTATCTCAGGTGCCGTCGACGCTACGCTGGCCATGAGCTACAACGAGTATTACCAGATAGTTCAGACAGGCATGTTACTAAGCAAGGAGAGCGTGTATCGCTTCTGTGACCACGGCTATAACATTCAGGAGGACGGGGTGTATATGACACGCGACTATTATAATAAGAATCGTGACCAAGCGCGCCGTTTTGCCATAGCCAGCCGCAAAGGTTGGGAGTGGGCGGCCGCTCACCCCGACGAGACACTAGAGATAGTGATGAGATACGTGAATAAATACCACATCTCTACCAACCGCCCCATCCAGAAGCTGATGCTCGACGAGATACTGCGACTGCAGGTGGATCGAGAGTCTAAGAAGCGCGAGTTTCGTCTGCGCCCCGACATGGTGCAGCGGGCAAGCAAAATGATGGTAGCCAACGGTATGCTTAGTAGAGAAATAACCTATCAGGAGCTAATCAACAAATGAAAAATCCCCTTAAGAAAGCGAGCCGCTCACTGTCCACGAGGCTAAGCCTGTGGATTGTGTTTTTTGCCGCAATAATATTTATGTTTGTAATGGGCTTCATGTTTACGGAGTCGAGCGGAGCTATCCGCCGTGAAGCCACAAACCGCGCCACCCAGGTGCTGGACAACACGGTGCAGAGGATTACCAACATCCTGACAAAGGTAGAAGTAGCCACCAACAATACCGACTGGCTGCCGGCACGCCATTTGGATGCTCCCGACTCGATGTTTGTGTACTGTCGCCGTATTTTGGAGAACAACCCCGACCTTAACGGTTGCTCGATAGCCTTTGAGCCATACTACTTCAAAGAGCGCGGCCGCTACTTCTCAGCCTATTCCTATCACGAAGACGGCAAGATCCTCACCGCACAGGAGGGCAGCGAACAGTACGAATACTTCACGATGGACTGGTATCAGCTACCCAAGCTGCTCGACTGCCCGTGTTGGACAGAGCCATACGCCGACTATGACATGGAAACAGTCTATACGCCCAATATGGTTATCTCGTACTGCAAGCCCATCAAGGATAAGGACGGAACGTATGTGGGCACTTTCGCCGCAGACCTATCGCTGAGCTGGCTGTCGAGCGAAGTGTCGAAAATCAAGCCCTACCCTAACGCCTACAGCATCATGATTGGGCGCGGCGGCACATTCTATGTCCACCCCGACACTACAAAGCTCTTCTATCACACAATATTTACCGAGACACTGCTAAAACCCGACACAGCCATCACCCGGCTGGGCCACAACATGCAGGCCGGTAAGGAAGGCACGCAAGAGATACAGATAGAAGGAAAGAACCATCTGGTGTTCTACAAGCCACTAGGCGAAACGGGATGCAGCATTGCTATCGTGTGTCCTGAGAGCGATATCTTCGGCAGCTACTACCAGATGTTTAACTCTATGATAGTGATATTCGCCATCGGTCTGCTGTTTATGTTGCTGGTGCTGAGCCGCATCATTACCGAGGAGCTGAAGCCACTGGGCGAACTGGCTCACCATGCCGATGCCATAGCCAAAGGAGACTTCCAGGAAGAGATACCCGAGACAGAGCGCAAGGACGAGGTCGGCATGCTGGCAGGGTCGTTTAAGCACATGCAGGACTCGCTGGCAAGCTACATTGAAGAGCTGAAGCATACCACAGCCAGCAAGGCGTCGATGGAGAGCGAGTTGAAAGTGGCCAGCAACATACAGATGTCGATGCTGCCAAAGATATTCCCCCCCTACCCCGAACGCAAAGACATCAATGTGTTTGGCCAGCTGATTCCCGCCAAGGAGGTGGGCGGCGATCTCTTTGACTTCTACATCCGCGACGAGAAGTTGTTCTTCTGCATCGGCGATGTGTCGGGCAAGGGAGTGCCCGCTTCATTGGTGATGGCAGTGACCAGGGCACAGTTCCGCACTATATCAACTCACGATGCAACGCCTCACCATATTGTAGGTAGACTGAATGATATGATGGCCGAGGGCAATGACTCTAATATGTTTGTCACCCTATTTGTAGGTGTTCTCGACCTGCCCACTGGCAAACTACGCTATTGCAACGCAGGGCATGACGCGCCGCTGTATATCGGTGCCACCACGGGGGTGCTGCCCGTGGACTCCAATATTCCTGTGGGCGTAATGAGCAACTGGAAATTCACATGCCAGGAAACCATCTTAGACCCCAACACAACGCTATTCCTCTATACCGACGGACTGACGGAAGCCGAGAACATAAGGCACGAGCTCTTTGGCGAAGAGCGTATCATCGACATAGTCAATCCGATGGTAGGCAACGCCAACCATGGACCGGAATATCTGCTTGAGACAATGCTGAATGCAGTTAACGACTTTGTGGGCGATGCCGACCAAAGCGACGACCTCACAATGCTCGCCATACAGTACACCAGGCATCAAAGCGACACTAGTTATCAGTGTAGCATCCTGCTGACCAACGATGTGCAGGAGGTGCCTAAGTTGGCAGAGTTTATAGATAAGGTGTGCGCTGACGTAAGCGTGCCGGAGAGCATGACCATGAATTTCCACCTCGCCATGGAGGAGGCAGTGGTCAATGTGATGAACTACGCATATCCCCACGGCAAGAAAGGCAATATCAATATTGTGGCCAAGCTCTACGACGACATACTCTCTTTCTCCATCATCGACAATGGCAAACGCTTTGATCCCACTGTCAGGGCAGAAGTGGACACCACCCTCTCTGCAGAAGAGCGCTCCATCGGTGGACTCGGCATTCATCTCGTGCGCCAACTGATGGACACCATCAACTACGAATATGTTGACGACAACAATATACTGACACTGAGCAAGAAAATAAAAGTAAACAATGGATAGCATAATCTTTCTCGGTCTTACAGGGTATGCCTGGATAACCATTATTGCTTTTCTTGGCATACTGATATCCATGACACGCACACGACTGCCCGCTGAGATTATATTTCTCGGAGCACTAACGGTGTTGCTGGCCACAGGCGTGGTGACAGAGGAAGAAGGCTTGGCAGGCTTCGGCTCTGAGCCCGTAGTGGTGCATGCCGCATTCTTTGTAATCATAGCAGGACTGATGCACACCGGTGTGCTCTACTGGCTGTCGAAGAATGTGCTGCGCTCCCCCAAGAGCTACACTGGCGCCCTATTACGCCTGATGATACCCACCTCCTTGCTGGCCGCCATGCTCAACTCGATGAACGTGGTCGCACTCTTCATCGACGCCATAAAACTGTGGGCTAACAAACTGAAGATGGCACCCTCCAAGCTGCTCCTGCCACTGAGCTACGCTGCCACACTCGGAGGAGTGTGCACTCTTTTGGGCAGTTCGTCAAACCTGGTGGTGGCCGGTCTCTATATGAACAAGACCGGGCAGACACTCATCATCTTCAAACCACTGCTGCCAGGCCTTATTCTCACTGTAGCAGGAGTGTTGATAATTATCATCATGCTGCGCTATATCCCCGCCAGAGACAGCGCAGAGCAATCATTTGAGACACCACGCGACTATACCGTGGAACTGCTGGTACC
>JAGCTG010000059.1 GCA_017963785.1 Bacteroidaceae bacterium | reverse complement strand
GAATTTGTCAACGGGGCCGAGTAGTGTCTCGAGGCTCTTGCGGCTATAGTCGCCGAGGTCACGACGACCGAAACTGAAGCCGCTGTTGCCGTGGTCAGGCACGACAACTACCACAGTGTTACCATCGCGCTTTGCAAAGTCAAGGGCAACACCACATGCCTCGTCGAAAGCAAGGAACTCATTGGGCAGGCCTGCGGGGTCATTGGCATGAGCAGCCCAGTCAACCTTAGAACCTTCCACAAGGAGGAAGAAACCGTCTTTATCCTTGCTCAGCTTGTCGATAGCTGTGCGAGTCATCTCGGCGAGGGAGGGCTGCTCGTCAGGATTGCGGTCGATATCGTAATCCATATCTACGTCGCCATAGAGTGCCCACATCTTATTGCTGCGGTCGGAGCGCATGCCCTGAAGGTCGTTGCGATAAACTTTGGTGCCGTTGGCACGGAGATAATCTTCGCTTGCCTTGGTGAGGTAATAGTTGCCACCACCGATAACTACGTCGAAACCATTGTGTACGGTCTGGTCTGCCAGGAGCTGCTCGGCTCCGCGGTTGTAGTAGTGAGCTGAGCAGTCAGCGGGGGTAGCGTGGCAATACTGACAGGTAAATACCATGCCGAGTGCCTTGCCCTGCAGCTGGCGGCCTGCCTCAAGGATAGATGCCATAGGGGCGTATGCACGGGTGGAGTCTACAGGCTCTATGTTGTCCTTTCCTTTATAAGGAGGGTATGTAGCTATGTATGCGGAGCGGCTGAGGTGGCCGGTGACATAGCATGAGGTGGTGGGGGCGGAGTCCCCGATGGGTGCGTCAGAGTTGCAGGTGCGCACATAGCCGCAAAGCCACGGGTCGATGTTGAGCGTGACGGGGTTAGCTGCGCTACCAGAGCGATAGACCTTAAGCCAGCGCGCTGTGCTGACTGCGCTGATGGACGTACCGTCAGTAACCATGAGGATGATGTTCTTGACGGGCTTTACTTTCTCGGGCTGGATAGCAAACGTAGTTGCTGCCAGCATCATCGCGAAGATGAGAGTGACTGACTTTTTCATAACTGTATGATTGTAGATTTTGAATTGTCTGCTATCTGGTCGGCGCGGGTAATGACGACACGTTTCACTCCTGCGCGAAGGGCTGCGAAACTGTTGTCGAGCTTAGGCAACATGCCGCCACTGACGATGCCGTCGGCCTTGAGTTGCTCGTAGCTGCTGCTGTCTATATAAGGAATGACACTTTCGGGGTCGTCGGGATAGCGGAGCACCCCCTTGTGCTCAAAGCAGAAGACAAGAGTCACGTCGTAAAGAGCTGCCATAGCCATGGCTACGGAGGCGGCGATGGTATCGGCATTGGTATTAAGCAGTGTGCCGTCAGCGCCCATAGAGAGTGGTGCGATGACGGGCAGTGTATCATTCTGCAGTAATGTATGCAGAGCCTCAGCGTCAACACTGTCGATGTCGCCCACAAAGCCATAGTCGGTGCCGTCGGGCATGGGCGGGCGGCGATGACTGCGGATGATGGCAAGGTCAGCGCCAGTAAGGCCGAGAGCAGAGCACTGCCGATTGACCATTGACCATTGACAATTGAGTTGGGCAACGATGGTCTTGTTGACGAGGCCGCCATAAACCATAGTGACAACGCGGAGCATGTCGGCATCGGTAACGCGACGCCCATTAATCATTTTTGTCTCAATGCTAAGGCTGGCAGCGACCTGCGTAGCGGTACGTCCACCTCCATGGACAAGGATGCGAGGCCCTTCCATCTGCGAAAAGGCACTAAGCAGTTGGGTAAGCGACTGCGGCTCCTCCACAACTTTGCCACCGACTTTGACTATAGTTAAATTCAAGAGTCTTACTGTTATTGGTTCTTGTTTAACGATTACTCTAGATAGGTGTAGCCGTAGAGACCACGCTGGAAGTTGGAGATAAAGTCTTGTCCCTCGCGCGGAGTGATACGTTCCTCCGCCACGGCTTTGTCCACCCATGTCTCAAGACGACGCACGAGTTGCTTGGGGTCATACTGCACATAGTCGAGCACGTCGGCCACCGTCTCACCGTCGATTATCTGGTCGATGCTATAGCTGCCGTCGCGGTTGACACTGACATGCACTGCGTTGGTGTCGCCAAAGAGATTGTGCATATTACCCAATATCTCCTGATAGGCTCCCACGAGGAACACTCCGATATAATATGGCTCGCCGGGCTTGAGAGCATGAAGCGGCAGGTAGGTGGTCTGACGTCCGTTGTAAACGAAAGTCTCTATCTTGCCGTCGCTGTCGCAAGTGATGTCCTGCAATGTTCCATTGTGGTCAGGCTTCTCGTTGAGGCGATGGATAGGCATCACGGGGAAGAATTGGTCGATGCCCCACGAGTCGGGCAGCGACTGGAATATGGAGAAATTGCAATAGTATTTGTCAGCGAGGATGCGGTCAAGTTTGCGCAACTCGTCAGGCATGTGTTTCTGGCTGTGGGCTATGGCATTGACCTCGCGAGTGATGCTCCAATATACACTCTCTATCTGAGCGCGGGTCTTGAGGTCTATGAGTCCATGGCGGAAGAGGTCAAGACCTTCCTCGCGTATCTGCTCGGCGTCATGCCAGTCCTCAAGCATAGAACGTGCCGATACCTTATCCCATATATCGCTAAGGTCGCGCACCAGCTTATGATCTTCGGGCGAAGCCTCCCACTCCTCGTCCATGGCTGGCTGATGGGTTGACTCGAAAGCCTCGAGGATAAGTACCGAGTGATGAGCACTAAGAGAACGTCCGCCCTCGGAAATGATATTGGGATGGGGAATCTCGTTGCGGTCGCTAGCCTCCACAAAGGTGTAGAGACAGTCGTTGATATACTCCTGAATGGAATAGTTGACCGAACTCTCACTGTTTGACGAGCGGGTGCCGTCGTAGTCAACGCCCAGTCCGCCACCGCAATCCACGAACTCAATATTGAAACCCATCTTGTGTAGCTGCACATAAAACTGCGCAGCCTCAGTGAGAGCAAACTGTATGCGACGTATCTTAGTTATCTGGCTGCCGATATGGAAGTGCATCAGCTTGAGGCAGTCCTCCATCTTATGTTCGCGCAGATACTCCAGAGCGCGGAGCAGGTCGCTGGAATCGAGGCCAAACTTGCTGGCGTCGCCGCCGCTCTCCTCCCATTTGCCTGCCCCAGAAGAAGCAAGCTTGATGCGTATGCCGATATGTGGACGTAGATTGAGCGATGCTGCGGTATTGACAATTGTCTCCAATTCTTCAAATTTCTCTGCCACGAGAAAGATACGCTTGCCCATCTTCTGCGCCAGCAATGCCAACTCAATAAAAGAGCGGTCCTTATGGCCGTTGCAGATGATAAGGCTGTCGCTGTCCATGTTGGCTGCAATAACGGCATGAAGCTCAGGCTTGGAGCCTGCCTCCAGACCGAGGTTGTAGCGCTTGCCGTGGCTGATAATCTCCTCCACCACTGGGCGCATCTGGTTGACCTTTATCGGGAAGATGATAAAGCTCTCTCCTTTGAAGTTATACTCCTTGGCTGCCTTCTCAAAACAAGAAGCCGTCTTCTGTATGCGGCTGTCGAGAATGTCGGGGAAACGCAGCAGCATGGGCGGTTTGGTGCGGTGAGCCACCAGGTTGTCAACGAGTTCCTTGAGGTCTATTTGCACCTCGTCCTTGCACGGAGTGACATATACATGCCCCTTCTTGTTTACGCCAAAGAAGTTCACTCCCCAGCCTCCGATGTTGTAGAGCTCCTCAGAGTCTTCTATTCTCCATTTTGCCATATTGCTAATTGTTTACTCCAACCGTTTGCAAGATATGGTCAACCAGTTGGTCTATCTTCTCAAAACTATCCAGCGTATCTACGTTGATATTATACTGCGCCTTTTCATAGTAAGGCAACCTTTGCTTCAGATGGTGGCTTATGTGGTCTATTAACTCTTGTCCCTGCTTCTGCTGCAATAGCGGGCGCACCGTATGGCTTATCTTGAGGTGGCGGACAATAATCTCGGGCGAGGCATTCATAAACACCGTGATACCCTTAGAGTTCATATAATCCATATTGTCGAAGAAGCAGGGAGTACCGCCGCCTACGGCTATCACTATATCCTCAAACTCCGCCAGTTCATGGAGCATGTTGTACTCTATCTTGCGAAATCCCTCTTCGCCACGCTCGGCAAAGATTTCGGCCACCTTGCGACGAAAACGCTCCTCAATAAAGAAGTCAAGGTCATAGAAACTAAGACCCAGCTTGCGCGCCAAGACCTTGCCGACAGACGTCTTGCCGGCTCCCATGTAGCCAAGTAGGATTATATTCTTCATCAATGCTTATCTCTTGCGGCGACCTCGCGAGGCGTGAGCCATGCGATTGTCTGCCTTTTCTATTATCTCGAGACACTGCTCTGCCGTGAGGGTATTAATCTCAGCAGCCTGAGCCTTGGTGAGGCGATAGTTTTTGTCGTTCCACACGAGGTAAGGACCGTAGCGACCATTCATGATGAAGATGCCGCCAGGCAGCGAGCGTATCAATCGCTTCTTCTCTGCCTCCGACTTCTGGTCAATAAGCTCCATAGCCTGCTCAAGCGTTATCTCCATAACATCGATGCCGTCGGGAATCGACACATTCTGCTTATTGTAGCTCACATACGGGCCGTAATGGCTAATGTTGGCTATCACGTCGCGGTCGTCGATAGTGCCTAGCACTCTCGGCAACTTAAACAGTTCCATAGCCTCGTCGAAGGTTATGGTGTCAATGCTCATACCCTCGCGCAGCTGTGCAAAGCGCGGTTTTTCTTTGTCGGTTGACAGGCCCAGCTGAGCCATCGGGCCATAACGTCCTATCTTGACGCTGAGCATCCTACCTGTCTTGGGGTCAACGCCCAGTTGGCGCTCGCCCACCTTGAGTTCGCTCTGCTTCTCGGCGGCCCGCTCCACCTGCGGTGTGAAATCGTTATAGAATTGGCGCACCAGCAAGTTCCAGTCCTTCTTTCCCTCAGCCACTTCGTCAAAGTCTTTCTCCACATGAGCTGTGAAGTCATAATCCATTATCGCAGGGAAACCCAATGCGAGGAAGTCATTTACTATCTTGCCTGTGTCGGTAGGCAGCAGTTTGCCCTTTTCCACCTCGGCAACGCCTTCCTTTACAGTCTCTTTGACTCCGTTCTGTTGCAGTTCGAGAGTAACAAAATTGTGCTTCATGCCTTCCTTGTTGCCCTTCTCCACATAGCCGCGCTGCTGGATGGTGCTAATCGTTGGAGCATAGGTAGAGGGGCGCCCAATGCCCAGTTCCTCCATCTTATGTACCAACGAAGCCTCGCTATAACGCTGCGGACGCGGCGACAGCTTCTCGGTGGCGCGCATCTTCTTCCTGCGCAATGCCATGCCTTTGATCAAAGCAGGCAGGATGCCACTCGTCTCCTCTTTCTCGTCGTCTGTCAACTCATGATATACTCTGATGAAACCGTCGAACTTCATCACTTCGCCAATAGCTACAAACTTCTCCTCTCTGCCGCTGATGCCGATGGTGGCCGTAGTCTTCTCTATCATGGCGTCAGACATCTGGCTGGCCAGAGTGCGCAGATAGATAAGTTGATACAGGCGCTTCTCCTGTGGAGTGCCATCTATCTCACTCACATCCATACGAGTGGGACGGATTGCCTCGTGAGCTTCCTGCGCTCCCTTGGTGTGAGTCTGGAAATTGCGCGGCTTGCTATACTTGGCACCTAGCTGCTCCGTAATAACCTGTTTGGCACTGCCAAGGCAGTAAGAACTGAGATTGAGCGAGTCGGTACGCATATAAGTAATGTAACCACTCTCATACAGCACCTGCGCCACGCGCATCGTCTGGGTTACAGAGAAACCCAACCTGCGAGCAGCCTCCTGCTGAAGCGTAGAGGTCATAAACGGAGGTGCCGGTGAGCGTTTCACTGGCTTCAGCTCTACATCCTCTACTTCGAAAGTAGCGTTCATGCAGCCCTCCAGAAATGCCCGAGCCTCATCAACCTTGGTAAAGCGTTTGTTCAGCTCTGCCCCAAAAGTCTGGGACTCACCCTTCTCGTCAACAACGACAAACTGGGCGGTCACCACAAAAATGGGTTTCTGCTTGAAACTCTCTATTTCGCGTTCTTTCTCTACTATAAGTCTCACAGCCACGCTCTGAACTCTGCCGGCAGAGAGTCCGGGCTTAATCTTGCGCCACAGCACAGGGCTGAGTTCAAATCCCACAATGCGGTCCATCACACGGCGGGCCTGCTGAGCATTGACCAGGTTGCGGTCCACATGGCGCGGACTCTCTATCGCTGCCAGCACAGCAGGCTTGGTTATTTCGTGGAAAACGATACGGTTGGTTTTCTCAGCATCCAGTCCCAGCACCTCGGTGAGGTGCCAAGAGATTGCCTCTCCCTCGCGGTCTTCATCAGATGCGAGCCAAACCTTGTCGGCTTTCTTGGCGGCATCCCGCAGACTGCGCACAAGGCTCAGTTTGTCATCTGGCACGATATACTCGGGCATCAGAGTCTCTTTGTCAATACTAAACGAATGGGGCTTCAAGTCGCGGATATGCCCATGGCTAGACATTACCTTAAAGTCAGGACCCAGAAAACGGCCCAGTGTTTTTGCCTTGGCAGGCGACTCAACTATTACTAGGTTTTTCATAATACTAATTTTTGCAAGTAAAAAAGCGGCGGCAAAATTACACAAAAAATCTATTCCCTACCTTATATATATAGGAAAAAATGCACGTCTTTTTTCACTCCCCCTATTAAGGGGGAGACGGAAAGAAAGAAAAAAGGGCTTAAGTATTTAAGATAAGAAGAGATTCCGGCCCCATATTGAAGAGGAGATCAACTATACTCAGTCCACCAAGAAAACCATTGCGCTCAGCAAACACTTGGTAATACGGAGGTGTCTGCACAGTGTCGAACGTTGCGTCGCGCATATCCACGAAATCTCCTTCTTTGCGATACTCGTCTGTCAGCGTCGGAGTAAATTCCATTCCCAGCAGTGAGCACACCGTTTGCGTCAGTTGCATGTTAAATTCCAGCAGCCACTGAGTGGGGCGCTCCTCATAAAAATGCGCGAATTCATCGGCATAAAACTCGAAAAAAGGACTCTTGTCGTAAGCCGTGCGCAGGGCCTGCCAATGCAGGTGGCGCCAGTTGCCATGATCGCTGATTTTTATATCGCGCATCGGTGTCTTTACACCAGAATTATGCACCACCGGCACCGTAAGGCATTCCCTGCCATGTGCCGTGGCAATGCAAGCACGGTTGCGAAGCGTCTGCTTCACATAATGCTCGTGCTGCTCAATACAAACCTCGCGCCCATGAGCCCACAACAGTGCGTAGTAGCTCACCGGCGCGAGGTATGCAGAAGGAAGGATTATCATTCCTAATTATCTTATATTCTGCTCAGTTCGATGCAGTCGATATTCGGTGCCCAACTGTCTTGTTCGCCGAGACGAATGGTGTTCATTCCCTTGCGCAGCTTGATACGTACCGTCTTGGCTGCCACCTTCTCCCAGCTACCGCCGTTGAGACCCTTGACTTCGGGCAGTTCCTCACCGTTGACCGATACTGCCAGCGGACGGTCTTCACCACACACATACTTGATAGTCAAGTCATAGTCGCCGCCTTTCTTTGAGAAGACCTGCTTCCACTCCATATAGTTGTCGTCGTCGCCACCCAGCGTAGTCACGATGGTGCCGCCCGAGGCGCCCTCTAACGGACCGAAGGTTGCAGTCTTTTTCTTGCTAATCTCCTGATATTCTTTCATCCACGAAGCCTCAGCCTCATAGCGCGTCGGCTCGTTGCGCACAGCGCCTGTGGTCACAAACACTTGCGAACCGTGGGCCGGCACTGTCACCTTAAATTTACCCTGTACTGCGGGAGCAAACACCTTATGATTCACCACGTCGCGCACAGCGATAACGCCCTCATAGCCAAGGCTGTTGATATCTACGTCGATAGTCTGCACCTCGTCGCTGAGGTTAGTGACACAGACAGCCCTCTCCTTGCCGCGCACTTTTTTCAGGTCCTTGGCAAAGACATATACCTCACCCTGACGCTGCACCACGGGTGCACCGATGCCCAGCACGTCTTGATTAATGGCAATCAGCTCGGGGTTTTTCATCAGGTTGAGCGAGAACTCGGGTATCTGACTCATATCGCAGCCTATCAGTAGCGGGCTACTCAGGATGCACCATACAGCCATGTGGGTTATTTCCTCATCAGGACTCAACGTGCGGCCTATCTCCAGCATGTCCATGTCATTATAGTGGCCATCGTGAGTAAACTCTGATAGATAGAGATTCTCCTTAATAATCGACTTAACGGATACCCATGCGCAGTAAATGTCGCCTGTGGTGCGCCATGAGTCGGCCCAGTCGCTCACCCATGTGCCGGGATATGCCCAACGGCAGATGTTGAACACTACATCTTTCTTCTTCACATTGTCGCGTATAGCCTTAATAATCTTGGTGTATTGCTCCTCCTCGTCGAGATTAAGTTGGCGTCCGCCGCAGTAGTCCACCTTCACGAAGTCGTAGTCCCACGTGTCGAAGAAGAGGATATTGTCCTCCACCTCATAGCCGTAGTAGCCTATGTCCTTTGAGCCGCCACAGGCATTGGCTCCTGCATCGGAATAGATACCCGCCTTGAGGCCCAGCTTATGAATCTCATCGGCCACATAGCGCATGCCGTGAGGGAAGAGATCCTCTCTCACACCGAGCATCTTGGTTTCCTTGTCGTGAGGGAGGAAGTAGCCGTCGTCGATATTGATATATTTGTAGCCCGCCTTGGCGAGACCCGTCTTAACCATTGCCTCAGCCTGGCCGAGTATCACATCCTCATTGATATTAAGGGCAAACGTGTTCCATGAACTCCACCCCATTGTCGGTGGACGGAATCCCATAGAGGGCAGCACCCAGAGTGCGCCTAAAGCAAGAATACAAAATAAAACTTTTTTCATAATAACAATTACTTTTTTAATCTTTACAGTTTATATTTGTCTGCGAATATAGTAATAAAAGTAGAATTTTCTGCAATAAAATGTCGGAAATCAATTTTTTTATGTACTTTTGCACCGCAAAACTCCCAAAAAGGAGAATTAAGAATTGAAAAATAAACCTTTTTCTGGACTTGTAGCTCAGTTGGTTAGAGCAACAGACTCATAATCTGGAGGTCGTAGGTTCAAGCCCTACCTGGTCCACTCTTCACACACAAAGCGCTTGCAATACTGCGAGCGCTTTGCTTTTTTTTGCGCAATAGTAAAAAGATTCCCCACGCTCGTAAGATTAAACTGCGAGGTAAAACAAAAAAAAAGCGACCTTACGGAAATAAAGTGCGCCCTTACGAAAAAAAAATGCGAGCGCGTGAATTTCTCATGCCCATGAAAAATAAAAATGATGGGCACAAAATTTCATTTTCATGGGCACGAGATTTATTTCTTTCCGTTCTTTCTTTGCGGGAGAGCGCCATTTTTTCGAGTCTGCACGAGTTTATGGTGCGTTACTTCACAAACACCTTTCTGGGGGGGGTGTTTTTAGAATTCTTCATTAATATAATAAGGTATATAGATTATGCTGCATAGATAGGAATATTATTTCATAAACTTTACAAAACGCAGTTT
>JAGCTG010000058.1 GCA_017963785.1 Bacteroidaceae bacterium | reverse complement strand
ATAGAGGAACTTCTTTACGTCAACAGGAGCAACGAGGGTTGCCTCAACGGCGGTAATCTCGTTGGTCGGGTTAGAAAGATACAGGGTTACGGGAATCTTAGCCAGGTCGTCGGTGCTCTCCACGAGGATGGTCAGCACGTTGTCACTACCATCGATAGTCTCGGCCTGAGGAATCTGGGCATAAGCCTTGTTAACGAACATAGCAGCAGCTGCTACTAAGCAAAGAGTAAAAATTTTTCTCATGATTTTGTTATTTAAAAGTTATACATTTACGTAAATAGACACTATCTCCTTACGAGATTTGTGGCAAAGTTATAACATTTTTCTTATTCTCCACAAGTTTTGAACAAAAAATTTTCAAGAAAAAGCAAAAAAAAGTGTTTTTTTTTCGTTTTCCGCAAAAGAGAGGGTTCTTTTTCTCTTTTTTTGTGTTTTTGGATGTGCAAAAAGAGTTCCTAATTTAATAATAAAGGAGCAGTCCCGCTACGGCGGATAGAAGGATCATTCGTATGGGGTTAATTTTGAAGAAGAAGGTACCTACGAAGGCTGCCACAAAAAGGAATATACTGATGCAAAACTGCCATATATTGTCGGAGGGAGAGCTGAAATTATCTTTTGTAAGCAGCACCAGCACAGCGGCCAGGAGCAGTCCAACTATGGTAGGACGCAAAGCCTGGAATATAGTCTTTGTTACGGCATGCTCCCGATAGTGCTTTAGGACCTTAAGTACGAGTAGCACCAACAAAAACGAAGGCAGTACCACTGCTGTGGTGGCAACAAAGCTTCCCACTACACCCATAGCTGCAGGATAGCCTTCACTAACAGTGGACATATATCCGACATAAGTGGCAGAGTTAATTCCGATGGGGCCTGGTGTGGACTGACTGATAGCAACGATGTCGGCAAACTGCGATGTAGTGAGCCATTGGTGTGCCGTCACCACTTCTCCCTGTATCATTGACAGCATCGCGTAGCCTCCACCAAAACCGAAGAGGCCTATCTTGAAGAAGACATAGAAGAGTTCCAGGAATAACATCTGTTTAATTTACGATTTTTCGATTTCCGGTTTTTATTTTTCCTGAAAGAAGCGGCCATAGATGAAGGCACCCACGGCGACGGCGACGATGATGTATACAGGCGAGATTCCCGCAAAGGCAATGACCGCAGCCACCAACAGCGGGAACCATACATTAGACGGAGTAATGCGCGCAGTCTTGCCCAACTTGACGCATGGCACCGCTATCAATGCCACTACAGCAGGGCGCACCCCCTTAAAAATGGCTTCTATAACCTTGTTGTCAGCAAAGGCCATGAAAAACATAGCCACCAATAATATAATAATAAAGCTCGGCAACACTACACCTGCTGCCAAAGCCAAGCTACCGCGCAATCCGCGCAGTCGCTGTCCGATATAGATACTGAAGTTGACGGCAAAGACACCTGGCAATGCCTGTGACAAGGACATCAAATCGATAAACTCCTCTTTCCCCATCCATTTATGTCGCTCTACCACCTCGCGCTCAATAAGAGGAATCATAGCGTAGCCACCACCGATAGTAAAAAGGCCAATCTTAAGGAAGGTGAGAAATCCGTGGAAAATTGAGAATTGCTTCATGCTTGGGGGGGGGATTAGCGGGCGGATTTTTTCTCCTGAGGGGTAGCATTCTTCTCTTGAGGAGTGGCCTGAGATTTGTTTTTGTCTTTCTCGTTTTTATCTGTAGGAGAGGTCTTTGCTTCCTTAGGAGCTACCACTTCGTCCTTCTGCTCAGCCGGCTTTGCAGGTTCGGCAGACTCATCAATCTTTTCGGCCTTAGCTTTTTCGGCCTTGTCCTCAGCTTTCTTGACCGCAGTAGTATCGAGATTGCCCTGTTTGTCGAGCAAGCCATAAGTAGTCTTGAGCACGGAGAACTCTGTACGCCTATTAAGAGCATTACACGAATCCTGCTGTTCAGGAGTAAAGGTCTTAATATACTCTACTGTAAGGGTGTCGCCAGCATTGAGGAAAGGATAACGCTCCGCAAATTTCTTGGTAATAATCTTCGGTCGGCTCTTGCCATATCCCTTGGCAACGACGCGCCCCTTCTCTATGCCATGAGTGATGAGATAGTTGACCACCGACTCCGCACGCGCCTGACTGAGCTTGATATTATACTCGTCAGAACCACGGTAGTCGCAGTGAGATGACAACTCGATAGCAATACTCGGGTTCTGCTTCAGCAAGCCAACAAGTCCTTCGAGTGCAGGAATAGACTGCGGAGTAATGGTTGCCTTGTCGAATTCATAGAACACATTACGTACCAATACAGGAATGTTAAGTGACGGCAGGGGGAACTGCAGCACATACTGCTCAGACTCCAAAGCGGGCTCAACAGAGAGTTCTTGCTTATAGTTCATATAGCCTTCGCAGGTAGCAAGGAACAGATAGCGGACATTAGGCTTTATCTCCACCTCAAACGATCCGTCGAGTTGCAGGAGCACTTTAGTGTTAGTGCCATCATCGCCCACCATATAGACTACACTAGCGGGAAGTTCGTAGCCGTCCTGTTCATAAACCCATCCTTTAACCGTCTGCACCACCTCAGGGCAGAAGAAGCTATAGATATTGTCCCAGCCCTTGCGATTAGCACGATTGGAAGCAAAATAGCCCTGATTGAGTTCTCCATTGAAAGTCATGCCGAAGTCATCACCATTAGAATTAACAGGATAAGGCATGTGAAGGATTTCCCAGTCACTAGCGAGAGAGTCGTACCTCGCCCTATAGATATCAAGACCACCCATGCCGCCACGTCCATTGGACGAGAAGTAGAGGTCGCCGTTGGGTCGGAAGGTAGGAAACATCTCGTCGCCTTCAGTATTAATAGCAGAGCCGAGGTTCTCTATTGCCCCGAAGCTGCCTCCACTTATCGGGGCGCGCCAGAGGTCCAGGCCACCCATGCCGCCCGGCATGTCAGAGACGAAATAGAGGTATCCATTAGGCGACACGGCAGGATGAGCATATGAAGAAAGAGTATCCTTGGCCAACTCGCAGAGTCTGGCCTCACCCCACGAAGCATCGCTGCGCTGTGCGCTGTAGATTTCGGCCATACGCGGATAGCTGGCATCCCATCGGCAACGGGTAAAGTACATCGTTGTACCATCGGCAGAGAAAGCGGGAGTTCCCTCGTCGTATTTAGAGTTGACGCTCTCTGCCACAGCCTCGTAGCGTTTCCAACGTCCTTTATCGTCTTTTTGCATAAAGAAGATATCTCCATGCTTCATACCAGTAACGCCGTTTACATCATCGCCATTGCAGTCGCGTCGCGTAGAAGAGAAATATATATCCTCTCCATTGAACGCCGGTGAGAAATCGGCATAGTTGGAATTGAAGTTTTTGTCCAACTTCACCGTATAAGCAGAGCCACGATCCTTGATGGCCTGCGCATTAGCACACGACTCCAGTCCCATGAGTGAGAGTTTGTGATTGGGATGCTTGTCAAGAAAGAGCTGATAATCCTTGGCAGCCTGCTTATACTCCTTGTTGTAACGCTCCATCTCTGCCAGATAGAAATGAGTCAGCGTGTCAGTATATTTAAAGCGCACAGCATTGCGGTATGCAGCCTGCGCCTTGGCATAATAGTTCATCTTGCGGTTTGCCTCAGCTACCTTATAAGCAATCATTCCCTTCTTCTCCTTATCGTTGGAGGGAGTCTTTGCATATGCTTTGGCATACTCCAGGGAGGCCTCATAGTACTCACCTATGGCCCAGTACTGGTCACCTTTCTTGAGATTCTTGTCAGAATTACACGAGGCAGCCATTACTGCCACAACAATCACCGCGGCAGCAAGACGCATTATGTCTCTGAAATCTTTCATACTATTAAATAACTCAAAAAGAGCGCAATTATTGTTTGCGCCCCTTTTTAGTTTTCACTTCCTCCGGCACTACCGTAACGCGGCGGTTTGTAGTGTCAGCCTTAACTTGAGCAACGATATCGCAGACCATCTGTTTTATTTCGCTTATAAAAACAGCAGCATCGTAGGTCTTACGCTCGATGTCGCGCAGTTTCTTTTCCCATCGTCCCGTAAGCTCTGCACTCTTGAGCAGGTCTTCGTGGATGATGTCAATGAGTTCGCAGCCCGTAGCTGTAGCGTAGAGACTCTTACGCTCCATGCGGATGTAGCGACGCCGGAATAGCGTCTGAATGATAGCCGCTCGAGTAGAGGGACGTCCAATGCCGTTTTCTTTCATCGCATCGCGGAGTTCCTCATCCTCCACTGTCTTGCCCGCCGTCTCCATTGCCCTAAGCAATGTTGCCTCCGTGTAAGGTTTAGGTGGAGTAGTCATCTTCTTGGTAAGCTGCGGCTCGTGGGGACCACTTTCGCCCTTATGAAAGTCAGGAAGGAGACGCTCCTCTGCTTTTTGCTGATCGTCGGCATTCTGCTGTTCATCATCATCCTCAGAATCTTTGCGGTCTTTTTTGTACACCACTCTCCAGCCTTCCTCAATGATATGCTTGCCCTGCACCTTAAAAGGCACCTCTCCGCTTTCGCCCTCCACGGTAGTGGTATCAAAGACACAATCGTCGTAGAAGACAGAAATAAACCTGCATGCCACGAGATCAAAGACCTTGCGTTCTGCATCTGTGAGGTTCTGCACCGCTACACCAGTAGGTATGATAGCATGATGGTCAGTGACTTTAGAAGAGTTGAAGACCTTCGTGCTCTTCTTGAGTTTCTTGCCTCGCAGCGGCGTCATCAGTTCCGAATAGAGTCCGGAGATTCCATTGAGAATCTGGGGGCACTTGGGATAAATATCATCACTAAGGTAAGTGGTGTCCACGCGCGGGTAGGTCGTAGCATGCTTCTCGTAGAGACTCTGGATGAGATTAAGAGTTATGTCGGCAGAATAACTAAACTTCTTGTTGCAGTCCACCTGAAGCGAAGTAAGGTCGTAGAGCTTTGGGGGAGCCTCCTTGCCACGCTTTGTTGCCACAGAAGTTACCGTGAAAGGCTTACCAGTGATTTGCTCCAAGGCCTTCCGAGCTTCCTCCTCCTGCAAGAACTTACCCTTCTGCGCAGTAAAGAGAGTGTCACGATACATCGTGGCCAACACCCAATAAGGTTCGGGCACGAAGTTCTCTATCTCACGTTGGCGCTTGACAATGAGAGCAAGTGTCGGTGTCTGAACACGTCCCACGGAGAGGGGGGGAGCCTTCATCTCTCGACGCCCGTACTTCAATGTATATAGTCGAGTGGCATTCATGCCTAGCACCCAGTCACCGATAGCGCGGCACAAACCAGCCATATAGAGAGAGTCTCTATTGCTGGCAGGCTCAAGATGTTGGAAGCCTTCGCGGATAGCCTCCTCGGTAAGAGAAGAAATCCATAATCGCTTCACGGGGCAGCTGATGCCCACCTTTTGCATTACCCAACGCTGTATCAGCTCACCCTCCTGGCCGGCATCACCGCAGTTGACAATATAGTCGGCCTGCTTCATGAGAGTCTCAATGGTATGGAATTGCTTCTGCACGCCATCATCCTGCTTCAGTCTGATGCCGAAAGGACTTGGCAACATCGGCAATTGGCCCAGGTTCCATTGTCGCCACTGGGGATAATAATCCTCGGGATATTTCAACTCGCAAAGATGACCAAACGTCCAAGTGACTTGATAACCATTACCCTCAAGATAGCCGTCATACTGGTGAGTGGCACCAAGCAGGCGTGCTATATCACGGGCAACGGATGGCTTCTCTGCAATACAAACAACCATTGAGTTAGGAGTTAAGAGTTAGGAGTTAAGTGATATTGCATTGTTTCGCGATCGAACTCAATGCCTTCGCCTTGGAAGAGAAAGTCAATCTTTCCCTCACGAGCAAGGACCGCAGGCTCGCCCTCGCAGAGATCATGATCTTTCAAGAGCCATAGCCTGTCGGCTATCTGCAGAGCCAGCTCAATATCGTGAATAGACAAAAGGACTGACTTGCCCTGTTCATGTGCCACCTTGTTCAGCAGGCGGAGCACCCACACCTTGCTTGGGAAATCAAGGAAAGCTACTGGTTCGTCAAGCAATATTACATCAGTGTCTTGAGCCAGAGCCTTGGCTATCATCAGCTTCTGCCGCTCGCCATCACTGAGCGAATGGAGGCGACGCTGGCGGAAAGCAGACATACCGACCATCTCCAGAGCCTCCTCTACAAGGCGCACATCTTTCTTAGAGAGCGAGCCCCAATAACCAGTGTAAGGCATACGCCCCATACCCACCAGTTCGTAGGCTGTGAGGGACTGCTCTGGTATCTCGTCGGTAAGCACCACGCTCACGAGACGGGCCAGCGCTTTAACGTCATAATCCTGGAGTGGACGGCCATTAAGCTCAATATTGCCATTGATGGCAGGCTGAAGACCAGCCAGAGTACGCAAGAGAGTAGATTTGCCCGCACCGTTAACGCCGATAAGGCATGTGAGCACACCACGTGCAAGACGAGTGTCCATATTGCGAAGCAACATCTTTTGTCCCGCCACATCATGACCGCGACCTGCACCAGCGTTATAGCCAGTGGATAGATTCTCTATCTTATAAGTATAGTTTTCCGAAAGACTTGGTTTCATAATTATTTGCAAAGTTAGCAATTTATTTTCAGCCACCACCCTTTAGCAGTACAAAAAAACCCCGCGGGCTCACGCTCGCGGGGTAACTGATGAAAAAGAAAACTACTTACCTTACGGCCAAACTTAAAAAACAGATTACTTAGATTGCTCAAGAATCTTAAGTATCTGCGCTTTGAATCTTGGGCTTGCAGAACCCTCGCCACCAATGATGGCAGTGTAGATAGCCACCACGTCAGCAGTATTGACGCTGCCGTCACCGTTAACGTCAGCAGCCTCACGGGCAAATCCGCTCTCAGAGCCCTTCTCGATGAAAGTGTAGACAGCAACCACGTCGGCGGTGTTCTTGCTGCCGTCGCCATTAACATCGGCAGGTTCCTTAACTTCCGCCATCTTCGGCATATCGGTGATGAGCAGGACGAGGTCTGTCTCCACGCCGGTAACTTCCTTCTTATATGTGGAAGGATCAATCACACCAGTCTGGTCATCGAATCCAGAACCTGTCTCGCCCACTGCAATAAACTTCTTGCCTGTAGAGATAGCTGTGCCATATGCGCATTTCTCTCCATGGAGAGCGCCATGTATGCCATTGGCTGTCATATCATATGAGTGGTCAACGATGTCAGTGGGGAACGGGATAAGGAGATCGCGAGGTTCGCATTCTACTGTCTCGTCGGTGGTACCCAGAACGATGATGCAGGGCTCGCCAGCCTTGAACTCGTCTTTCTGGTAAAGCTCTACCTTGGTGATGAGATTACCCTCTTCGTCTTCCTCCTGAGAGATCTTGCGGATAGCATAGGTAAAGACATCGTCGTTGTAATCGGCAAGGTTGCTCACATTGTATGGCACAGCCATAACATCGATCAGATTGTTAGCAAAGTCGCTAATGGAGATAGCCTCCTGCTCTTCGGGATCAATCTCTATGAAGGTCCAAGCCGAAGCGGGAGCCTCCACGTGGCATACCACGTCGGCCTCATAGCCCTCGGGCCACAGACACATATTGTCCTTATTCTTAGAAGTGTGGGGATAGAGGCGGAACTGTGCGTTGCCGGAGTATGCCACATTGTAGGGCACAGGCTCCTGGCTTAAAGGCAGGTTGATATTCTCGCCTGCGAAGTCGCCAAGGTAGTAACCGGTGTACAGATTCTGGATAGCATAGTCCTCGGTACCCTCAATAGGCACGAAGCGCCACATAGCCCTCGGGTCGTTGTCGGCATTGAGGGTCATGCTGCTCTTGTCGAACAGACCCCACTTTACGGAAGTGCTGGTGTTGTACTTATTCCTTGTATAGATAGCGCTTCCGCCGCAGAAAGCATCCTCTGCGCCCTCGTCGCCAAAACGCTCCTCATCGAGATTGGTGATAAAGTACCACTTGCCAACCTCGAAACTCTTGATGCCAGCGAGGAAAGCATCCCTTGCCTCCTTGACGGCGGTGGTAGCAGCAAGTACTGCCTCTAGGGAGATAGGAGTGGTGAAAGCATTGTTGCGAGCATCAGCGATAGCAGTCTGCAGAGCAGTCTGCAGGCTCTCATCGGAGAGTTGTCCCATTTCATCTCCAACTACTACACCGTCAAGCAGCAGTTCGCTCTCAGCGATGAGCTGGCTCAGCTCAGTAGTGTCAGCATAGAGTTCCTTTACGGCAGCCAAAGCGGCAGCTAGAGTCTGGATGTTCTCCCTGGTAGCAGCGTTAGCCTCTACTACGGGAACCATCTCTTCTATAGTAGCCTTCAGAGCATCAGCGGCATCCTTCATACCATTGGTAGTGTAGTACTGCGAAGATTCAGTATCCTCCGTTACCTTGTAGAGCTGGAACTCCGATACCGTGAAGTAGTCACCTCCAGTAGCATTGGTAATCACCTCATAACGCAGATACTTATACTCTCCGCCGAGGCTAAACACTTGTGTGGCAGGAAGCTCGAGAGCCCCCATCTTAGCAGTGCCCACGAAGTCCCACTTGGCATCTTCGCCATTGCTGTTAGCAGCGTAGAGGTTCACCTCGTCGGGACGCTCGTTGGCTCCCCATTGGTGCTGGTTGGCATTGCCATATTGGCCCGAAGCACAACGAGCATTATAGCTAACAGCTACAGCGCTGACTGGAGTGTTGCTGATGTCAACCTCAATATAGCCTGCACCCTGCATATAGGTGGAGTCGAGGTCGTCAATAAGGAACATGTAGTTGTCGGCCCCATCGATGCCCTGGCCTCTGATGGTAGAGAAGGTAATCTGGTTGCCGTCCACGGCAGGTTCCTTCGGGCCGCCACCACCAGCAATGGTGATGAGAGCGTTGTCCTTGTCAATATTATAGTTGAACAGCTTGCCATATGCCTCACGGCTCTCCTGGATAAGTTCGTTGAGTTCCTCGGTGAGTTCCTTTTGCGCCTTGACAGGAGCCAAAGCATCCATCATCTCATCGGAAACAGGACGGATGTACCACAGATTGGTATGCTGGTCAAAGATGTAAGCCTTGTCACCGTCGATAGTGGTACGACCCCATGCAGCCAATTTACCACTGACTTTCTCTCCATTGCCGCTACCACCGAAGGGGCTCTTACCATTAGAGTTGCCGGGATAGCTCTGACCCGGGTCGGTCCACAGCCACATACCTTCGGTCTCCATGGTGAAGCGCTGGTAGTAGCTCTTGCCGTAGATAAGCGGAGTGGTGGCACTGGTGCCGGTCCACGCCTCAATCTCACCGGTATACATATCGGAGAAGAAGTGCTGGAGGTAGAACATATTCTCGTCGCCCTGCGGCTCAATGTAGAAGACAAAGTCACCATCTTTAGGATCAAAGGTCTTCCACTCCATCTTATTGGTAGTGAGGTTGGGAAATGCAGCCTTCTCTACGCCCTGCACATTGAGGAATTCGTCATAGGCGCTGACGAGATAGTAGTAGCCTGCAGTGAGAGGAATGACAGCAGCCTCGCAGTCGAGCCTAGCTTTCTTCAGCCGTGCTATCATATCATCAATCTCCTCATCACCTGCACTGGTAACCAGCATGATGACAGCTTCCTGCATAGTCTGATTGTAGAGATCGGCCGCTTCCTGCTCATAGTAACCTGGAGTGGTGCCACCCACAGGAGCGAAGTCAGCATACATATCGATAACGGCCTCAAGGTCACCCATCTTATCGTTGATGTATTCTGCCTTGAATACATTCCACTGGTTACACATCTGCAGACCAGTGAAACTGATGGTGCCCCAATAGCAGGTCATGTAGCTCCATCCCTTTTCATCTTTTGCATAGAAGAGACCGACAGACTTTTCATTAACCTGCCAGTCGGGATCGGGATACGTGCCATTGTCGCCATTATAACCCCAGTTAACAATCTTATCACCAGTCTCGCCTTCCTTCAGTTGGTCGCCATTGGGAGTCCAAGCGACACAGTTGGAGAACGGGATATCCTCGGCGCAGCTTGGGAAGAAGATGTTGGCAGCTTTGTCAATCTCGTTAGTGGTGCTGAACGGAGAACTGTATCCACCACTGGCAACAACGTAGAGACCTGAGGCAAGATGCCTGAGATAGAAAGTCTTGCCCTCCTCGTAGCGAAGATCGGCGGGACCTTCCTCGAGAACCCAGGCGTTTTCTTCGTTGATCATACCAACTTCGCCCAATTTACCCGTCTTTTTCTGAGGGTCAATTGTAAGATATTGGCCAGCAAACAGCTTGCTCGCCACATATTCTAATAATATAGTGTCGCCATCCTTGAGGTCAGCAGAAGCGAGCTGCTCACCAAGTACAAATTTGGCAGAAACACTAGTAGTCATTGCGCCGATAAGCGCAAGAGCAAAGAAAAGTAAAAATTTCTTCATACCTTTTTGTTTTTATAAAGTTTTTAGAGAGTTTATTGTTTAATAAAGCCACGCAAAGATAAACATTCTTTTTCATACTTATGTTATTTTCATACATATTTCCCTCTCCGCTGCGTTTTCTGGCATTTTTTTGCGCCAAAAAAATTTCGCGTGTGCGCGTGTGCGAACATTATTAATATATTAATATGCTATACTTCTAAGGAGTGGCAGCTCTAGTTCTGGCTATGTCAAATAATGCCCGAGCGCCGTCAGCTTTAATTTCCACGAAGTCAGCGTTAAATTCTACACCGTCAGCGTTAGTTTGCAACGAAGTCGGCGTTAATTTAGAGAGACCACCCATAGCCCCTCCTTAAGGAGAGGAAAAAAATAAGGGAGCGCATGATGCGCTCCCTCATTATCGGGAAATCTCATCTTCCCCCTTTCAGGGGAATGAGAGAGAGTCTTTAGAACTT
>JAGCTG010000057.1 GCA_017963785.1 Bacteroidaceae bacterium | reverse complement strand
CGCGGACTCTATATAAAATTAGGCGAGGTCCGCTTAAGTTTTCGCGAGCTCCGCCTAAGATTTTATGAAGTCTGTTTAAGGTTCTGCGAGATTTGTTTCTTACTCCTTCTTCTTGGGTTTTTTATTGAGGCGGTAGAGGACGTGGAGCATGGCGTACTGGGGAGTGACGTTGCTCCATGTCTCTGTGCGGCCCTGGGCATTGATGGTGCGGCGCACGTTGCTCAGGTTGCCGAGCAGGTCGAAGGCATCGAGCATCACGGTGAGGCCGGCCTTGGGGAAGGTGCGCGAGAGACGGGCGTTCCATACCAGCTCGTTAGTGTTCATGGAGTGGTCGTTGTATCCGCGGCGCGAATACATAGTCATGTCGGTGGAGAACTGGAAGCCGAGGGGTATCTGGAAGACACCGCCGAGGCCGTAGTCGAAGTCGGCAACGTTGATGGTACTGAAGTTCTCGCGGCCCGAGGTGGAGTGCTGCCAGTGGAGGTCGGCCTTGAAGTTGAGGCTGGCCTTGGCGGAGAAGCGAGCGTTGAGCTTGAGTGTCTCGTTGATGTTGGTGGTGTGCACCTCCGAGCGCAGCTGCTCGATTAGATCGACGCTGTTGACGTAGGTGGCGTTGGTGTTGGTGGAGTATGTGAACTTGCCGTCCTTGTCTAAGCGTGCGGAGTAATTGAGTTGGCCCGTGATGTCCCAGTTGCCGTTGATATTGTCGGGCGTGACGGTGCGCACACCTGTCTGCGTGTCGTAGGTGTAGCCCATGGCGAGGCGGTGCTCGTAGATGTTGGCGCTGACGCTGCTGTTAAACAGCCGTTGCTTTTTCATATTGCGTTCAAACTTGATTCCCATGTTATGCGTACGCGTATTCTTAAGGTGTGGGTTGCCGAGCATGATGTTGAGGGGGTTGCTGTCGTCGCGGTAGTCAACGAGGTAGGTCATGTCGGGAGCCTGCGTACTTACATTATAGCTTAAATCTATATCCCATGGTTTAGGCCAACTGTTTTTGTAAATCCTGAGGTGTCCTGCAAACTCTAACGCTGAGATGTCGCGATGAAAGAGTGTGTCGAGGTTTCCACGTTGGTAATCCATCTTATTTCGTTCAAATCTTATCGAAGGCCAGAAGTTACCATCCACAGCAATTCTTGGATTATTATTTCCATTGCAGCGATTGCTCACTTGTATCTGCATCGCTATCTTGTGAATATTGTCAGCTTCCCTCTGTCGGTAGCTATTACCGTTGTCAAGGGCCAGCATCATCTCATCCACGGAGGGCAGCTCCCCCAGCGCATGCTCGGTCTGCTCTCCCCACCCGTCGAGTTTGTTGAGCAGATAAAGTGAACGGTTCTGAGTCTGTCGTTTATAAGTGTAGGTATATTTAGGCATTATATCCACATAGTCTTTAGCGAAATGAAAGTTAGTGGTGTTTACGCTAACTTCATTCTTAAAGCCCACGCCGTCATTGAGGGTATATCTGTTGCGGAAGTCGGTAGTGTTGTTTTGTAGGTATTGTAGTCCGTAATGTTCAAAGAGCCGTGTCTTGGAGTCAGAGAAATCAATATTGCCGTTTATCGAGAAACTCAAGTTATCATTGTGTGCAATCTGCCCCCATGAATACCAGTTCGCCCCTGTATGAAACCTATGGCCATTGCCCTCCGTGTTGTTTACAACTCGGTTAAGGCCGTAGGTACGCAGCAGTTGTCCTGCATTGGGAGCGGTGATGCTGTCGCGCCATGCTTTGCCGTAAGAACCGAAGATGTCACCATTAGCCGTTGCCGACCCCATGTCGGAATTGTTGCTGTATTTGTTGTATTCCAAAAATGGCAGCAATGTCGGAGACTCAAACTTCACGGCACCCAAGTTGATATCATTGATGACAGTCAGTTTCTGGTTAGTAACCACCGAGGTATTATGGCTGTTGGAGTTTCCGAAAGAGCGTCCGTATGTGTTACCGGAGGAAAGGAAGTTTTCGCTGTTGGTATATGTCCGTCTCTTGCCGTCGGAATGGGTGACCTTTACATCTCCTTTATATACAATAGCATTCGACTGGTATTGATAGATGCCGCCTCCGCTATACACGGACGTAACGCCCGTGGGTTGCTTTAGCGGTGACCAGTCGCCCTGATTGCCCGGGTTACGGTCGTCACTAAGGTTATTGGCATTACCATGGAAGACGAGGCTTGACCTTGGTGTGAAACGCAGTCCGAATAATCGCCCGAGGAAGCGATGGTCAGTGCCGAGGCCAGCCTCCACGTTGCCTATAAGTCCGATGCTATACTCTTTCTTCAGTTGCACATCCATACTGTATAGCTTAGCCTGCTTGTCCCCTCTCTTTTGTGCAAAGATGTCGTCCTTTTCAAAGACCTTGATGTTCTTCACCATGTAAGAAGGCAGATTGCCGAGCATCAGTTTGCGGTCACTGTTAAGGAAGTCCCTGCCGTTGAGAAGCAGCTCATCCACGCGACGACCATTGACGGTAATCTCGCCGCCTTCCTTCAACTCCACACCCGGTAACTGCTTGATGAGAGCATCAAGCATCGAGCCTTCTGCAAGTTCGAATGCGTCGGCATTATATACCACTGTGTCTCCCTTATGGTAGAACTTTATCTTGGTGGCTTTGACAACCACTTCGCTTAGTTGATACTCTTTCTTTTTCTTTGCTCTGTTTATGTAAAACGGCTTCTTGAGACTAATGCTTGACTCATATTTATACAATTTATCAATGCTCCAATTGTTGTAGGTGGTTTCATAGCCGTCGGCCTCAGCCTTGATGATATACTCTCCCGGCCCGGTAATGTCAAAACGGACAAAAGCACATGGCGTATTAGACCTGTTACCTATTCTTGTCACGAGAGAATCTATTACCGTGCTATCCTTTGCTGTCATGACTGTAACCCTTGCACCCACCACGGGCTGGTACATTATGTCATCTACGAGGTAACCCCAGACGCTAGTTTCGTATTGTTTTACCTTTTCCTTCTTTCGCTGCACAGAGATTTTATGTCCGCTGACCTTGACCTTTACGGGCAGGCCCTTGCAGACGAGCTTGACAGCATCCGGGGCAGATAGGTTCTTTACCTTGGCAGAGGTGCGCAGGTCAGCGAAGCCGTCGGAAAGAACGGAGATGGTGTATTCGCCCTGACTCAGCTCGATGGTGCGCAGAGCCTCGGTCAAAGGCGTGTTGCGAAATTCGTGCGTAACCTGCGCCATGCAGACTACGGACCATAGGCCACAGGCTATGGTAAGAAGTATCAGGCGTTTCATATTATTCGTCCTCCTTTTCTTCCTGTAGTTCCACAAAGATGGTGTCTCGCCGAAGGGTTAGCTGCAAGCCATCGAACATATTGATTCCTTCGATGAAGTCGGCGAGGGGTGCGTCAGGTTCCCACTCGATAATGAACTTCAAGCCCTTAGCCTCGTCGCTGTCAAAGCTGACTGCCTTGGAATAGTGGGCAGAGACGACACCGAGGATGCTGTCAAGGCGCACCTCCTCGAAGCGGATGGATTGCCCCCCTCCTGTCCCCCCTTGGGGGGAAGACTCAAGTCTGATGTTTGACTCGACTCTTGACTCCTTGCTCTTGACAAAATAAATGGTGGCGAAGGCTATGCCGGAGAGGAGCAGCACTCCTGCGAACATGGCAGCGATGCGGAGCCAAACATATTTACTATTTGACAATTTACTATTTACTGTTTTATCATACGTCCCCGCCCTATCGGGCACTGGTGAATGCTTGGGGCGCAATAGCTCGGTGGTGGCGAGCATCTGGTCATAGTATTCGCTGCACTCGGCACAATGGCTGAGGTGCTCGTCGCACTGTGCCTTGACTTGCGGATCTACTTCTTTGTCGAAGAGGTCGCAGACTATGTTCTTAAATTCCTCGCAGTCCATAATGATTGTCTTTTTTATTGGTTTTTAATCATCCCTATTCTTATTTTCTCTATTCCGTATTGAAAGCGCGACTTGGCTGTTGAAAGCGGTATGTCGAGGATTTCTGCTATCTCCGGAAAGCTCTTGTCACCATAATACCGCAGACGTATTACCTCTGCCTGCTCCTCGGGTATCATTGCCAGCAGACGGCTGATGCGGCGATACTCTTGTTCAAAGTCTTCGGCCTCTACATCAATGGGCTCTGGCTGCGTGTCGATGGGGACTGTCGGTCTGCGGGCTGCCTCGCGCAATCGACTGACGCAGATATTTGCCAACGTGCGGTAGAGGTAGGCTGACAGGTTCTTGATTTCTGCAGCGTCTTCGCTTTGCTTCTGGTGCAGCTTGACAAACACGTCCTGCACAGCGTCTTTTGCATCGTCAATATTGCCCAGTCGGTAACATGCGTACTGCAGCATTGCATGATGGACTATTGAAAATTGACTCTTCGTTCTCGAACTTGCTTGCAAGATTTGCACCGGCTTCGCCGACAGCAAATGCAAGTTCTCGCGACTGCTGCGCAGTTGAGATTTGAGATTTGAAAATTGAATTTTATCCATTACCGCTCGCGATGCCCTCCGGATATTCTTGTCTTTTCTTATATGACGCACAAAAATGGAAAAAGACTTAAATAGGGGGGCTTATTTTTTGAAGAAGTAGCTGCGCTGGCGCTGTTTGCGCTCGGGGTTGCGCTCGCTACTAAAAGAGACTTCTTAAATCCAACGTCAAGAAATCTTTGGCTTTGATTCCGCCATCACCAACAATGAAAGCGGAACTTGTTGCAAACTTTTTCTTAAAAGTGCTAAGTCCCTTATTTCCCTTATCACTATTGCTCTTGACCTCTAGGGCTACCACAGAACCTTTCTTGCGAAGAACGAAATCGACCTCATCAGCTCGCTCGCGCCAATAAAAAACCTCAAAACGGTGGAGAAAGGCCTGGCTGACAATCCATGCTCCAATGCCAGATTCATAGATGTGTCCCCAACTTCTTCTATCCATAATGGCCTGCTCAAAAGTATGAGGATTGTACACTATCTTCAAAGCATTGTTATACACTTGGAACTTAGGTATGCTAGAGTGCCGCCGGGCTGCGTCAATGCTGTACTTTTGCAACCCGCATAGCATTCCACTCTCATCAAGCAGATTGATGTAACCTGCCAGGGTAACGGTATTTCCTGCATCTTGAAGTGAGCCTAGCATTTTGGTAAGCGAAAGTAACTCGCCCGAATAGGATGCACCCAATTCAAATGTCTGACGGAGCAAGGCGGGCTTGCTAATGGAGGTATTCATCAAGATATCCTTGTTTATGGTAGCATCGATGATGGCCGATTGGATATACTGCTCCCAACGGTCCGGATTAGCGATTAGCTCAGCTGCACCAGGATATCCTCCATAAAACAGGTACTGGTCAAGTGTGAAACCAAAGCATTCTCTCATCTCCTGATAACTCCAGTGCGTCATACGGATTTCCTCAAACCTGCCGCTCAAAGATTCAGAGAGACCCTTCTCCAATAGAACACGGCTACTGCCTAGCAACAATACCTTTATCTTGCGGTCATGGAAGGTGTCATCGTCCCATTCTTTTTTGACCACCTCACTCCAGTTACCTACTTTCTGTATTTCGTCAATGACAAGGATGATACTCTCTAAATGCTTGCCCTCCTTATAACCACGAACAGCAGCCCAGCAGTCTGACACCCAGCCGGTATTGGTAGCAGGCACATTATCTGCAGAAAAGAACTGATAGGGCATGTCTAAGTCTTGAAGCACTTGCTTGACAACTGTGGACTTTCCAACTTGTCGCGGTCCCATGACTACTTGAATGAACTTTCTTGGCTCTCTAAGCCTCTCCGCAATTATATGATACTCAGCTCTTTTATACATACAATTACATTTTACTCAGCGCATCGAGTATTTTTACTCAGTGCAAAGGTAGGTATATTTTCCTTACATTCCAAAAAAAAATATGACTTTTTGGACGCCGAGCTTATTTTTTGAAGAAGTAGCTGCGCTGGCGCTGTTTGCGCTCGGGGTTGCGCTCGCTGAAGACGGGCTTGAGGGTGTAGGGATGGAGGCCGGAGTACCAGGCAGCGGTGCTGACGGTCATGGGGGTGGGGGTGAAGTCCTGCACTTGCTCGAGATGGAGGCCGAGAGCCTGTGTCTTGCGGGCGAGGGCTGCCATGTCCTTCTCCGTGCAGCCGGGATGGGAGGAGATGAAGTAGGGCACTATCTGATAGGGCAGACGGTGGCGGCGGCACACAGTGTGAAACAGTTCGCTGAACTGACGGTACAGCTCAAAGGAGGGCTTACGCATGAGTTGCAGCACATGGTCTTCGGTGTGCTCGGGAGCTACCTTGAGACGGCCAGAGACATGGCGCGTAATCAGCTCCTCGGCGTACTCACGGGCGTTGGGAGCGGCCAGCAGCAGGTCATAGCGGACGCCGCTGCCAATATAGACGTGCTTGACGCCAGGCACGCTATCGACAGCACGGTAGAGGTCGAGCAGGGGGCGGTGGTCGGTGTTGAGATTGGGGCACACGGCGGGATGGATGCACGAGGGGCGGCGGCAGCGCTGGCAGAGGTCCTTGTCCTTGCCTCCCATCATATACATATTGGCGGAGGGACCGCCGAGGTCGCTGAGGGTACCGCGGAAGTCGGGCATCTGGGTTACCTGGCGCACCTCGCGCAGGATGCTCTCCTTGGAGCGGCTCATGATGTGCTTGCCCTGATGAGCGGAGATGGTGCAGAAGGCGCAGCCGCCGAAGCATCCGCGGTGGATGGTGACGGAGTGGCGTATCATCTCGTAGGCTGGGATGCGCTTGCCCTGGTACTTGGGATGGGGGAGGCGTGTGTAGGGCAGGTCGTAGGTGCGGTCGGTCTCCTTGGTGGTCATCGGGGGGAAGGGAGGCTCGACAACAATATATTTACTATTTGACGATTTACTATTTACTATTTTATCATACGCCCCCGCCCTATCGGGCACCCCACCCCTCATTGCGGCCTCCGAGCCGCAATCTCGGAGATCGCGGGACAAGCCCGCGATGAGGAAAGAGGGGGAGCTCTCTTGGATGAGGCGGCGGGGCTGGAGCGAGTTGCTCTCTTCCTCGATGATGCGGAAGTTTTCGGCATATTTGCGGCGGTCGGCGAGGCAGGCGGCGTGAGAGTGTAGGAGGATTGAGGATTGAGCATTATCTCTCGACTCTCTGTTCTCTATTCTCTGTTCTCTATTCTCTATCCTGACGGTCTGTGGGACGGGGTACTTATGCAGCAGCTGGCGCAGATCGGCGGCGTAGGCGAAGGCGTCGTCGCGGCCATGGAGCAGCTTGTCGTCGATGAGACGCACGAGGGCCTCGGTAGGCTTCTCGCCAAGGCCGTAGGTGATGAGGTCGGCGCCAGAGTCGATGAGTATGGAGGGGCGCAGACGCTGCTGCCAATAGTCGTAGTGGGTGAGGCGACGCATAGAGGCCTCGATGCCTCCGAGTACTACGGGGGCATCGGGCCAGAGTTGCTTGAGTATGCGTGTATAGACTATGGTGGGGTACTCAGGCCGCTTGTCGTGGCGTCCGTCGGGACTGTAGGCGTCCTCGGAGCGGAGGCGGCGCGCGGCGGTGTACTTATTGACCATGGAGTCCATGGCGCCGGGGGAGATACCGAAGAAATAGCGCGGGCGCCCCAGCTTGCGGAAGTCACGGTAGTCGCCGTGCCAGTCGGGCTGCGGCACTATGGCCACGCGCAGCCCGAGGCTCTCCAGCAGGCGCCCTATCACTGCCGCCCCAAAAGCGGGATGGTCCACATAGGCGTCGCCACTGAAGAGTATGACATCGAGCTGCTGCCAGCCTCGCTGCTCACACTCTTTCTTGGTAGTGGGAAGCCATTGGAATTTCACGATTGGACGATTGGACGATTTGGGAAGGTTATTGCTTCAACAGTTTTGCCGCTTGGGCACGGAAGGCCTTGCTGCCTGCACCTGAGGGACCGATGATGGCGGTGTAGATAGCCACTACGTCGGCGGTGTTGACACTGCCGTCGCCATTGACATCGCATGCCTCGCGGAGGAATCCGCTGGTCTCGCCCTTCTCGATGAAGGTATATACTGCCACCACATCGGCGGTGTTGGTGCTGCCGTCGCCATTGACATCAGCAGGGTTGCTGACGGGCTGACGCAGTCCGGCAAGCACAAGGGTGCGGGCTGTGGGCACATCCTCCACAGGGGCGCGGAAGGTCTGCGGGTCGATGACACCGGTCTGTGCTCCGATGCCTACACCGTCAGTAGCCACCACATATTCGTGGCCTGTAGAGTAAGCGGTCTGTGCGGGGAAGCCCTGTCCGTGGAGGCATCCTGCGATTCCGTTGCCATTGGCGGGAGTGTCGGTGACCTCTGTGGGGAACGGTATGATGAGGTCGTAGGACTCATGCTCTCCCTCGGGCTCTCCTACCCAGATGATGCAAGGCTCGCCTGCTGCAAACTCGTCCTTCTCGTAGAGGTCGATGGTTGTCTCGTCGGTCTCTGCATTGTAGGTCATGTTCTTGACTGCATAGGTGTGGACATCTTCGTTGAGCTCTGCCACGCTGGCGTGGTTGAAGGGCACGCACATGATGTCGGTGAAGTTGTAGAGCACATTGGGATAGACTATCATGTCGGCCTTGTCCTCCACGGTGGAGAAGGTCCACGACGAGGCACTGTTGATGCCGCCGCCATCATAGGTCACAACGGTGTTGCCGTCTCCCTTGGCGTGAAGGGGCAAGCCATTGACCATTGACCATTGACCATTGACCATTGAGGCATCAGCGGGGATGAGCTCAAACTGTCCTCCACCGAGGAATCCGAGCTTGTAGGGCACAGGGGTATAGCTGACCTTGACGGTGGCCTCGGCGCCGTTGGCTGCTCCCATATAGAAGCCATTGCCAAGGCACTGGACATAGTAAAGTCGAGAGTCAAGAGTCAAGGGTCGAGAGTCATCCTCTACGGGGATGAAGCGCCACATGGCGTAGGGATTGTAGAGATACGACATGCTACCCTCTTCGTTGAGGCCCCACTTGAGGGCGTTGCTGCTGTCGGTTCCGGAGGCGTATATGACGTTGTCAACGCATGTGGCATCGTCCTCGCCGGGTGCGCCGGTGCGGTATTGGTCGGTGGACACGATGTAGTACCACACTCCTGGGTCTATGCTCTTGATGGTCTGCAGGAACACTTCGTTGGCCTGGGTGATGAGCGAGGTGGCTGCATCGACATCGGCCTTAACGAGTGGGTCTGCCAGGGCAGTGCCCTTCACCTGATTAAGTACTTCCTGCAGCATGTCCTTGGCCTCTTGGGTGGTCTGGCCGAGCTCGTCGCCCACCTCAGTGTTGGCGAGCAGTGTCTCGGCATAGAGGATGGCCTGATTGAGTGCCAGGGTATCTACGTAGAGGTCTTTGACGGCCTGTATGTCAGCGCGGAGCTGGTCGATATCGGCCTGTGTGGCGATGCCCTCTGCCACCACTGGTTCGCATTGGTCTGCTGTGGCTACCATGCGGTCAACGGCATCTTTCATGCCGGCCATGTAGTAGTACTGCGAGTGCTCGGTGTCGAGGCTCATGCCATAGACCTGCAGCTCGCCGAGGCAGAAGAAGGGATGGGCAAAGCCGCCGGAGCGGTTCTCGTGAGTCTTGAATACGGTGAAGCGCAGGAAGCGGTAGCTCTTGCCAAGGTCAATGATGGGGGTGTACTGATAGCGTATGCCCTCCCATGTGAGGCTGAGGGTGGTGATGGAGTCCACCTGCTCGGTGCCGTTGTAGGTGCCTGTGGTGTCGTTTGTGGCATAGATGCCCACCAGCTCAGGGGCATCGGCAGTGCCGTAGCCGCCGGAGCGGAGCGCGAGCAGTGCCTGGAACCCGCTGACGGGATTGCTGCGGAGGTCAACCTGCAGATAGTTCCATGCGTGGGGGTCTTCGTGATATGACGAGTGGAAGAACTTGTCGCCGCTGAGGTCGCCGTCGATAAGGGCAGCGTATGTTCCCTCGCCGGAGTCCTTGGCGTTGGAGATTATCTGGCCTTGTGTGGGGTCTTCGTCGTTGACCTCGGTGATGAGCTTGTCGGTCTTGATATAGCTGACGGTCTTGTCGCGCAGTTCGTAGGCCTCGCTGATGAGGTCGGTAAGCTCTCTGTTGAGGGCCATCTGCGCCTTGATGGCTGCCATAGCGTCGAGCACGCTGGGGTCAACGTATTGCAGATACCAAGTGGAGAGGCCATTGAGCTCATTGTCGTTATAGGCCACGATATTGCCTTTCTTACCGCTGCCGGAGGAGTGGCTCTCGGGGTGGTAGGCGATGTCGCAGTATGTGTTGGCTATTATCCACTGGAGCGAGCCGATGGGGGTGATGGTCTGCTCCACGGTGGGGTCGGCACTGAGGTTTATCTTCTGGCCAGCCTGCGAGTAGGTGGGTGCCTTGATATACATGTCGTTGGCGTAGGCCTGGATGGTGAAGTTGCCATTGGCTAACGGCACGATATGGAACAGCTGTGTGGGGTCGTCGGGATTGAAGGTGCCCCAGGTGAGCTTGCCGTCGGTAACGCTCATAGCCTTCTCTTCGCTCTGCTTGACGAGGAACTCGGGATATGCGCTCACGATGTAGTAGTAGCCATCGGTGAGGGGATTGAACGAAGCGTCGAGGTCTGCGCGCAGTGCCTTGAGGTTTTCGAGTGCCTCGGTATACTCTTCCTCCGTGTGGTCGGCCTCGAGCATCATCATGGCTGTGATAAGGGCCGTCTCAAAGGTCTCCACCTTGTCGGCGGGATAGGTGCCGGGCGTGGTGCCTGCCTCGTAGGATATGCCGCTTTCGCTGATGAGATCGATATACACCTTGAGCTCAGTGTAGGAGGTGGGATGCTCAAAGTCGCTCTGGCTCATCACCACGGCTGTGCACCATGTGGAGGGATAGTTGGCCTTGAAGGCATCGGGCACCACCACGGTGACTGCGGTAGTGAGCGGGCTATTGTCCACTGTAGGGGGCTCGGAGGCATTGAGGAACACGGTCTGCAGCATAGGGGTGTTGCGGAACACATCGATGCGAAGGCGTGTAAGTGTGGAGGGCAGTGTGATCTCATAGAGCTCAGAGCAGTTCTTAAACATCGAGTTGCCGATGTCGGAGATGCCCTCGGGAATCTGGATGGTCTGCAGCTTGGCGCAGCCGGCAAACGACCACTCACCGAGCTGGCTGCTCTGCTTAGGCATGATGATGGTGTGGAGGTTTTCGCAGTTCTCGAAGGTTGCTACGCCGAGGAAATCGACGATTGCTCCCTCAAACTTCACGGACTCAAGGTCGTGATTGTTGCGGAAACAGCGGTCAGACACTGCGGTGACGTCGTAGTAGGCACCGTCAACCTCAATGTACTCAGGTATTACCATGTCACCCGAGTAGGTGCCTTGAACAACGGTTGCGGTGCCATCGCCTAAGTTGTAGTCGATGCCGTCAATCGTGACATCCTGGGCCTTGACATGGCCTGCGCCGCACAGCAGCATCAGCATGAGGGCGGCTAAAGAAAACAGTTGCTTTTTCATAAAAAGGTTATAGGTTATTGGTTATTTGTTATAGATATTTTACTTTAGCAATATCTTGCGATGGTTGCGGATGTAGATGTGGCCCTTGGTTAATTTACCATTGAACATTGAGGATTGAACATTAATCTTGCGGCCATGTAAATCGTAGGTTGATTGAGGATTGAGCATTGAACATTGAGCATTATCACTCTCAACAGCCTTAATAGCTGTGGGGTCGTCAAAGTCGAAAGTATAGGTAGTGAGGTCGGGCATATCGGCGGTGATGGGCAGATAGACCTGATTGGCGCTAACGACGGCGATGGAGGGCTTTTTCATAACGGGCTCGCCACTGGATGTGGACAGTGTCATGAAGGTGCCCTTGGCAAGAGAGGTGTTGCGGAAGAATACGCCTTTGAGCAGGTTGCTCTCGCTTGGCTGACCTCCACGACCGCACACTCCGAGGGTGAGCCTCTGATACTTCTCGCCTACAAGGATGGCACCGGTGCGGGGCGGGATGGTGTCGCCCATCTCGCAAAGCTCTATGGTACCGTCACCCTTCACGCCGCTCACTCCATAGGCCTTGACATCGTCGGGCACTATAACGGCATAGTCGAAATAGACGGAACCTACGCCAACGGAGTTGAGGGAGAGTGTGGCTGTTTCGGCTGGCTCCACATACCAGGTGCTGCCCACAGCATCAGGGGCTGCACTCTTGATGGGCGAATTGCTGCCGTTGACCACTGCCGAGGCAAACTGTGTGGCTCCGATATAATGGGTGCCCCATGCAGGCTCACTCAGCACGAAGGTGCCGCTGTTGGCGTAGTTGGAGGTGGAGGTAATGGTCTCGCCTACACGATTGCCCATAGGCTTGAGGGTGATGCCCTGCGACGAGAGGGTGTAGCCATCGTGGCGGTCGGTGAAACGCCATATCTGCTCAGGACCGCTGGAGGCTGCCTTGGCATAGACGCGCAAGTCGGCATCGACGGTGATGTAAGGCGTGGCACTCAGACTCTCTGCAGTAGAGGCAAAACGATAGACGGTGTTGTCGGGGTCAAAATCAATGACATCGGCATTCTCAACGGCGTCAATAAATTGGGCATTGAGCATGGAGGATTGAGCATCGCTTGCGTCCAAGTCCTTTACTGCGTCGTAGGCTGCCTGCAGATTGGCACGGGCTTCCTCAGAGGTGAAGCCTCCGACCACACCGATGGGGGCTGCAAGCATCTCGGCGACACCTGCCTTATAGAGCGCCACCTTATCGTTGGTCTCGGTGTACTGGCGCAGCGAGTCGGCCACTGCCACAGGCTGAATCATACGGAAATTGTCGTAGAAATAAAAGACGCAGCGGTCGTTGACCTTGCTCTCGCTTGTGAAGAGGGCGTCGGTGCTGGAGTCCACTCCCACAAGATTGCCTGTCGCTCCTTCCGGCGCGAAGTAGAAGCCCCTGCCCCACGGCCGCAGGGTGAGAGCCTGCGGTTGATGGCTGAGACCGCCCTCGGCCTCTGTATTGAGGAACTTCTTTGCACCTATATTATATAAATAATAGGCGGTGTAGGGCTCGTCGTGCATCACCTGCCAGTTGCAGTAGGGGTCGTCCATCGGCGCCTTTCCCTTATAACGGTCGAGCGATCCGTCAGCGGTGGCTGCCTTGGCGGTGAGCTGTCCGTCTGTAGTGGCGCAGAGCACTCCGTTGCCCCCCACATTCTGGAGGAAGTAGGCGTGCTCCTGAGCAAGGTTGATACGGTTGGTGACGAGATAGGTGCGGATGAAGGAGGGCTTGCGGCTCACGTCCTGCAATGCGGTGGCGAGAGCCTGGGCTTTCTCTGATTGACCATTAGCCATTGACCATTGACCATTATCTGTCATCACACTTTCATATACTGCCTTCAGCTCCTGCAGGTCGCTCTCGGGATAGTTATTGATGGTGCCGGCATTGTCAAGCAGGTCTTTGGCAACAGCCTTCACTCCGTCGAGGTCAAACTCACCACGCATAGTGAGCTCGTTGATGCGCAGCCTTGTGCTGGAGGTGTACTTGTGGTGGAAGCGCATGCGCAGATATTTTGTCTTGATGGGGTGAGGCAGCGTGACGTCAATACGGTCGAGGCAACGCACCTCGAGGCTGTCGTAAGCGAGAGTCCAGTTCTCGCCGTCCTCGCTGGTGAAGAAATCGACAAAGTGGGCTCGCGAGTCGTACTGATTTGACCAATATAGCTCAAATCCGCTGAAGGTCTGCTCCTCGTCAGCCTGCAGGGCGAGGAAGGCAGGATAAGTGGAGGTTTCCCACATGGTGGTTTTATTGCCGTCCAGCACATTAGACGCCGAAGAGGGCGAACTGGTCTGGCTCTCCAACACCCGCCATGCGGTGACATGCCGGGCACAGGCATTGACGCGTTCGTTGAGGTTATAGTAATCGTCGTAGGCGAGTGTCTCGTTGACACGGCGGTTGAGGATGTCTATCTGTATGGTGTCCACGAAGCTCATGTCCTTAGCCAACGGCACCACTTCGGCGCTGTCGTGCCAATGGACATAACCGCCCATATCCATACGGAAGCAGTTGTCGTAGAGCGAAGTGGCTCCACGCCCTATGTCGGTGTGGTAGCGGCGGTCCTTGTCACCATTGTCGTCGTAGCCGTGCTGCAGCACATTGCAGTTGTACCACTTGCCACTGGCGGCTGAGCGCATGGCGGGGTGACGGTGATAGACGGTGTGCATCTTCTGGCCGGCATAAGATGTGAACGGCTCAATGAAATCATACCAGCCGCCGAAGTTGCGACAGATGCCTGCCGCGCGAATGCTGGCCAGATAGCGCCACTCGGGCATAGTGTCAACCTTATACCAAGCCGAGGTAACGGTGTAGCCGTAGTTGAACGTAGAGTCCTGGCCGTTGCGTCCCTTCACCGTGACAGGCGTGGTCATAGGACGCGAGTTGACGAGCCACTGTATCCAGTGGTCATCGCGCCACCACTTGGGGTCGTCCTTAAACATCACGGAGGCACTGGAGCCCTCGCCGCCGGCATGGGTATGGACAGCGTCGAGATGGCCGTCGAGCACCTTTGACTGCAGATACTCTGCCAGGTTAGGGTCTTCGTCCATATTGGCGGCATCCCACACGGAGAAGAGGGTGCTCCTGACGAAGTCGTTATTGCCCACGGCATAATTGGTCTGCATGCCCATATAGCCGGTGGGAGTGCCGACCATCATATAATAAGTGCCGGGGAAGTTGCGGTCGCTGTTGACACGCCCCTCTACATAAATCCAGTCATAGGCGTCGCCCTCTGGGGCGTCGGGGTGGGAGCTGTGCCACGGACTCATAAAGGCTGACGTGCCGCCGAAGTTGCGCGGAATCAGCACAGGCAAATCGCTCTCTCTATAGTAATTGAAATAGTTGATGCTCTGTAGTCGGCTCCAGTCGTCGCATCGCAGCTCTATGCGATAGAAATCGTCGGAGGGGAAATTGATATCGGGAAATAGCACATCAGTCCTTTCCTGCGCAGCGATATCGGTGTTGCCAAAGCTACCGTTGTAGAGCACCTGCCCTGAGTGAGGATGCACCACTCGCACATCGACCTTGGCATACTTGGCATATTTGTTTTTCCACACCACATCGGCCTTGACATGACCAGAGGGTATGCGATAGTGGTAGGCGATAATCATTCCCATCGAGGGCATGGTGGACATGGTAGTCTCGTTGGTGCGTGCGTCGTACCACTTGGTGTCGGACTCCCTATACACATTAGGGTCGATGGTCACACCCTCCACGGGCATCTCGCGATAGCAGTAGTAGCCCCACATCTTGTCGGGAGCCGACGCGTTGCAGTAGTTCTGGGCATTGCCGCACAACGGCAGAAGACAGATAACAGAACACAGATAACAGAACACAGAGAACCGCTTCATAGAATTGAAAAGTTAAAGAGTTTAAGAATTGAAGTTCAGTTTTTCAATCGCACGCGAAAGTACAAAAAACCGACGACATGGCAATGAAAGCCCGCCCTTTTTTCCCGAAACACACACTTTCGAACACTATTCATTGACAAATGCAAAAAAGAAGGATATGAAAGAACCGCCAGCGCACAGAGAACTGACGATTCTTTCTTTCAGGATAATTTCAGTTGTTCAGTATCAGAATGCAGACTCCTCTTCCTCGATGGCATCATCCTCTTCGTCAAAGATGCTGCCGCCCCAGAAACGATGCGAACGATCGGATGTAGGGTCTGTATCTGACCCTTCGCCAAGCCGCACACTTATTGCCATAGGTATTAGGGCTGTTATGCGAACATTAGCCACAGAAGGAGATGTATAATCTTTTTTCATCATAAGTTCATAACTCATCTATTTTAGCGAAACGACGTTCACTCTTCTATTCACTCCGTATCATCAAAGATACATGTGCCGAAGTAAGAACTGGAGCGATCAGAGTCTGGATCAGCGTCCTCTGACTCATTATCAACATCCACGCCCTTGCTGGCCCCTGTCATTAGCACAGGAGCACCCAACTTGATCTCTTCGAGTGAAGGAACTATATAATATTTTCTCATTGTAGTCAAAAGTTTCTAACGTCAATTACTTAATAAATACCTTCTGTATCTTGCCGTTGGCAAACTTCAGGATGTTGATGCCTTTTTGCAGCGAAGCACGCTTCACACCATCCTCGCCATAGATGCTAACCACATCGGTAACACCCTGCTCTTCTGCAACAGAGTTGACTGAAGTGGGGTCGTCATCGCTGAAAGTTATAGCGAAGGTGTTGGATGCTGCGCCGCTTATGTCGAGGCAGAAACGGAACGGCCATAGCACTGACTCAGCGACTGTCTTGACAAACTTGCCTTCGTCATTGAGCTTATATTTGCCAGTGCCAAGAGTCTGCTTTACAAACGTGCCCACGAGTGGTGAGGCGGAAGCGGGAGCTGCTGCAACAGATGCGCCACTGAGGGCAATGGAATAGTTCGCAGTGGCAGTTCCCTCAGGAATTTCCACAAGACAGGGAACGCCAGCCTCCACATTATCCACCTCGGTGAACGACAGAGTGTTTTCGCGTGTCTCGCTATAAGTATAAACCTTTGCTTCGCTGCTGATGTCGCTTGCACTGAATGCGAAAGGCATGCACACTGTGTTAAGACCAGCATAGAGTTGGCGGGAAACTGTACCAGCGGTGGCAGTGAATGCCCCTGTGGGAGCAAAATCCTTCTTGTCAGTCAAAACGAGGTTGGAGCAAGTGCCGTCAATAATTATGTTGGCTCCGGAAAGGTCGTTGTATGTTTCACTTGGTGCGTATACAAGAATATTGCTGCTTGTTGGCTGCAGAACAGCTACGTCTTCTTGCTCTATGCTCGGAAGGATTGTTGCGTTTGTCATATCAACAGAAGTCGCAGTGCTGTAGTTATTGCTTATATAATCTGCCATGTCGTCAATGTTTTCTTCGTCAACCAAACCACTGATGGTTACTACGCCATTGTTCTCCTCTATACTTTGTGTTACATATTGGTCCTTCGTGATTACAGCCTTGAAGTTTTCGGGCGTATACGATGCCAATGCAGTTGTATAGGCTGTTACGGCATCTTCTGTTGGTACAACTATTGTGATGTTTCCTTGAACGGTACTTCCTTTGAACATAGAGGAACCACTAAAAGTAGGAGGAGTTTCACTCTTAAACTCGATAACTGTCAATTTTGGATCATTATAGAATGTGTAGTTGGGTATAGTTGTTAGCGTAGTGGGAAGAGTCAGCTTCGTGATATTGTCCATTCTGCCTAAAGCATAGTCATTGAGAAGAGTCGTTATCCCTTCCGGCAAATTAATTTCAACTAAGTTGCTACAGCCAGCGAAATACCAACCTCCAAAACTTGTAAGGCGTGTTGGGGATTCGAAGGTGAATGTCTTAATTGCTGAGCTATTTTGAAAAGCGGCCGTTTTCGTTTCTTTCACCTTACATGTATAAGTATTGCTTCCGTCAACATATTCTATAACAGCAGGGATAAACACGTCGGTAATTGTGCTGTTTTTGTTGCCTTGTGTGATAGTTGCTTTGTAACCGGATATATCATATTTTATCCCATTAACGGTTACTCCAGAGGCAGTATAGCCAAGTTGTGAGTCTGTGTATTTGTCAATATCTTGATATACGAAGTTGTAGTAGCTCCAGTTGCTTGATGCTTTGTATGAATCAATAGCCTCAGTAGGAACAAAGAATACGACATCGTTTACTTTGAATGTAAGGTGGCTGGAATGGGTGGAACTCCACTCGCTTAGCGTTGGTGCATTTGTTCTGTTGATTACAAAACACTCGAGTTTGCTGCAATCCTCAAAGGTTTGCGATTCGATTGTTTCCAATTTGTCTCCAGCAATAACAGTCGTTAGAGACGAACTTCCTCTGAAAGAAGAACCTTTTAAAGTTGTCACATACGGTATTTCAACCGTGGCAAGAGTTGAACTATTGCCAAATGCCCAGCTGCTTATTGAGGACAGATAGGGCGAGTTTATTTTCACCGATGTAATACTTGCATGCTCAAAGGCAGAATTGTTAATGCCGTTCACAAAGAAATTGTAATTTGCGCTACCTGTGTTGTACTGCACTGTCGCAGGAATTACAATGTCGCCGGTGCAACTCTGGTTGCCTGTTGTAAGAGTTGCGCCATAACCTGAAAGATTATATACAAGTCCGTCGATTGTTACGCCACTTGCAGAATAGCTAAGTTGATTCTCGTCAGTAAAGACATCTATATCAACAAAAGCCGTCGATGTCCTGCTCCAGTTGGTCGCACTCTGATAGGCAGAGATTGACTCCTCGGGGACGAATATCATTATGCTACTGTTAGTAAAGTTATAGTAGGTACTATATTCATCTAATGTAGGTGGAGTTGTACAGTTAAGAACAAAAGTAGTAAGATTGCTGCACCCATTGAATGCCATATCATATATTCTGGTAATTTTGCTCCCTGCAATGACAGTCTTTAAGGCAGAGCAACTGCGGAAAGCAGAGCCACCAATAGTAGCGAGTTCTTCTGGCAATTCTATTTTGACGAGGCTGCTACAGTTACCAAAGCTCCAATCTGCAATAGAGGTGATCTTGTCAGAAAAGTTAACCTCTGTCATACTCGAGCAATGCTGGAATGCCACACCTCCGATGGAAGTGACGGTGCTTGGCATGGTTACCGATGTAACAGAAGAGCAATAATAGAATGCCCTTTCGCCAATAGAGGTGACCGTGTAGGTCTCATTGTCATCAGGATTGACAAAGGTGGAAGGGATGGTCACATCGCCTGTGTAATAAGCGGCTGCACTTGAAGAGTAACTGCTCCCTTGGAAGGTAACTGCTGCGGTCTTTGCCGAAGTGTTTAGATTGTAATAAATGCCATCTACTTCTACATCATGAGCCGCAACCTGCTGGCTTAGTGCCGAAATGGCCAACAACAGAACTAAAGTAAGTGTTTTTTTCATAATGCTTTTGTTATTATTATTAATAAGGTATATAAGAAACATCTATATACAGGCAAAACCCGCATCTGCAGATACGGGCATGGCTACGTCCTTCGCACAAACGGGGTGCAAAAAGCGTGTAACTTGTTGATTATCAGTTGCTGCTGGGGGGGGGGGTGACGCCCATGTATATGGCTACATTGCTGCCTCTTTGGGAAAAGGAAGAGGTAGTTTGCTGCATAAAGCAGGGTTCACCACTATTCACATTAAGCGACATGTCTGCGTCTTGATGAATTTTGTCGGGCTGCAAAATTAGCTCTTTTTTCCCTTTTTGTTATAAATATTTCCAATTTTTTAGACGAAAAAGTGTCATTATGCCAACAATTCCAAGAAAAACGAAAAAACTGTCAAGGAAGTAGCCGTCAGTTTTCGTAAACCTCAAATTTTCGGAGGTATTCCGTGCATTCCTCGAAGGAGCTGAAGGTAAGGTGCTCGGGCACCAACGCCGGAATCACATTCATCGTCTGCAGCATATAGAGCGGCTGCGGCTGAATCATGGTCATCAGCACGGTAGCGCCGTTGGCCTGGATATCCTTGATGGCTGTCTCCATAGCATAGAGGCCCGACTGGTCCATAAACGACACCCGGCGCATACGGATAATGACAATCTTAGCATCAGGCGGCACATTGCCCATCACTTGCTGGAAGCCCGTAATGGTGCCGAAGAAGATAGGGCCGTTGAGGCGTTGGATATATATCTTGTGAGCCACGGCGTCGGGGATGCCGTCCTCGTGGTCCCACGGGTTTTCGATGTCAGTGTGAGTCATCTCCTGACTGCTGTAACCACCCTCCACCAAATCGCTAGCACGCTTCATAAACAGCACACATGCGATAACCATGCCGATGCCCACAGCCGTGAGAAGGTCAACAAACACGGTAAGCAGGAACACGGCTATCAGCACAAACGAATCGGCACGGGGAATGCGCAGCAAGTCTTTGAATCCCTTAAAGTCGATGATGCCTATACCCACACTGATAAGGATACCTGCCAACACCGATAACGGCACATACTTCACCAGGCCACCCAGGCCCAAAAGCACGGCAAGCAGCATCAACGAATGAAACATGCCACTCAACTGGGTGCGGCCACCGCTCTTGACGTTGACCACGGTCCTCATGGTGGCACCGGCTCCGGCAATGCCTCCAAACACACCGGCAAGCATATTGCCTATGCCCTGTCCCACCAGCTCACGGTTGCTGTCGTGGCGCGTCTTGGTGATATTGTCAGCCACCACAGAGGTGAGCAACGTGTCTATAGAGCCGAGTCCCGCCAGGGTGAGTCCCGGCACCACAGAGGCCGTCAGCAACTGCCCCCAGTCCAACCCACTCAGGTCAAGGCTGGCTATCACAGGCTTGGGCAAACCCGAGGGAATATCGCCTATGGTCAGGTATTCGGGAAAGCCCACGAATATCGACACTATGGTCACGACCAACAGTGCCACAAGTGTTGACGGCACCTTCTTGGTTATCAGTGGGAAAAGATAGATGACCGCGATGGTGCCCAGTCCGAGGGCAAGTGCCATCAGCGATATGCCACCAGTGATGCGCTCCGGTAGCTGGGTAACCATATCAAGCACCAGCACTGGCGACTTGAGGCCTATCAGGGGATAGAGCTGCTGCAAGATTATAATCACGCCAATACCACTCATAAAACCCGACAGCACGGGATAGGGAATGTAGCGGACATACTTGCCTATCTTGATTAGACCGAAGAGAATCTGAAACAGACCGCAGAACAAACCTGCCAGCGACATTCCTATCAACACGGCTGACATACTCTGCTGGGAAGCCCAGATGCCACTGATGAGAGCTGCGGTGATGACTGTCATAGGACCGGTGGGGCCACTGATCTGGCTGTGGGTTCCGCCAAAGAGGGAGGCAAAGAAACCCAGAATGGTAGCACCCACCAACCCAGCCAAAGCGCCAACGGAGGCAGCCGAGGGATTGTCGACACCGCCGAAGGCCTGTATGCCAAAAGCCAGAGCCAGTGGCAACGCCACGACACCCGCAGTGATGCCGCCAAAGAGGTCACCCTTTATGTTGCTTGTGTTGATAAACATTGAATATTGACTGTTAAGAAATTAAACTCTGGGGTTACTCATACTCGTTCCAGCTCTTTATCGGGAGTGCATCAATAGGCACGGTGCAGAAAGCCCGAATGAAAGCTGATGCCAAGCGTGCATTGGTGATGAGGGGCACGTTGTGGTCGATGGCTGCACGGCGGATGCGGTAACCATTGGTGAGCTCACGCGTGGTGTGATTCTTCGGTATGTTTACCACGAGGTCAAAGCAGTGCTGCGCAATAAGTGTGAGCACATTGTGCGG
>JAGCTG010000056.1 GCA_017963785.1 Bacteroidaceae bacterium | reverse complement strand
CTACCGTGACAGCATCAACACCATCTTCACACAAATCTACGACTGCACACGCGAGAGCATGCGCATGAGCAACTCCGCCGAAGACCGCGAAGCCTATAAGCTAGGCATCGACTCGCTACGCAAACAGATGGTCGCCTACACCTACACCTTCGCTCGCAAGAACCTCGGCAACTGGGCTGGAATCTATCTCTTTGCAGAATACCATAAGCGCTTCACTGTCGCACAAAACAGAGCCCTGCTCGCAGCCGTGCCAAAGAAATATGCCACGCTGCCTATCATTGCTGAAATACGCAAGTTCAACAACTCAAGAAAATAGCAAATGAGAATAACGAAAACCTTTCGACTCATGACTCACAAAACCACTCTATTCTCTCTTCTGTTTTCTCTTTTCTCTATTCTCTGCGCAGCCCAGTGGCATGCAGGCACAGTGCTCAAAGCTACCGACATCGACAACGACAATCTCGGCCTATACTTCAGTGCACAGCCCATCAATGACACTGTCTTTGCGCGCATCTGGCTCAAGTCATTCAAGCGCGACTGCTCCACCAAGCGCGATGACCTGCGCTACCTGCAAGTGCTCCACATCAACAAGGACGGCCTGCCGCAGACTGGCGAGCTCATCTGCAACAAAGCCATCGCAGACGACCTGCTTGACATCTTTCGTCAGCTCTATCTCAGCGGCTATCGCATAGAGAAGATGCTGCTCATCGACAACTACGACGCTGACGACGAGACATCGATGGCTGACAACAACACCTCGTGCTTCAACTTCCGCAAGATAGCAGGCAGCGACCAACCCTCCCTCCATGGGCGCGGACTGGCCATTGACATCAACCCGCTCTACAATCCTTGCATCAACAAGCGTACAGGTCTCGTACAGCCAGCCAATGGCAAGCGTCACGCATTCCATCGTACCAACCGCGCCAAGCAGCCCATACGCTATATAGATCCCAGCGACCTCTGCTACAAGCTTTTCCTGCAGCACGGCTTCTTCTGGGGCGGCAACTGGAAAACTGTCCACGACTATCAGCACTTCGAGAAGAAGATTCCATGAAAAGACTATTAGGGATTGCATCGTTCTTCTTTCCTCTCCTCGCTGTTGCCCAACACACTGTTGAGCTCAACACAGGATGGACCTTTCGGCAGGAACGCCTACAAAACTGGCATCCCGCCACGGTGCCAGGCACAGTACACACCGACCTCATGGCTCTCGGCAGCATCGCTGACCCCTTCTACGGCCTCAACGAGCGCACCGTGCAGTGGATAGACAAAGAGGACTGGCTATACGATAACCATTTCTCCATCACCGCAGAGCAGCAGCAGTGCTCACACCGCGAGCTCACCTTCTACGGCCTTGACACATACGCCGAAGTCTGGCTTAACGACAGTCTTATCCTAAAGGCTGACAATATGTTCCGCACATGGCACGCAGACATCAGTCATCTGACTCACGTGGGCGACAATCATCTGCGAGTGCGCCTAAACTCCCCCATCAGGATAGACCTGCCCAAGTGGCAGCAGTTCCCCAACCACTACCACGCCAGCTCCGACCAGAGCGAAAACGGCGGACTGCTTGACCGCCGCCTCTCCCCATTCATCCGCAAGGCCCCCTACCACTACGGCTGGGACTGGGGACCGCGCATCGTCACCCTGGGCATCTGGCGCCCCGTGGTGTTCAGCGCGTGGGACCGCCTCACCATCCGCGACGTCTTCGTGGAGCAGACGGAGGTCAACCGCAAGCGTGCCGACGTGCAGCACCACGTCACCATAGAGGCAGACCGCGACATGACGGCCACCGTCATCGTCACCGACTCCGCCACCCAGCAGCGCCTCGCCACCCAGACCGTCACCCTCCATCGCGGCACCAACCACGTCACCCTCCCTTACACCATCCGCAACCCCCGCCTGTGGTGGACCAACGGACTCGGCGAGCCCCACCTCTACACCCTCCTCACCACCGTAGAAAATACTACAGTCAATACTCAATCCTCAATAAAAGTAGGCCTCCGTTCCTTGCAGCTCCACCGCGAGCCAGACCCTGACGGCAACGGCGAGTCTTTCTACTTTACCCTCAACGGAGAGAAGCTATTCATGAAAGGCGCCAACTACATCCCCTGCGATGTCTTCCTGCCGCGTGTCAGCGACTCCGTCTATCAGCGCACCATCGCCGACGCCGTGGCCGTTAATATGAACATGCTGCGCGTGTGGGGCGGCGGGGTGTATGAGGACGACCGATTCTACAAACTCTGCGATGAAAACGGCATTTTAGTGTGGCAGGACTTCATGTTCGCCTGCTCCATGTACCCCGCCAGCGGCTCCTTCCTCGACAACATACGCCAAGAGGCCATCGACAATGTGCGCCGACTGCGCAACCATCCCTGCCTCGCCCTGTGGTGCGGCAACAACGAGGTGCAGGACGCATGGTTCAGCTGGGGATGGAAACGCCAGTCCGAGCAGCTCGGCCACGCCGACCGACTGTGGGCCGAGTATAAAGAACTCTTCTTCCGCACCCTGCCGCAGGTGGTGGAGCAGTACGCGCCCCACACCCCCTATCTGCCGTCCTCACCCTTCGCCACCTACGAGGGGCGCAGCCAGCTCACACGCGGCGACTACCACTACTGGGAGGTGTGGCACGGACGCAAGCCAATAAGAGAATATAATAAGGTACGTGCACGATTCTTCAGCGAGTATGGCATGCAGAGCTTCCCCGAGCTCTCCACCATAAAGCGCTTCGCCCCCGACCCCAGCGACTGGGACATCAGCTCCGACGTCATGATGGCGCACCAGCGCGGAGGTACTCACGCCAACCAGCTCATCGAGAGCTACCTACGCACCGAGTACGGCCGTCCGCAGGGCTTCGACACCCTGCTCTATGTGGGCCAGCTCATGCAGGGCGACGCCATGAAGACAGCCGTCGAGGCGCACCGCCGCGACAAGGGCTACTGCTGGGGCAGCCTGCTCTGGCAGATCAACGACTGCTGGCCCGTCGCCTCGTGGAGCACACGCGACTACTACGGCCGCTGGAAAGCTGCCCACTACATGGTGCGCCCAGCCATGGCCGACATCCTCGTGTCGCCCATACAGACGGAGGACAGCATCCTCCACCTCTTCATCGTCAACGACCGCCTCGCCCCCGTTAGCGGACAGCTCACCGTGGAGGTCTATACCTCCGCTGAGCGTCGCCTCACCCTCACGCGCCGCGTCAAGGTAGGCGCCAACAGCTCCGCCGACGTGTGGCAGTCGCCCACGGCCCAGCTGCTTGCCCAGGCAGGCGTCAGCCCCGAGCAGGCCATCATCCATGCCGAGTTCCAGCCCGACGAGGCAGGCAGCCGTGCCTACTCCAACAACTACATCCTCGTCTATCCCAAGGATCTGGAGCAGCAGCCCGCCCACCTCACCATCGCGGTGAACGGCAACAGCGTCACCGTGTCAACCGACCGCTACGCCCGCGGCATCTACCTCTCCCTCGACGGTGACGACTCCCACCATTTCTCCGATAACTTCTTCGACCTCCTCCCCGGGCAGCAGCGCACCGTCACCCTCACCACCACCCTCTCTCCCAGCGAGGTAAAGCACAAAATGAGAGTCAAGAGTCTAGGGTCGAGAGTCGATTAAAAAAATTTTTCTATATTCTTTTTATTTTATACTTTTGCAGCTACTTAGCGAAGGAGCGCAAGCTCCTAGCCAACCGACATCAGAATATTAACCATTATTCTATAATATCATGAAGAAAAGCTTATTTGCATTTCTCGCAGCATCGCTATTTGCTACGGCAGCCATGGCGCAGCTGAATCCCTGCGACGTGAATTACGACAACAAGGTGAACACCGCCGACGTGGTGGCCATATACAACAACATCATCGACGGCACAAGGCCCACAAAGCCGGGTCCTGTGACTGTTGACGACAAAAATACTTTCCCCGTGGGTGGAAGCGGCACAACTTATGATATGGTATATGTT
>JAGCTG010000007.1 GCA_017963785.1 Bacteroidaceae bacterium | reverse complement strand
GGCAGCAACTGGGGAATGTCGCTGAAGACGGTGTGGCTGATGTCGCCCTTGCGATATACAAGGAGCTTCGACTGGTCACGCTCAGCAATAGGGTAGCGCGCTATCCGCTCCGGGGGGAGGGGATAGTCGTAGTCGCTAATATGGAGATGGCGGGGGGACGTGGGTAGTCTGAAGTATGAAATATGAGGGTATATTTATAGATACTTCCTCAATACTTTGACGTTTACTTTCTCGTTGATGTGCTGGATGGCCTGCTCTTTAATCTGGCGGACACGCTCGCGGCTGAGACCGAGTATCTGTGCTACTTCTTCGGCGGTCTTCTCGCGCTGGCCGATGCCGTAGAGCATAGTGAGGACATTCTGCTCCTTGGGGGTGAGGCACTGCAGGGCGACGCTGAGATCGCGGGCGAGAGACTCGTGCTCCATGCGGTCGTCGGTGGGCTTGTCGTTCTCGTAGGTCATGTTGTCAGCCATCGTGGTGGTCTCGTCGTTTTGGTAGGGGGTGTCAACGGAGATCTTCTTGCCGGTGTTGCCCATGGCCATGGCTACCTTCTCTACGTCGGCATCAACTATCTCGGCAAGCTCCTCAGGTGAGGGCTCACGCTGATTCTGCTGCTCAAACTCTACGCGGGCCTTGTTGAGTTTGCTCTGGAATCCCACTTGGTTGAGGGGCATGCGCACGATGCGACTGTTCTCGCTGATGGCCTGTAGTATGCTCTGGCGTATCCACCACACGGCGTAGCTGATAAATTTGAAGCCGCGCGTCTCGTCAAACTTCTCGGCGGCACGGATGAGACCGATATTGCCTTCGTCAATGAGGTCGTTGAGGCTGAGGCCTTGGTTGCTGTATTGCTTGGCAACGCTTACCACAAAACGCAGGTTGGCGCACACCAACTTCTCCATAGCGGCGCGGTCGCCTTTATGGATTTGCTGGGCGAGGACTACTTCTTCCTCGGTGGATATCATGGGGATGCGGCTTACTTCGCTGAGGTAGCTGCCGATGCCGGCCTCTTGACGGTTGGTGATTCCCTGAACAATCTTTAATTGGCGCATGAAAATAAATTGAAAGTTGAGATTTGAGGATTGAGTGTCAGAAATAGCACAAATTGTGCCATTTTAGTAAAATGGAGTGCAAAGTTAGTGAAAAGTGTTGATAACGGGCAAGTTTTTTGCCTATTTTTTCATCTTTTCTTTATTAGAAAAGTGAAATTTGTCACTTCTCTACCCGCTTCTTCCATATAAAGAACCACACGAGGCAGATGATGGTGGCGACTATGGCGATGGAGTAACTGAGGGTGTGGTCGAGGTAGAAACCCTCGGGGGCTATGCAGATATAGCTGGCGCATATAAATAGCATGAAGAGCGTGGGGATAAGTGTTATCCAATAGGCTTTGCGGCGTCGGGCGAGCCATACAGTGATGGTGAGGAAGGTAAAAATACTCAGTGTCTGGTTTGACCACCCGAAGTAGCGCCACAGGATGTCGAACTTGATAAACATGAGTGCCACGGCTCCGCCGAAGAGGGGCAGGCAAAGAACGATTCGCTTGTAAATCTTATTCTGCTTGATGTGTAGCATATCGGCTGCGATAAGTCGTGCGGAGCGGAAGGCTGTGTCACCGGTGGTTATGGGGGCTGCCACCACTCCGAGAATGGCGAGCACGGCACCCACAGTGCCGAGCCACGAATGGCAGATGCCATTGACAAGGAGGGCAGGGTTCATCTTGCTGGTTTCAGGATCGGTCATATAGTTGAGCAGTTTCTCATAGGGTGTGTCGCCCGCCACGCCGAGGGAGTCGGCAAACTTGATGGCTGCTGCTGCCCAGATAAGTGCCACGAAGCCCTCGGTAATCATTGCTCCGTAGAAGATGCGACGACCGAGTCGCTCATTCTTCATGCATCGTGCCATCATGGGGCTCTGGCTGGCGTGGAAGCCGCTGACGGCTCCACAGGCTATAGTGATGAAGAGCCCAGGGAAGATGGGCATGGTGCCTATGGGGTGATGGTTGGTGAAGGCTTCGGTTACCTCGGGTATGTTGCCGTCGCACAGAAAGATACCGCCGAAGAGTCCGACAGCCATGATGAGCAGGGCGAAGCCGAAGAGGGGATAGAGGTTGCCGATAATCTTGTCGATGGGCAGCAGGGTAGCTATGAGGTAGTAGGCGAGGATGACGACTACCCAGAAGGTAAAGCTGCCGAAGTCGCCGGAGATATTGTCAAGGAGTACTGCGGGGGTGGTAACGAAGACGGCTCCCACAAGCACGAGCAGCACAAGGGTGAAGACACGTAGTGTGTGGCGCGTTGCGTTGCCCAACTGGTCACCGACTATCTCTGGCAGACTGACGCCATTGCTGCGTAGGGATATCATGCCGCTCATATAGTCGTGGACTGCTCCGCCGAAGATGCAGCCGAGCACTATCCAGAAGAAAGCGGCGGGACCGAAGAGGATACCTTGTATGGCTCCGAAGATGGGGCCAGTGCCGGCAATGTTAAGAAACTGGATGAGGAATACTTTCCACGTGGGCATGGGGATGTAGTCCACACCGTCTTGGAGTTTGTAGCAGGGTGTTTGTGCCTTAGAATCGGGCTGGAAGATGCGCTCTACGACGCGGCTGTAGATAGCATAGCCCAAGATTAATAGAAGGAAGCTGGTTATAAAAGTTATCATTGTGAGTTATGTAATATGTGAATATGTATTTTTTTTGACGCGCAAAAGTAATACTTTGTTTTGACATGGAGTTGTTTTTTGTATGTTTTTGTTGACTAATATATCCATGGCGTGGGGAAAATTCAAAAAATGTCAAAAAAATGCAGGTGCGGAGGGTGCACCTGCATTGTGTGGGGTTGGTTAGTAAGGATTGTTACTTCAGGACTTTGCGTCCATTGACTATATAGATGCCCTTGGGCGCGGTGCGCCATATCACTGGGCGTCCGTGGAGGTCATAGACCTTGGTGTCGGGGTCGAGGGTGTCGGCGAGGACACTGGTGACAGCCACTGGTTCAGAGATGGTGAAGGTGCCGTTGACATATACGAGGTAGTAGTTGCGTGCCTCTCCTCCGCTGACGGTGATGGGGTATGTGCCCATAGGACTGTCGGCGCTGACGGCACACTCTACGGTGGGCACTGTCAGGAGTACGCTCTCGTCGTCGCTGCCCTTCCATCCGCTATAGGTGATGGTGAGCTCGGGCGACACTTCATCGTCTTCGTGGCGCTCCTTGTCGTCAGCGGTGACGGTGAGGGGTGCCTGCGTGATGGTGAAGGTGGCGTTGTCGCTGTCTTTGTATGCTCCCTTGCCGGTGACGGCGACGGTGGCGGTGCCCACGTCGTGGTTGTCGGTAATGGCGAGGTCGTAGTCTTCACCGAGTATGAGCGCTGTGTCGCCGTCGGTGACGGTGACCTCGGGTTCTATGTCCTCGGCATTGTACTCAAAGGTGTTGTTGGCGAGGCTTATCATGGCAGCGGTGATGACTGTCTTGGTAAAGGTGAAGCTATCGGTGACGCACTCGCTCCATACTCCTCTGCTGTCGGCCACTCGCCATGAGATGGTGTGGTCGCCCTCGTCGAGGTGGCTGATGGTGACGGGCAGTGCGGCAGTTGGGTCGCTTACGGCAGCACTGGTGAAGTTGAGTGTGTCGCCGTCAATCCAATACATATACTGCGCTATGGTGAGCCCGTCTTGCTCAGCCTGGGTGGGAGTGATGAAGAAGCGTGACTCGGGCACACTCCAGATGCCTGCATCGTCCTTTACTCTCATGGTGAAGGAGTGCATGCCGGGGGTGAGGTCGAGCAGTGCTATCTCTGCGGGCGAATCGGCGAGCGACGCGCGGGTAGCTACCTTATTGTCTATCCAGTACTCACGCTCCACTATCTGGGTTGCCTCCACTGTGGCGTGGGGCACTACGAAGATGCGTGTTTCGGGCACACTCCACAGACCAGCATCGTCCTTGACTCTAGCGGTGAGGATATGTACTCCGGGTGCGAGGTCGAGCAGCGAGATTTGCATAGGCGACTCTTCGAGTGTGGTGCGTGCGGCTATCTCGTTGTCAATCCAGTATTCGCGCTCTACTATGGAGGTTGCTTCCACCGTGGCGTGTGGCACTACGAAGATGCGTGTCTCGGGCACACTCCACAGGCCTGCATCGTCCTTGACGCGAGCGGTGAGGATATGCACTCCGGGTGCGAGGTCGAGCAGCGAGATTTGCATAGGCGACTCTTCGAGTGTGGTGCGTGCGGCTATCTCGTTGTCAATCCAGTATTCACGCTCTACTATAGAGGTTGCCTCCACCGTGGCGTGTGGCACTACGAAGATGCGTGTCTCTGGCACACTCCACAAGCCAGCATCGTCCTTGATGCGAGCAGTGAGGAAGTGCACTCCCGGCGCGAGGTCGAGCAGCGAGAGGACCATCGGCGAGTCGGTGAGATCGGTGCGCGCGGCGATATTGTTGTCAATCCAATATTCGCGCTTCACTATCTCCGACGGCTCTGTCGTGGCGTGGGGCACTACAAAGAACCGTGTCTCGGGTGAGCTCCACAGTCCGTCGCTGTCCTGCACCCGCATGGTAAGGACATGCATACCCGGGGCCATGGACGACACATCAAAGGTGGTGCCTGTAGTGATGGCCGTCGCCGCGCCGATGTCATTGTCTATCCAATAGACTTGCTGTGTTATACTCTTCTGCGCCATAGCCGCCACGGAGACGAAGAGGGCGAGAAGGGTTGTTTTTATGTAACACATAAATAATGTACTATTTGACAATTTACAATGTACAAATTACCTGGTCTTGGCTTCGTATTCTACATTGAGAGTCTTGCCGCTGACGGAGAGCTTGAGGCCCTTCACTACGGGAGTGGCGGGTATTTTGCTCCAGCCCTTGCCACCATGAATGCCTATCTCGGTGCCATCGGTGCCAACCCATACGTCGGGCTTCTGGATTTCGAAGGTGCGGGTTTCGCTGTATCCGAAGCCGTCGACATCGGTAAAGACGTCACGGCCATAATAACCTGGTCTATAGCAATTCACACCATCGGGGAGATTAGTTGTGCAGATGCAATTCTTGGGATATAACCCGCCAGGAAAGCGGGAACAGTCGTTAAAGATAGTGTTTGTAAAGATGAAAGGAACTGTTGAGTTGGAGATTGGAGTTCCGTTACTAAAAATACAGTGGTCAACCTTAATGGAGCCGTTCTTAAAATAATTAAGAGAATTTATGTGGCAGTTGTTATAGAGCCAGTTGTTCGCATTGATTTCGTTTGCATCGGGGAAGCCTCTTTGTGCGTTAATAAAGATGCATTGGTCAAAATTGGCATTGGTGATGTCGCTATAGTAGCGTACGTCATTACCAAACCTTACTTTTGTGAATGTCAGTCCTTCGATGGGGGCATTGTTGGTGGTGCCGCCGATGTTGACAATGTTGTTGAAGCGGAGTCCCTGGAAGTTGAGGTCGTGTAGGGTGTTCTCGGCAAGGCCGATGGTTGTCTCGCCGTCAATGGCGCTGATATCGATTGTAAGAGAATCCACCTTCTCATAGCCTGCGCCGAAGATGCTGACAGACTTGTTGATGGGGGTGGTGCGGAATGTGCC
>JAGCTG010000055.1 GCA_017963785.1 Bacteroidaceae bacterium | reverse complement strand
CCGACGAAATAAGAGAGCAATGTAGCGGTGCCAGAGCCGGCTACACCTCCCCATGCACACGCCATATAGCCATACTTGGGAATAAAAATAACATTTACCGCTATGAGCACCAGGCAGCCGGCCACCGAGAACCAGAGCCCCCAGATAGTGCGGTCGATGAGTTTATACCAGAACGAAAGGTTGAAGTATACACCCATAAGAATCTCGGCAACCATCACTATCGGCACCACGCGCAGGCCCTCCCAGTAGTCACGACCGATAATATACTTCAGCACATCGAGCCATCCGACCACGACAAGGAATGCCAGCAGAGTGAATACAATAAAATACTTCATCGCCTTGGCATAGGTCTCACGACTGTCGCTCTCCTTGGCCTTGCCAAACACAAAGGGCTCGTAGGCATAGCGGAAAGCCTGAGTTATCATAGCCATAACCATTGCTATCTTAACACACGCGCCATAGATGCCCAGCTCCACTTCGCCCTGCAGACCGGTACGCACATAGGGATAGATAATCTTATCAGCAGCCTGATTAAGAATACCCGCTACTCCCAATATAAGTATAGGCCATGAATAAGAAAGCATCTGACGCATCAGCCGAGGACTGAAACTCCAGCGTATCTTTATCAAATCGGGAATAAAGAACAAAGTGACAAATGACGTGCATACCAGATTGATGCTAAACACATAGAACACGTCAGTCTTGCCCAGCACAATGAAATACAACACATTGATGCCGATATTCAGGACAATGAACAGCAATTTAAGCGAGGCAAAACGCACAGCCCTGTTCTGAAAACGCAAGAAAGAAAAGGGAATTGCCTGCAACGCATCGAGAGCCACCACCGTCGCCATCATCAGCACCAAGACCTGACGGTCGCCATAGCCGATGAGCTCACAAATTTGTCCGATGAAACCGAAGATAATTACAAGGAAGACGGCCGTGAGAATCCCCACAATGAGCATTGCCGTAGAGAACACTGTGTCAGGTTTCTCACCCTCCTTATTGGCGAAGCGAAAAAGAGTCGTCTCCATGCCAAAGGTGAGCAGCACAAGTATCAGCGCAGTGTAAGCATAAAGATTGGTGACCACGCCATAGCCACCTGAGGCAGCAGATATCTTGGCCGTGTAGAGTGGCACCAGCAGATAGTTAAGGAATCTGCCCACTATACTGCTCAGTCCATAAACAGCCGTGTCTTTGACCAGTGACTTGAGATTAGCCATTCTTTTCGCCTTTTACGGCGCGAATTTAATCATTTTCTCGTGTATGCCCACAATTTCATGCCTTTTTTCTACATGAGAATGGTTTAAAAAAATCTTAACGCGCGCGAACATTATTATAATATATTATAAGAAAAATGGGAATTTGGGGCACTTTATTTTGCCGTGTCGCAGAAAAGGTGTACTTTTGCGGAATAACAGAAAACAACGATAAAAATGGAACAGAAGATAACTAAGATTACAGGCGGACGCGTCTTTACCCCACAAGGCTGGGTGAAAGACGGCACCGTAGTAGTGAAAGACGGCAAGATAGCTGAAGTGAGCAGCGGCAACATCGACGTAGCCGGTGCCGAAGTGATTGACGCCAAGGGTATGGACATCGTGCCAGGCGGCATAGAGCTGCATATCCACGGCGGAGGCGGGCGCGACTTCATGGAAGGAACAGAAGAAGCATTCCGCACTGCCATTGCCGCCCATATGAAATACGGCACCACGAGCATCTATCCCACCCTCTCCTCTTCGTCAGTGCCTATGATTAAGGCAGCACTCGCCACCTGCGAGAAGCTGATGGCCGAAGAGGGGTCGCCCGTACTGGGTCTACACCTAGAGGGCCCTTATTTCAACCCCGGCAAGGCAGGAGCTCAGATGCCCGAGTATATCACTCCGCCCATCCCCGCCGACTATGAGCCCATCATCGACAGCACCAAGGCGCTGAAGCGCTGGGACGAGGCCCCCGAGTTGCCTGGTACCACTGAGTTTGGCCGCTACTGCACCGACCACGGAGTGCTGGCCGCCATAGCCCACACAAAGGCAGAGTATGTAGATGTGAAGCGTGCCTGGGACGCAGGTTTCCGTCATGTTACCCACTTCTACAACGCCATGCCCGGCTTCCACAACGTACGCGAGTTTAAGCACGAGGGCACTGTGGAGAGCGTATATACCTTCCCTGAGATGAGCGTGGAGATGATAGCCGATGGTATTCATGTGCCGCCCACTATCTTGCGTATGATTTATATGGTGAAGGGTGTGGAGCACACCGCACTTATCACCGATGCTCTGGCCTGCTCTGCCAGCGACAGCGATGTGGCTTTTGACCCGCGTGTAATACTGGAGGATGGCGTGTGCAAATTGGCTGACCGCTCAGCGCTAGCTGGCAGCATTGCCACGATGGACCGCCTTATCCGCACCTGCGTGCAGAAGGCCGAGATACCATTGGAGGATGCCATCCGCATGTCGTCGGAGACACCCGCCCGCATCATGGGTGAGCTCGGACGCAAGGGTACGCTGGAAAAAGGCAAGGATGCCGACATCTGCATCTATGACGGCGATGTGCAGCTCCACTTTGTGATGCAGCAGGGCAACATAGTAAGGAATGAGCTGTAGTCTGCTCGTAGATATAGGCAACAGCGGGGCCAAATACTCTTTCGCCGAGAGCGGAAATATTGAGCCCCCCAAGCGCGTGGCCGGCGGCGAGATGCTGACCGTCATTTGTGATGATGCCAAACGTCGCAGAGCGGACAAAGCCATTATAAGTTCTGTGGCAGACAATCCCGCCGAACTGATGCACGCACTGAAGAGCCATGGCATAAAGACTATGCTTCTGGACAAGGAGACACCGCTTCCGTTTACGGTAGCCTACAAAACGCCCAAGACATTCGGTGCCGACCGCATAGCCGTCATAGCAGGTGCCATGGCTCAGTGGCCTGGTGAAAATCTACTGGTAGTTGATGCCGGCAGTTGCGTTACCTACGAGGCGTGCACTCCCGACACCTATCATGGTGGCAACATCGCGCCTGGACTGCGAATGCGGTTGCGTGCAATGCATGAACACACCGCACGGCTGCCCGAAGTGGAACCCGACGGCGATATGCCGCTATTTGGCAACTCCACCGCCACGGCCATACGCTGCGGAGCATTGCGCGGCATACAATATGAGATAGAGGGGTGTGCCCGCGCTATGGAGCAGCACTTCGGCAAAACGCGTGTAATACTCACTGGGGGCGATGCTCCCTTGATTAACAAAACACTAAATATTGAGGCAATCGTAGACCGTTCGTTGGTACTGCGAGGCCTGAACCACATACTACAATATAATGAAGACAAGATTTAGAGGAGCAAGACTCCTTCTGGCTATAGCTGCCACGGCACTCACCTTGCAGATCTCCGCCCAGAGCAGCGGCACCAACTCGCCCTATTCACGCTACGGCTGGGGCATACTGGCCGACGAGGCCATGGGCTTCAACAAGGGCATGGCCGGAGTTGCTGTGGGTATGCGCGACCCGAATATTATCAACCGTCAAAACCCCGCCTCCTACTCGGAGATGGATTCGCTGCGACTCCTTTTCGACATAGGCATCTCGCTGCAGAACAGCTACATGCGCGAAGGTGGCACCAAGGTCAACGCCCATAACTCCACGCTCGACTATCTGACCGCTGCGTTCAGGCTCACAAAAGGGCTCGGCGTCTCATTGGGACTGCGCCCGTTCACCACTATCGGCTACGACTTCAAGTCCACCACTGAGATGGACGATATTGATGGACTCGGCATCAAGACATCCACATCGACCTATAGTGGCAACGGCGGTCTGCATGAGTTGTACGGCGGTATCGGCTGGCAACCGCTGAAAGGAATATCTGCCGGTGTGAATGTGAAGTACATCTGGGGCGACTACAGCCATAAATCTGCTGTCACCTACAGCGAAACAAGCATTAATACCCATACCCGCGCTTATGAAGGACGACTAAACACCATCGGTTTCGACGTTGGTCTTCAGGGCGAGAAGAAACTGGGCAAGAAAGACCGTATCGTTGCCGGTGTGACATACACTCCCGGCCGCCTAACCGGCCAAAAAGCCACCTTCATCAACACCCAGAGTAACACTGTCACCGGCAGCAATGCCGACACAATGACAATAGCCCATGCCTATCGTTTGCCGACATGCGTAGGCGTAGGTTTGAGTTGGAACCACGATTACCAGTGGACCGTGGGCCTCGACTACACTCTGCAAAGATGGAGCAGATGTCGATTCCCCGAACTGCGCGAGCAGGGCGGCAACACCAGGTACGTTGCCACCAAGAACAGCTTTCAAGACCGTCATCGTATTGCAGCCGGTGTAGAGTTTGTGCCCAATCCACGCAGTATGAAGGTGAGAGACCACATCTGCTACCGTGCCGGTGTAGCATATTCTACCCCCTACGCCAAGGTAAATGGTGAAAACGGCCCTAAGTCCTTCCTCGTCAGCGCAGGAGCAGCCTTCCCTATAGTAAACAAATACACCAGTCATTCAGTTTTGAATGTGTCAGCTCAGTGGGAGCACATGCAAGCGTCCACCACCGGAGCCCTCAAAGAGGACTATCTGCGCCTTTGCGTAGGCATCACATTCAGTGCTCGCTGGTTTGAGAAGTGGAAGGTGAGATAGCGACACGCGCCATGAGGAAACTCCTTATTATATTTTATGCAATAGCCGCCTTTGCTTTCATAGCTTGCGGTGGCAGCAAGCCACCCTCGGCCAACGCCATAAAGCAAAGAGACTCCACGTCTGTGATGACCTCCTACGGCGTAAGCAAGCTGATCTCCGACTCAGGACTGCTGCGCTACAAGGTTATTACCGAAGAGTGGCGCATTTATGACCGCACCAATCCTCCGCGTCATTCATTCCCCAAGGGCCTGCTGCTGGAGCGCTTCAACCAGCAGTTTCATATCGAGATGTTTGTAACGGCCGACACCGCCTACTGGTACAACCAGAGCCTGTGGGAGTTGCGTGGACGCGTGAAAGTATGGAATATGGACGGGACAGTGTTTGACTCACAACTCCTTTATTGGGATATGAGCAAACACGAGTTCTACTCCAACGTCTATTCTCACATCAAGACTCCCGATAAAGAAGTTGAGGGCACGAGTTTCCGCTCTGACGAGCAGATGCGCCACTATACCATCAACAATTCGCGTGCCGTGTTCCCGATTCCCGACGAGACCACTGATGAAACCACGGACTCTATAAAGACTGCAGAGCAGAACGAAACACCCCAGCCTACTGCCGTGGTGCCGCCACGCACTCCACAGAAAGCAACTGCCACTCCGAGCAAAGATTTGCCCCCGGGAGGACACTTCAAATAATTATTTTTCCACTTATTTCGCAAAAAGTAATGCAAAAACATCAAGTATATGCAATCTTTTTTCTAATTTTGCAGCTTGAAATGCCGAAAAGGCTCCACTTGACAACATTATCAGACAATAAAAACAAAACAATAATAACATGGCAGCTATTCAAGGAATTAGAAAACACGGTAAGTTGCTGATAGTAGTAATCGGTCTTGCACTCCTCGCCTTTATCACCGAGGAGTTCTTCCGCGCTACCGAGGCACAGAGAAATCAAAACAGTGGAGTCATCTCCACCATCAACGGCAAGAAAATCCATTCGATGGAGTACAGCGAGTTGATTGAGTCTTACAAGTCCTACCTCTCCATGACGCAGGGCAAGACCACCTTCACTGACGATGAGGACGCCGCTCTGAAGGAGCAGGCCTGGCAGAGCTTTGTCAGCAACAAGCTTATTGAGGCTGAGGCAGAGAAACTGGGCCTCACCGTCACCGATCAGGAGATGCGCAACGTGCTGGCAGACGGCACCAACCCGATGCTTGCTCAGAGTCCGTTTGTAAATCAGCAGACTGGTCGCTTCGACGCAAACATGCTCAAGAGCTTCCTCGACGAGTACAAGAAGATGCAGGCCGGCTCATCCAATGTGCCTGAGCAGTATCGCGAGCAGTATGACAAGCTCTACAGCTACTGGCAGTTTGTAGAAAAGACCCTCAAGGAGACCCTCTTGCAGCAGAAGTACAACGCTCTGCTCCACATGTCTATAACCTCTAACCCCGTAGAGAGCAAGTTGGCATACGAAGCCACCTCCACCAACAAGGATGTGGTGCTGGCAGCAGTGCCCTACTCCTCCATCAACGACAACGATGTAAAGGTTAGCGACGAAGAGTTGAAGGCTAAGTACAATGAACTTAAGGAGAACTTCAAGCTCAACGCTGACTCGAAAGATATTAAATATGTAGCCGTTACAGTGAAGGCTAGCGATGCCGACAAGGCCGAGCTTGACAAGAAGATGGCCGAGTTTGCACAGGAGATAGCAACCACTGACGATGTAGCCGGTGTGGTACGCCGTGCCCAGTCTTCTGTTATCTACATAGATGTACCTCGCACCGCCGATGCTTTCCCCGCTGACATCAGCGCTATGCTCGACTCGATGGGTGTAGGTGGCGTAAAGGGTCCCTTCCTCACTGTATCCGACAACACCCAGAACATTATTCGTCTGCTTGCCAAGACTCAGGCTCCCGACTCCATCCAGATTCGCCAGCTCCAGGTTGGTGGCAAGGATATCGAGGATGCCCGCAAGCGTGCCGACTCCATCTATACGGCTCTCAAGGCCGGTGCTGACTTTACTGAGATGGCAAAGAAGTACAACCAGACCGCCGACTCAACATGGCTTGTTAGCAACATGTATGAGAACGCCACTATGGACGAAGACAATCTGGCTTTCATCAACAAGGCTCAGACAATGGCCGTAGGCGAAATGGCCAATATCGACTTCCCGCAGGGCAACATCATTCTGCAGGTTACCGACCGCAAGAATATGGTTACCAAGTACAATGCCGCCGTTATCAAGTGTCCGGTTAACTACAGTCCCGAGACCTCCAAGGCTGAGTACAACAAGTTCAGCAAGTTTATTGCAGAAAACAAGACCATCGAATCCATGGAGAAGAACGCCGCCAAGGCCGGCTACAATGTGCAGACCCTCAACGGCATCACCACAGAGGACTTCTTCTCGATGCAATACTTCTCGCAGCCCGGCATGGATCGCCACATGATGCGCTGGATCAGCAACGATGCCAAGAAATGGATCTTCGACGAGGCTGAAGACGGACAGATTTCCCCGCTCTATGTTTGCGATAACGGCAATCATCTGCTAGTTGTGGGTGTCGCCAAGTCTCACGAGAAAGGCTATATGCCTCTCGACGATGTCAAGGACATGGTTAAGGCAGAGGTGCTCCGCGACAAGAAGGCAGACATGATTCTTGGCAAGCTCAAGGGTGCCAAGTCCATCGATCAGGTTATGGCACAAAAGGGCGCAGTATCCGACTCCGCAAAGAATGTTAACTTCTACGCTGACAATCAGTATGACCCCGTGATACTTGGCTCTATCAGTAAGGCAAAGGTCAATCAGTTTGTTGGTCCTCTCAAGGGCCGCGACGCAGTCTTCGCCTACCAGGTTACAAAGGAAACCAAGGATCCCGAGGCTAAATACGATGAACAGCAGTACCTCACTGGTGCCGCCCGCTCTCATGCCAGCATGGCTCTCAACCCGCGCCAGTACTACGGCGAGAGCCCCGTCATCAGCTATCTGAAGCAAAAAGCCAAGGTAACTGACAGCCGCTACCTATTCTATTAATAGCGCGCGAAAACACGAAGCGAAAGTTTCTTTCATAATTTGTGACCGGCATTCAGCATTACGCAGAGTGCCGGTTCACTTTTTTGTGGCGAAAAAGACAGCTCTCGCTGCACTCTACATGATAAATAAATAGCTAAAAATAGCATGATGTGTTAAAATTATGCTAAACAATGCAAATAAAAGCACTAAAATATTTGGGTTCCTTGACAAAATAAACTATCTTTGCGACAGAATAAGACTCAGGGGAGCAAGCGCATCCCCGCGGAACAGAATAATAACCTAAAAATTAAACAATATGAAAAAACTGTTTTTTATACTTTCGGTTGCCCTCGTGGCAATGGTAGGATTCTCTTCCTGCAACAGCGATGACGAAAATGAGGCCCGCGTGCTCTCCGGCGAATGGGAAGGTGACTGGGGCATGTGGTACGAAGATGAGGACGGCTACATCTACGATGCCGACTACACCTACATCAAACTTGTGCCCGACCACCACGATGCCACTCACGGCATTGGCTACCAGGAAGACTACTACAGTTGGGATGAGAGCGGCAATGTACGCAGCTACTACCGCTATCTGTGGTATAAATTTAACTGGGAGATTCGTAACGGTATCATCTATCTTACTTATTACGATGACCTCGACCTTGACACTTTCATCCGCGACTACAAGCTCGACAACAACTACTTTAGCGGTTACTTCGGTGACAGCCCCAACCGTTTCCGTATGACGAAGTTGACTGACTACTACTATTGGACTCCGACAGCCTACTTCACGAGCAACTGGTACGGCTACGATGTTTACTACGATGACTACTACTCAAAGAAATTCGAAGGCACAGCCAAGTCTAAAGACTTCAAGAAAGCACCTAAGATAGTTAAGCGCGGCAGCCATCTCAACGAGAAGTAATACAACCTGACGCGCGACAGAGGCTAACTAACATTTTCACTAACCACTCAAAAACCAACCATTATGAAGAAGATTGTTTTGGCAAGCCTGCTTGCCCTGCTCAGCCTCAACATGATGGCTTTGAGCGAATCGAGAATCCGCGACTATGCCCGCTTCCTGAGCGACCGTATGGCATACGAGCTTGACCTCACGCCCATGCAGTATGACGACTGCTATGAGATTAACTACGACTTTCTCTACAGTGTAGAGCGCATAATGGATGATGTAGTATTTGGTTACGTTGATGCCATCGACCGCTACTATGATTATCTTGACTACCGCAACGAAGATCTGCGCCATGTGCTTGACTTCGTGCAGTATGAGCGCTTCCTCAACGCAGAGTATTTCTTCCGTCCTATCTACACCACGCGCACAGGTTGGCATCTGCGCATCTACAATGTGTACACCAACCACTCGTTCTACTACTACGACCGCCCGAGTGTGTTCTACGTCTATCGTGGAGGCCACGCCCGCGTGCATTATCCCTCTGGCTATTACAACAGCCGCTACGCTGTTGACCGCCGCTATCGTGCCGAAGTGCGCATCCGCTCCTCGCGTGACTTTGAACATCGCCGCCGCTTAGACTTCGGAGCAAACGTGCGTCCGCGCACCCCGGTTGAGAAGCCGCGTCCCAACTACTATCGCAATCGCGACCAGCAAAATCGCACTTCCGACCCGCGCTACCGCAGCACTAGCCGCAATGTGAACAGTCCGCAAATCAACTCACGCAACCAAAGTAAGCCCGAGCATCGCAATGCACCGGCTCCGCAGCAACCGCGCGCCAACACGCAGCCACGCAACGACCAGCCCAAGGCACCGTCAGGAGGTGGAGGTGGAGGCGTTGTACGCTCCGGGCGCAGATAGAAATTTTATATAAACATAACAAAATGGCCATGTTTGGTTGACAAAAGTTTACCAGGCATGGCCTTTTTCTTGAATTTTTGATATTTTCATGCCTTGGTACAAACAAATTTGAGTAGAATTAACGAACTTTGCATTTCATCTAACTAATTTGCCTTATTATGACCAAAATAAAACTACGTAGCAGTGTCTGCACTGAAGGCCGCCGCATGGCCGGAGCCCGCGCCTTATGGGTGGCCAACGGCATGAAGCGCGAGCAGTTTGGCAAGCCCATCATAGCCATAGTCAATTCTTTCACCCAGTTTGTGCCAGGCCACACCCATCTGCACGAGGCTGGCCAGATAGTAAAGGCAGAAATTGAGCGTCTCGGTTGCTACGCCGCCGAGTTTGACACCATCGCCATTGACGACGGCATAGCTATGGGGCATGACGGAATGCTCTACAGCCTGCCTTCGCGCGACATCATAGCCGACAGCGTGGAGTATATGGTCAACGGCCACAAGGCTGACGCGATGATATGCATCTCAAACTGCGACAAGATTACCCCGGGCATGCTGATGGCCGCTATGCGTCTCAACATTCCTGCCGTTTTTGTCAGCGGCGGTCCTATGGAGGCCGGCAGCTATAAGGGCGAGAACCTCGACCTTGTAATCGCCATGATAAAGGGCGCTGACCCCACCGTGAGCGATGCTGACCTTGCCGAGATTGAAAATCGCGCATGCCCAGGCTGCGGCTGCTGCTCAGGCATGTTTACCGCCAACTCGATGAACAACCTGACAGAGGCCATCGGCCTCTCGCTGCCCGGCAACGGCACTATTCTCGCCACCCACGCCAACCGCGTGGAGCTCATGAAAGCTGCCGCCCGTCAGATTGTGAAGAATGCTCTGGCCTATTACGAGGACGGTGACGAAAGCGTACTACCACGTAGCATTGCCACACGCGCAGCGTTTCTCAACGCCATGACACTCGATATCGCCATGGGAGCGAGCACCAACACCGTGCTCCACCTGCTGGCCGTGGCCCAAGAGGCTGAGGTTGACTTTACCATGGCCGACATCGACGCCCTCTCTCGCAAGACGCCTTTCCTCTGCAAGCTTGCGCCCAACAGTCAGAAATACAGTGTGCAGGAATGTGGGCGCGCCGGCGGCATGCTCAATCTGCTGGGCGAACTCGCCAAGGGCGGCCTTATCGACACCTCCGTGAAACGCGTCAATGGCGCTACCCTAGCCGAGGATATTGACAAATACTCCATCTTAAAAGATAATATCGCCCCCGAAGCCAAACGCATCTATTCGTCGGCACCCGCCGGCAAGTTCTGCACAAAGCTCGGTGCCCAGAACTGCACCTACGACACCCTCGACACTGACCGCGTCAACGGTTGCATCCGCTCCATAGAGCACGCCTACACCAAGGACGGCGGCATGGCCATCCTCTTCGGTAACATTGCACAAGACGGCTGTGTGGTTAAGACCGCCGGCGTGGATGAGAGCATCTGGCGCTTCAGCGGCCCTGCCGTTGTCTTCGACTCTCAAGAAGATGCCTGTGAGGGCATCCTTGGTGGCAAGGTCAAGAAAGGTGACGTGGTAGTCATTACCCACGAGGGTCCCAAGGGCGGCCCCGGCATGCAGGAAATGCTATATCCCACATCCTACATAAAGTCTATGCACATGGGCAAGGAATGCGCACTCATCACTGACGGTCGCTTCAGTGGCGGCACCAGTGGTCTGAGCATCGGCCATATCTCACCCGAGGCAGCCAGTGGAGGCAATATCGGCAAGATTGTGGACGGCGACATCATTGACATCGACATCCCCAACCGCTCCATCAATGTGCGCCTCAGCGACAAGGAGTTGGCCGCTCGTCCGCAGCAGCCACTCAAGCGCAACCGCGTCGTGTCAAAGGCTCTGCGAGCATACGCCCAGAGTGTAGCCAGCGCCGACAAGGGCGGAGTAAGAATACTGAAAGAAGAATAACATTATCACTATGCCAAATAACAAGATTACAGGTGCAGAAGCGCTGATGCGTAGCCTGGAAAATGAAGGCGTAACCACGCTCTTCGGCTATCCGGGCGGAGCCATCATGCCATCCTACGATGCACTCTACGATCACCGCTCCACACTCAACCACATCCTGGTGCGCCATGAGCAGGGAGCCGTACATGCAGCCCAAGGCTATGCCCGCGTGAGCGGGAAGGTGGGCTGCGCCATCGTCACCTCCGGTCCAGGCGCCATGAACACCGTGACCGGTGTGGCCGACGCCATGATTGACTCCACTCCCCTCGTAGTCATCTGCGGACAGGTGGGTGCCGCATTCCTTGGCACCGATGCTTTTCAGGAGGTTGACGTCATCGGCGTCACACAGCCTATCACGAAGTGGAACTTCCAGATACGCCGTGCCGAGGACGTAGCCTGGGCAGTAAGCCGCGCCTTCTATATTGCCAAGTCCGGCAGGCCCGGCCCCGTGGTGCTCGATTTTACTAAGAATGCACAGACCAGCCTGGTTGACTACGAGCCCAAGCGAGTGGACTTCATCCGCTCCTATCTGCCCGTGCCGCAAATAGACGAGACTGCCATCAAGACTGCTGCCAAGATGATCAACCACAGTGAGCGTCCCTTTATGCTTGTAGGTCAGGGTGTGGAGCTCGGCGATGCCCGTAAAGAGTTGCGCGAGCTAATTGAGAAAGCCAACATCCCCGTTGGGTGCACCATGCTCGGCCTCAGCGCCCTGCCTTCCGACCATCCACTCAACAAGGGCATGCTTGGCATGCACGGCAACCTCGGCCCCAACGTGCTCACCAATCAGTGTGACCTACTTATCGCTGTAGGCATGCGCTTTGACGACCGCGTCACCGGCAACATCAACACCTACGCCCGTCAAGCCAAAGTCATCCACTTCGAGATAGACCCCTCCGAGGTTAACAAAAACGTACACGCCGACCTTGCCGTGCTTGGCGACTGCAAGCAGACGCTGGCTGAAGTCATCAAGTATGTGCAGCCCGCCGACAATAGCCTATGGATATCCCGCTTCACTCCCTACGAGCAACAGGAGAACGAAAAAGTCATTGAGCCCGCCATCCACCCCGCTGAAGGCCCGCTCCTTATGGGCGAGGTGGTGCGCCGCGTGAGCGAGTTGACAGAAAACAAGGCCATACTCGTGACCGACGTGGGGCAGAATCAGCTCTTTGGCTGCCGCTACTTTAAGTTCACCGAGGGACGCTCCGTGCTCACCTCCGGCGGATGCGGCACCATGGGGTTTGGCCTGCCAGCGGCTATCGGCGCCACTTTCGGAGCGCCTGAGCGCACTGTCTGTCTGTTTGTGGGCGACGGCGGTCTGCAGATGACCATTCAGGAACTTGGCACTATCATGGAGCAGCACACTCCCGTAAAGATAATCCTGCTTAACAACAACTACCTCGGCAATGTGCGCCAGTGGCAGTATCTCTTCTTCCACAAGCGCTACTCCTTCACCCCGATGCTTAATCCCGACTATGAAAAGATAGCCGACGGCTACGGCATCAAGGCCCGCACCGTAGTGGAGCGCAAGGATCTCGACGACGCAATCAACGAGATGTTGCAGACCGATGGCCCGTTCCTGTTGCAATGCGCCGTGATGGAAGAAGACAATGTGCTGCCCATGACGCCTCCGGGAGCCAATGTAGATGAAATGATGCTAGAAATCAAATAGACATATCATGACACTATATACCATTATCACTTACTCGGAGAACTTCGCCGGTATCCTCAATCAGATAACCGCCGTGTTCACGCGCCGTCAGGTCAACATCGAGAGCCTCAACGTATGCTCCAGCAGCACTCCCGGCGTACACAAGTACACCATCACTTGCTACTGCACCGAGGAAATGGTGAAGATTATCACCAAGCAAATAGAGAAACGCATCGACGTGCTGCAAGCCCGCTACTACACAGCCGACCAGATCTTTATTCAGGAAGTGGCGCTCTTCAAACTCAGCACCCCGAGCCTGGTAGAAGAAAGCGCCATCTCACGCACCATACGCCAACACTCTGCCAAGATAGTGGAGGTCAACGAGACATACAGCATAGTTACGCTCACGGGACTGCCCGAAGACATCGACTCCCTATACGTCTCGCTCGACTCCTTCGGCTGTGTGCTGCAGTTTGTGCGCTGCGGTGCCATCGCCGTCACCAAGAATCGTCGCGAACTGCTCGACGAATATCTGGAGACCTTAGGCGTAAATCATTAGATGATTATCCCCGTCCCTTTTTAGGGAGAGAAAAACAGTTACATAGTTAAATAGTCAAATATAAAAGTTATGGCAAAAATCAATTTCGGCGGCGTAATCGAAGAAGTCGCCACAAGAGAAGAATTCTCACTCGACAAAGCACGCGAAGTGCTCAAGAATGAAACCATCGCCGTGCTCGGCTACGGAGTGCAAGGACCCGGCCAGGCTTGCAACCTGCGCGACAACGGCTTCAACGTTATCGTAGGCCAGCGCGAGGGCAAGACCTATCAGAAAGCCATCGAAGACGGATGGGTACCCGGCAAGACCCTCTTCTCCCTTGAGGAGGCAGCCGAGAAAGGCACCATCGTATGCATGCTGCTCTCCGACGCAGCGCAGATTGAGGTATGGCCCCGCATCAAGCAGTATCTCACCCCCGGCAAGACCCTCTATTTCTCCCATGGTTTTGCTATCTGCTGGAACGACCGCACAGGCGTAGTGCCTCCCGCAGATATCGACGTCATTATGGTAGCTCCCAAGGGCTCCGGCACCTCGCTGCGCACCATGTTCCTTGAAGGCCGCGGCCTCAACAGCTCTTACGCTGTATATCAGGACGCCTCCGGCAATGCCAAGGAGAAGGTGCTCGCCTTTGGTATCGGCATCGGCTCCGGCTATCTCTTTGAGACCACCTTCCAGCGCGAGGCCACCTCTGACCTCACCGGCGAGCGCGGCTCGCTGATGGGTGCCATCCAGGGACTGCTCCTCGCCCAGTATGAGGTGCTCCGCGAGAACGGCCACACTCCCTCCGAGGCATTCAACGAGACAGTAGAGGAGCTCACCCAGTCGCTCATGCCGCTGTTTGCAGCCAAAGGTATGGACTGGATGTACGCCAACTGCTCCACCACTGCACAGCGCGGAGCGCTCGACTGGTATCCCCGCTTCCACGATGCTATCAAGCCCGTGATGCAGAAGCTCTACCAGAGCGTGAAGGAAGGCACCGAGGCACAGATCTCCATCGACTCCAACTCCAAGCCCGACTATCGCGTAGGCCTCAATGAGGAACTCAAGGCTTTGCGCGAGAGCGAGATGTGGCGCACCGGCGCTGTAGTTCGCCAGCTCCGTCCGGAAAACGACTGATCCATATCATAATAAACAGAAAAGAGGATAGACGCAAATCTATCCTCTTTTTTCTATTCTGTCAGTTCCCTATTCCTTGCTCTCAAGCAGCTCGTCCAGCTCCTGCTGCTCCTCCTTGGAGAGCGACTTGTTCTTAAGGTCGCGCTTGTGCTGCTCCTTAACGGTGTGCTGCTTGGCATCGCGCTTGATGGTGCCTGTGTTCTTGTACTTCACTCCCCTCTTCGAGCCTTCCAAATCTCTGAATGACTCGGCCTCGTTGTAGTCCTCAGGCTTCTTGCCGGAAGTCTTTACTTTCAGAAAGCTCTTCCAGCCGCCCTGATACATCTTCTTGAGCTTGGAAGTCCACTTCCGCTCTTTAATTTCTCTTCTTTCTCCTCTTTCCATAACAAATGCGTTTAAGGGTTAATAAAGAAGTTCACTATTGCCAGCAGACGCTTCCGCCGACAAAATACATCCATTGCAAATATAATCATTTTTTTGAGCGCCGCCAACTTTTAAGACAAAAAAATGATGTTTTTTCTATTAATTCTGCTGCCATCCCCACAAAAAGCAACTACTTTAGCAATGGAATGCATCAAAACATCTTCGCTAAAACAATGCAATAACTATGAAAAAGCGGCCTTGCAAAAACAAATAGCGCTCTTGTAAAATAAAAAATCGAGGAGCGGTAATTTTTGTGGGCATCACAATTAAATTTAATGCCCAACATTTTTAATTTTCATGGGCATGAAAATTACATGAGCGCGCGTTTTTATTTTCTCCGCACGGAGTTTTTTCGCGCCTGCACGGAGTTTTTCTGCACCAGCACGAAGTTTTTATGAATAAAATAGGATTTAATTAGGATTTGATGCGTCGCTTCAGCGCGCGGAAGATGAAGCCGATGTGCATGCCCGTGGCTGTCAGCCAGCCATAGTGGGCAGCCATGACGCGGAGGCGCTCAAAGAGTGAGCTGCGATGATTCTTCACCGTCATGCCGCCATCAAGATAGTCGGCCACGATGATATCGGCATTGGCCATAGGCAGATTGAGGGCGGAGCCCTCCTTCATCACGCGGATGCACCAGTCGTAGTCAGCGGAGAAGCGATATTTGAGATTGTAGGGGGTGCGCTTGGCAATGTCCGTGCGTGCAAAGAATGCCTGATGGCACACCAACATTCCGTGCTTGAAGGACTTCCATGTCAGCTCCTGCGGCGGACGCAAGTGACGCTTGCGCAAGAAATGACCCTCGTCATCTACGATGTCGGTGTCGCCATATATTACGGCGGGTAACATTGAACATTGAGCATTGAGCCTTGAGCATTTATCTGCTATCTTGCTCAGCGTGTCGCGCCCGTGAAACTTGTCGCCAGCATTTAGAAAAAGTATATAGTCGCCCTCAGCCATTGCGATGGCCTTATTCATTGCATCGTAGAGCCCTTTGTCAGGCTCGCTGAGTACCATTATCTCATGGCGCTCCACTCCCTCAGTGCTCTCGCGCTCCTGATATTGGCGCAGCATCGTCAGCGTGTTGTCGGCAGACCTGCCGTCCACCACCACGTGTTGCACATGGGGATAGTCCTGCTCCGCCACGCTGTCAAGCGTGCGTTGCAGCACAGCGGCAGCGTTCCAGGTCACGGTGGCAACGGTTATCTTTATCATTGGGATTTGTAGTTTGAAATTTGAACTCTAGCCATTCTCAGCCAACTCTTTATAAAGCTTAAGATATTTCTTTGCCACGCGAGCCTCAGAGTATTGCTCCACAGCCGCAAAGCGATTGCGCTGTGCAAGGTCGACACTGTCTGCCTCAAACAGAACCCACTCTATTCCTTTCGCGAGGTCGGCAGCATCCTTGGCTTTGGCAAGATAGCCATCATGGAGATGGTCAATCATCTGCGGAATGCCACCCACATCGAATCCTACAGTAGGCACGCCGCTGGCCTTAGCCTCCATAATGGTGTTGGGCAGATTCTCCTGCAGCGATGGGATGCAGAATAAGTCAACGGCATTGTATATGACAGCCATCTGCTTGGGGTCGGTGACATAGCCCAGGGGATATTGAGCAGTGGAGACAGGACACTGAATATCCTGCTGCTCCGTTCCCCTGCCAGCATAGACGATGGCTATCTCATTGGCCTTAGCGCTGTCCTTCTCTGCCAGCAGGCGCAGAGCCTCGTGCAGATAGCTCAGCCCCTTGATAGGCGCATTCACATTATACGCTGAGAAGAGTATCAGTTTTTTGTCGGCAGGCAAGCCGAGCTGGCGTCGGGCTTCCTCCTTGTCGCGCGGAGTGAAGAGGTATGTGTCAATAGGATTGGGGATGTCGAGCACCGTCTGGCCGCTCATCAGGCTGCTGCTCCGTGCCATATCGGCCAGCCATTTGCTGCACGCCACAAAAGCCACGCGACCTACATTACTATAAATCTTTGCCTTCTGCTCCCATACCTTGCGCGACCAGTCGCGCTCGCCCTGCCTGCGTAGCAGCATGCAATGGCCACACTGCTGCTGGAAATTGCGGCAATCGAGCGGCGAATGGCACAATCCAGTAAATGGCCACGCATCGTGCATAGTCCACACCACCGGCTTGCTGCTGCTCAGTATCTTACGCAGGCCTTTGAGCGAAAGGAATCCCTGGTTCACCCAATGAAGATGAATGACGTCTGCCTCCTTAAACTCGGGGAGCGCAGTGATATCCACACCTGCGGTAGCAGGGTCAATATCCCACAGATGAGACTTGCTTAAGCCCTGACGCAGGAATATGCCGAGCCGCTCGCGCAGCCAGCAGGCCTTATAGCCCAACGGGCGACGCACATCATAAGTGGCGAGATCATCGCCTTCCTTGCGCGCCACCAGCATACGCGGCTTCTCACCGAGGTTAATCAGCGCGTTCTTGAGTCGAGCTGCCGCTATGGCTGCACCGCCGCTACGGTCAGTGGTGTTTATTATCAATATCTTCATGGCTCAGTCGTTATCCACCAGTTTAGGCAGTATGAGCATTGAGTGAATCTGCTGCTTCTCCTTGGGCGGGATCTGGTGCCAGTCGCCATAGAGCGTGGCTAGATAAGCATCGGGATTGGCAGGAGCAGAGAAACGCTTCCCCTCAAACTCCACCTCGCCCAGTGGGAAAAGATTAGTCTTCTTGTGAATGGCACAGCACCAGCTGAAGTGGGGGTCAATGGCCACGTACTCGCCGTTGGACCACAGGAGGCAGCCCAATCGCCACGCCGCCTTGAGCAACGGACGCTTGATGCCGAAATAAAGCAATTGCCCCAGGGCGTGCCACGAATAGTGGTGGAGACCATCGAGGACTACGGTTGCCACAGTGATGCCGTGGGCCACTTTGCCCATCTGCCTATGGCATTTAGAGGGACCCTCATCGTAAGGAAAGACATCCACAAAGAGTCCTTTCTGGTAATCGGCGCCAGTATCGTCGCCGCCATCGGCAATAAAGGAATTGAGGTCGCGCACCTTGCACTCGCGGTGATGGAAACTGGGGTCGGTCTTGCGCGTCTGTAAGAAGAGGTGTGGTGGCAGTTCCTTAGCAGCCACCTCGATAAAGCGCTCGTAGTCGGGACGCAGCATGGAGATATCGACATCGTCATCCCAGGGGATGAAACCGCCGTGTCTCATAGCGCCAAGCAGGGTGCCGCCCTCTATCCAGTAACCTATGTCGTGGGTCTTGCACACCTTGTCGATTTCCTCCAGAATGCTCAGCATCTTCAACTGCGCCTCACGCAGCATCTCGCGACGCATCCGATCCAAATTCTCGTTTTTCATATCTTTATCACTTCGGCAAACGGCCACGGTAATAGTAGCCGCAAGAAAATACAAAGAACATCGCTCTCAGCACGCGCACCACGGGGCGGCGCTCCTCGGTGTGGAAGATGTGGTGGGAGTGCTTTACGAAGAAAACTATGCGCCTCACAAACCATGAGAACCCCTTGTGCAGATGCAGCTCGCTCATTTGCAGTGCCGCACTGCGACTCTGGGTATCAAACGGCAAGCGCTCCAGAAATGGCTTGACAATAGCAAAGCGTTTCCTCAGTTCGCCTTGCAAAAAGCGGTGGTGCACCACCGAGGTCTTGATATAGTCCCACGCTCCTTTCGACAGCAGACCGCTGCCCACAGGCAAGGTAGCCGTAGCCGCATCGCTATGACGCCGGAAATTCACCAGTTTCTTTTCCACAAAGGCCACGCTCTCGGCAGCAGTGGCAGCACAGGCCAACTGCCAGTCGTAGTAGAGAGTGATGCTGGCACCATGCTCCTTTAGCATGTCGAGCAACTCGCGACGCAGCAACATAGTGTGGCCGGCCATCTCGCTCAGGTAGCAGTTGCGTAGCGCATGGAGGCAAGGGCGTCGCATATCAACCTGCACGGGGAAACCGTCGCTGGAAAACGGTACCGAGAAGCCAGAGCAGAGCAGTTTGTCGCCAATAGCCTCAGCTTGCAGGCGCAGCTTGTCGGGCTCCCAGATATCATCCTGGTCACTGATGGCGATGTAATCGCTCTTGGCCCTTTGCATGGCAGAGAAGAAGTTGGCATTTATGCCGTGCTGACCGCTATCGTTACTATAGACATTAATCTGCGGATAGCGCTGCGCATAGTCGCGGAGCAACAGCATGGTGCCGTCGGTGGAGCCGTCGTCCTGCACGATAATCTCCTCCACAGGATAGCTCTGCTGCAGAATACTCTCCAGCTGCTCCCTGAGATAGCGTTCACCATTATAGGTGCACACTACCACCGATATTCTTATGACACTATCCATGCCTGCATGCCACATTATGACGCAAAGGTAATAAAAAGTTAGGAGTTAGGACTCAGGAGTTAGGAGTTTTTTAACCAAAAGGACACCAACAATATGGGGGCGGCAGAATAATCTGTCGCCCCCACACTATTTAGGGATTATAAATCCGCTGTCTAAATTAGAAGTTTACATAGCAGCCAAGGCTGATGTTGTTGCCATCAACGCCGGCCTCCCAAGCGTTACGCTTGTAGTCACCCTGCTTGATGAACTGCCAGCCGAAGCTACCAACGTGAGCTACGAGGCTAACTTTGTCGCTCAGAGAGTAAGAGATACCGGGCTTAAGGCCAAGCTCCCAAACATTAGCGCTCTTGTCTACGCCACATACGTGGAGCAGTGCATAGGATACACCACCGTCAACGAAGAACTTGAAGTTACCAGCCTCTGCAAAGTTGTAACGCAGATAAGGATTGAGCTTGAAACCATTGGCATAGTCAAAAGCCTCTGCGAGCTCATAGTTGAAAATCTTGTTGCCATCCTCAGCGTGAGCATAGCCAATCAGAACAGCTACGTCCAGCTTGTCATTGAGCTTGTAACCAACCTCAGGAGCTACAACAAAGTTTGAAGCGGAACCTACCTTGTGGCCATCAACGGTAGCACGATAGGAGTTGAAACCAACTTCGCCACCTACCCACCACTGGGCGCTTGCGGTCAGAGATGCAACTGCAACGAATGCAGCAAGAATCATTTTCTTCATAATACTTAAAATTTAAAGTTAATAAAAAAGGTTATTTTCTAAAACTGGCGCAAAGGTATGCCTTTCCGACCATATACTATGCTTTTTTGGGTAAGAAACCGCCCTATTTTGTGTCAGTTTTAACATTTGTTAGGATTTTTGGGATTTTTAGACCATATCATGTGACCAAAAAGCCATAATTAAAGAATTAGAGCATAACTACACGCCATTGGCCCTCAAGAACAATAAATAAAGGTGTGCTGAACTCAGGACAAAGCCTATTCAGCACACCTTATTATATTATGTATGCGTACGCGCGAGGCGCAACCTACTTATTCTCGCGGAATCCTCCGCCGTTACCTTCACGGCGTGGTCCACCATTGTCGCGAAATCCTCCGCCATTGCCTTCACGGCGCGGTGGACGCGGGCCACGGGGACGCTGCGGGCGCTCCTCGTAACCCTCTGGCTTGGGTAGGAGCACGCGGTGGGAGAGGCGATACTTGCCAGTCTTCTCGTTAATCTCGAGCAGCTTCACTCTGATTATGTCGCCCTCCTGAATGCCAGTCTCCTCTACGGTCTCAAGGCGCTTCCAGTCCATCTCGCTGATGTGGAGCAGACCCTCGCGACCCGGCATAAACTCTACGAAGCAGCCATAAGGCATGATGCTGATAACCTTGGCATCATACTCCTCGCCAACTTCGGGCAGGGCAACAATAGCCTTGATCTTGGCAACGCCGGCCTCGATGCTCTCCTTGTCGGGAGCGCTCACCTGCACCTTGCCTACGCCGTCCTCCTCGTCAATGGTGATGACGGTACCGGTCTCCTCCTGGATTCCCTGGATAATCTTACCGCCAGGACCAATAACTGCGCCAATAAACTCCTTCGGAATCTCGAAGGCCACGATGCGCGGCACGTGGGGCTTGAAGTCGGGACGCGGCTCTGCGATAGTCTCAGTCAGCTTGCCGAGTATATGCTCGCGGCCTGCCTTGGCCTGCATGAGAGCCTTCTCCAAAATCTCATAGCTGAGACCGTCGCACTTGATATCCATCTGTGTAGCGGTGAGGCCATCGATGGTACCGGTGGTCTTGAAGTCCATGTCGCCGAGGTGATCCTCATCGCCAAGGATATCGCTCAACACTGCATACTTCTCTTCACCGGGATTTTTGATAAGACCCATGGCAATACCGCTGACAGGCTTCTTGATGGGCACACCGGCGTCCATCAGGGCGAGGGTACCAGCGCAAACGGTGGCCATTGACGACGAACCGTTGCTCTCCAATATCTGCGAAACCACGCGAACAGTGTAGGGAAAATCATCGGGTATCATATCCTTGAGCGCACGCCATGCAAGATGGCCGTGACCAATCTCACGGCGGCCAGTGCCGCGCTGAGCCTTGGCCTCGCCAGTGCAGAATGGCGGGAAGTTGTAGTGGAGCAAGAACTTCATATAGCTCTTATTGAGCACATCATCCACCAACTTCTCGTCGAGTTTGGTGCCGAGGGTGCAAGTGGTGAGCGACTGAGTCTCGCCGCGAGTAAATATAGAGCTTCCGTGAGGCATAGGCAGCGGGCTCACCTCGCACCAGATGGGACGGATGTCGGTGGTCTTGCGGCCATCGAGACGGATGCCCTCGTCCAGCACGCAGCGGCGCATAGCATCGCGCTCCACGTCGTTATAGTAGCGGTCGATCAGACCATTCTTCTCTTCCAACTCCTCGGGTGTGAGGTCGGTGTGCTGCTCAGCATAAGCCACCTTGAAGTCCTCGCGGATCTTCTCGAAAGCCTCAGCGCGAGCATGCTTCTCAAGAGCCTGCTTCGTTACGTCGTAAGCGGGCTGATAGCAAGCCTGACGCAGTTGCTCGCGCAGCTCCTCATCATTCACCTCGTGGCAGTATTCGCGCTTCACATCGGTGCCAAGCTCCTTGCTGAGCTCCACCTGCATGCGGCACATAGGCTTGATGGCATCGTGAGCGGCCTTGAGGGCACCGAGCAGATCCTGCTCACTCACTTCCTTCATCTCGCCCTCCACCATCATGATGTTCTCCTCGGTGGCAGCCACCATGAGGTCCATGTCGGCCTGCTCCATCTGCGGGAGAGTGGGGTTGATAACATACTCGCCATTGATGCGAGCTACGCGTACCTCAGAGATAGGAGTCTCAAACGGAATATCAGAGCATGCCAAGGCTGCGCTGGCGGCGAGGCCTGCCAGTGCATCGGGCTGATCAACGCCGTCGGCACTAAACAGTATGATATTCACATACACCTCAGCGTGATAGTTGCTCGGGAAAAGCGGACGCAGTGCGCGGTCCACCAGTCGGGAAATCAAAATCTCATTGTCGGAGGGGCGGCCTTCGCGCTTGGTGAAACCACCAGGGAAACGGCCTGCGGCAGCATACTGCTCGCGATAGTCGCACTGCAGCGGCATGAAGTCGGTGCCAGGCACAGCCTCGTCGGCAGCGCACACAGCGGCGAGCAAAACGGTGTTGCCCATACGCAACACAGCTGATCCATCGGCCTGCTTGGCCAGTTTGCCAGTCTCGATGGTAATCTCTCTACCATCAGGCAATTGGATCTTTTTAGCAATAACGTTCATCTGTCTAAAAATTAATTTGTTTTCTTTATAACTTCCAAAATTCGCGCAAAGTTACATATTTTTTATATAATGTAGGGGCTCGACTGCAAATTATTTAATACTTTTGCCTTACATTTGATAAAAATCAGCATTTTTTCATGAAGATAATCTATTTTCACGGTTTTGCCTCGTCGGGAGCCAGCGGCACTGTGCAGCTGCTGCGCCAGATGTTGCCAGAGGTAGAGATAGTAGCTCCAGACATACCCGTTGACCCTGCGGAAGGCCTGCCTTTCCTCAAGGAGTTCTGCCAGCAACAGCAACCCGACCTCGTGATCGGCACCAGCATGGGTGGCATGTACGCTCACCAGATGCGTGATTTCAAGAGGATTTGCGTAAATCCGGCACTCAACATGTCGAAACTTAGCAGAGTGCTCCACACTGGGGAGCATCATTTTCTCAACCGTAGAAAAGACAATCAGAAAACCTTCCGCATCACTCGCGACATCATTCAGCACTTCAACCAAATGGAGCGACTCCAGTTTAAGGATATCACACCAGAGCAACAACAGACGTGCTGGGGACTATTCGGCATCAACGACACCACGGTCAACACCTACGATCTCTTTCGCAAGTTTTATCCCCAGGCCACTCGCTTTGATGGCGAACACCGCCTCAACGACAAGGTGCTGCGCCGTACTGTGCTCCCGCTTATAAAAGAAATATTAAGTCTCTGACATCCTATAGACCATACCATTATGCCCTGCGTCAGCGGGGCATTTTTTGCATGAGCCACTTAATCATATCGGGAGAGGGAAAAACTATCCTTCCTCGCGACGAGCAGGAAAGATATAGCCATTCTGGCGGATGAGAGGGCGTGCCTCGGCAATGATGTGAGTCAGTGTTTCTGGGGGAATGGAGTAAATCTTCAGCGTCAGAGGGCGCGGGTATCGATTGAGGTAACTGTCAGTGGAGAGATACCAGCGACAGTTCTCTATATCGGGCAGCGATGGCAGGCGCTGCCACAGGGCGGAGATATTAGAGGGGCGCGCAAGGATGATGCCCTGTCTTCCACTGACAAAGGTACACACGCACAGCAGGTGATTGCGCTTGCGACGGTCCTGCTGACGCTCTTGCTCTGTGGCATGGTGCGACACAGTGATGTGCCGGCCAAATTGCACGTTGATTTCACGCATTTTTGCACGAAAGAGAGTGCCGTGGGTGGAACTGTCACGCTGACGGCCAAGCAGAATATGTAGATGTATCATCTCATGGATGAGAGTGTCCTCCACCTCGGCCTCAGGCAAATCGTATAGAGTGCTGACAGAGATAGTGAGGTCGGTGTATTTGGCGCAGCCAAACAAAGAGCGAGTGCGCTTGTAGCGCAACTGACCCAGATAGGTGCGTGCACGACTCAGACGCAACCTAACCTGCGGCAGTTCATCACCAAACATTGTGGCATTGAACTGAGCATAACGCTCTTGTAAAAAATCCAATGTCGCTCTCATCCTTGCTGTTTTCTGTGCAAAGTTAACTGATTCTGATAAAATACGGCATTTTTTTACACGCGTATAAATAATAATGTGTACTTTTGCTTGATAATATAATCAGGCAACAATAAAAATCATAGATAAATGAAACACTATGCTAAGAACTGGCTGCTTGCAGTCACAGCCGCAATGGTTTGCAGCGCAATGAGTGCACAGGACATCAAAGTGGACTATAAGGCATACCCCGACGCCAATCCTTTTCCAAAGGTTGAAAAAAACTATAGCAACACTGTAGGAGAAGTTCGCGAGTTTGGAAGTCAGAATGTCAGAAAGGGGAGCGCCCGCAGTTCGCGCTACGGCGACAAGCGTCCCGACCACATCAACAACGCGCTTACCAAATATTATCCGTCAGTGTTCAACCAGAGCGGTGGTTCGTGCGGCTCTGCTCAGGCCGTAGGCTACACTATGACATTAGAAATGAACGCCTACCGCGATGCTGACGCCTCCTATGAGGAGAATCAGCTGCCTACCCACTTCACGTGGCTGCACACCTATTGCGGCATAGGCAAATATGAGATTATGAACCGCCACGGTGTGCCCAATGTGCCTACCTACGGCGGTCGCACCTACAGCAACACCTTCGGTCTGCAGGACACCAGCAATCCCGACTACGGTTGGATGCAAGGCTACGATAAGTGGTACTCCGCAATGTTCAACCGCACCCTAGGCGGCGACATATTCTGCGACCGTGATCAGACCACCGAAGAAGGCCGCGAGCAATTGAAGCAGTACCTTTGGAATCACTGGGGCGACGAGAGCTTCATGTGCGGAGGCGTGAGCGGTATCGGCGTAGCTAGCGGTGGTGACTGGCAGCATATCCCAAACACTCCCACCAACCGCGCTATCGGCGTAGCCAACATGTATTATGTTGCATCGTGGGGTCAGACCTACGACCATGCCCTTACCGTGGTGGGCTATGATGACCGCATAGAGTTTGACCTCGACGGCAACGGCGTTTGCGGCGAGGTTGACAAGGACGAAGTAGGCGCTTGGATTATATGCAACTCTTGGGGTGCCGGCTGGTGCAATCAGGGGTTCATCTACTGCCCCTACAAGTACAGCTACGCCATGGGCACCGACCAGCTACCCATGAACTCCGGGCACTATACCTGGCGCAAAGACTACGAGCCCAAGCGCGTGCTGAAGATTGTGATGGACTATAGCCGCCGTTCAGAGATAAGCATCAGCGCCGGCATCAACCCTGACACCACCGCCACTGAGCCGCAGAAGACCGAGGTAATGCCTTTCTTCGACTACGCAGGCAACGGGCAGAAAGACGAAACCGACAAAAACAACCTGCCTGAACCCGAAGTGCCCATGCTGGGCAGATGGAAGGGCAGGATGAACTACGAGCCCATGGAGTTTGGTTACGACGTCACCGACCTTTCCTCTTCTTTTGACCTGACCAAGCCCGTGAAGTATTTCCTTAAGATTATCTCTAAGCAGAAAGCCGTAGGCACCGGCACCGTCTATCGTCTCTCGCTCATGGACTACACCTACGACCCCGAGGGTCTGGAGATTCCCACCAAGGTAGATACCGTAGCTATACTCAATGGGGGCAAGACTACACTGCTCTCTCTTACTGCTCTCGGCCAGCAAATCTACTCTCCGCTCAATGTAGCACTGAACGGCAAGCGCCTTACTTGGAGCGAGCCCATGTCATCCAGCTTCGAGATTACACGCTATTATATTTATAAAGGTAATGACAAGATAGCCGAAGTGCCCTCCATGAGCCACTCCTACATAGTGGACGACGAGAATGCCACCTACTACGTAGCCACCGCATATAGCTATCGCAACAGGCGCCTCGTGTCTGCACCCAGCCTGCCTGGACGTAACCAAGGCCAGATTATCAACGAAGAGAACAATCAAGTGCTGCAACTCAGCGATGCCTCTGCTACTGTGAGCGGACTGCTGACCGAAGGTATGAAACAAGGAACCATAGAGTTCTGGCTCAAGCCTACCACCGTCAAGAGTTTCAACCAGCAGATGGGTGAGGGCTGGGGCTCGCTGTTCTTCTGTATCACCGCCACCGGCCAGATACAATGTGGCTGGGACACCAACGACCGCATCATTACCAAAGCCAACACCGTCAAAGCCGGCAACTGGAATCACATCGCCATCGTGGCCGATGGCAACCAGATGACACTCTATGTTGACGGTATGAAGAAGGGCAATATTGTCTCTGAGTCCTATTCTGGCATACCTGCGCTCAGCACATTCTTCCTGCGCAATTTTGACGCCCATATTGACGAGTTGCGCATATGGAGAACCGCCCGTTCGATGGCCGACATCTACCGCAACAAGAGTCTGGCCATAGCCAATCCAACCGCCCAATCCGACCTCGTGGCTTACTATCCAATGACAATCATAGAGCGCGACGGCCAGCGCTACATAAAAGACTGCGCCTCCAGCTATGACATGGCTCTGAGCGATGGCGAGACCAACACCGACGACAGCATACTCAAGGGCGCCATCACTACCTACGCCGCCACCTTCAATGTGCCACAGGGCACCTTGTATGCCGGCGAGCCTCTTCGTTTCAATAGCACAGCAATGGTCAACACCATAGACTGGCAGTGGTCGGCACCTGATGCCATCACACCCACAGCCTCCAACTCCGCGCCCTACTTCACCTTCGAAAAGCCGGGCACATATCAGGTAACTCACACCGCCACCTGCATCGATGGCACCACTGCTGAGGCCACCCAGGAAATAACCGTAGTGAGCCCCGAAGCACCCGTGGCCGACTTCAGTATAGCTAACACCGAGCAAGCAGCTGGCGACCTCTTCAGCCTAGCCAACCAGTCGAGCGGCTCCAACTGCACCTTTACATGGAGTACTCCCGGCGCCGACCAAGAAGAGATGCACAGCGTCAATGCAGGCGTTACCTACAGCCGCTCCGGCGTATTCCCCATCACCCTGACGGCACGCAATAGCGGCGGTGAAAGTAGCAAGACTCTCTATGTCACCGTGGCGCCTTCAGCTCCGCGCGTAGCCTTTACCGTCAATCCGCCCAGCATTATGCTCGGCGAGACAACCTATCTTATAGATGATACAAAGCAAAACCCTGACAACTGGAAGTGGACCGTCAGCAACAACATCCATTCATACGAAGTTAACGGGCAATATTCTTCCCTCACCCCCACCCATCCAGGCTACTACGACATCACCCTTGAAACATCCAACAGCATCGGCACCTCCGCCACCACAGAGCAAGGCCTGCTGATGGTGCTTAACGCCGACAGCAAGAACGGTCTCAACATGAGCGGCAACGAACGGCTGGAGTCCACCCGCAATCTCTTTGCTGACGGCACCAAGGCCTTTACCATTGAGTGGTGGATGTTGCCCTATGTCTGCGACGGAGCCCTCAATATGACTACAGAGAACGAAATGGTCACCATCGCCACTGACCACGACGGAAACATGTCGGTCAGCGTGGGAGGAAAGACCGCCAAGTCGGGCAACGGATATGTAGTACCCGGCACATGGCACCACTACGCCGTCAGCTTCACCTTCGGCTCTGTAAAATTCTACCGCGACGGAGTGCTCGTGGCCAGTCCTTCCACACGCATCGGCACCTCCACCACCGATTGGGGCAAACTCATCCTGAGTGGGGGCGAAGACGGCTATAAGGGACAGATCGACGAGCTGCGCATATGGAGCAAGGCGCTATCCCTCTCAACCATGAAAGGCCTTATCAATGCACCGCTCACCAATATCGAGAACCTCGTAGAGACGAACGGTCTCGTGGCCTACTACGACTTCAACCAGAACGGTGGCAGCGTAAAAGACCGCACCTCCAACGCCATCGACCTCAGCCGCATAGGTTTTGGTCCCGACGGTGACGCATGGGGACTGAGCACCGGTGTCTTCACTCTTGACCTTGACGCCGACTCACCCACCGAGGTGATAGAGGCCGACGGTATCACCCACGTCTATCAGGCCATCCGCGAGGGCAAGACCACGAATATCGAAGGTACACTCGGCGGCATCCGCTTCGCCTTCGAAAAGGGCGAGCAAGTAACGGTTTACACCCTCGAGGGTCAGCGAGTCTTCTGCGACACGGTGGAGGGAGTACACACTATCGCCTTCCCCGCAGGCATTTACATCGCCAACGGAAAGAAAATCATCGTAAGATAACTACACTAAATAAGGGGGAGCAATCGCTTCCCCCTTATTTGTTTTTCATAGATTCTCCCTTGCCGCGTTGATTTCACCTTGCAGCTGCATCACAGCTTCCATCATAGAATGGCGGGCATTCTCCTTTTCGTCCATGCCTGCCTCTATTTTTTCGCGCTCCCTACGATAGGAATCTATCTCTTCATCGGAGACATCCATCATCCTCTTACCTTGTGCAAATAATTGCTGCATACTATGCAGAAATTCATGGCTTATGAGGGCATATATCGAGTAATCAAAATCAAGGATTCCCTCCATGGTGGTGAAAGGGGAATCACTTTTTACAACAGAATGCATCGAGTCGCAGACATTGGCCTTAAACATTGTGCGGCACTGATAAAACCTTGCCACGACATCAGTGAAGAGCACATTGCCCACAGTGTTGATAGTCTCGATGCTTGATGAGAAAATGTTTTCTGTGGTAGTGGCAAACTCCGGCATCGGCAGCAGGTGGGCAAAACTGAAACGTATCCTATCAAACTGAGTAGTGTCCTTAGCCAACTGCAGTTGGAGGTTCATCGACTGCATAATCATAGAGTCGGCTTTCTCCATTGCAGCGAGCGAGTTATCCATGTCATACATCACCATCATCACAATCTCACGCTTTTCCTTCTGCTTCTTATTATAGTCAATAATGGCTGCCGTGCCAAAGGTAAGCGCTATAGATATTGTGGTGGCGAGCAGCGCCAACAGAAACTGCTTCCACGACGACATCCCGCTGCCGGCCCTCATCTCTTTTGGGGTATGTACTTTAATATTCATTGAACATTAGACATTGAACATTGAACAAACATTTTATCAACGCGAAAAGTTACATATTCCTTTTGAATATCTGCACGTTTTTGACTAAAATCTATTTTGTTTCTTTTTTATTTGTCAGCTATTTGTTGTAACTTTGCCAAATAAATAACGAAAACGATAACTATGAAACAGAAATATGCTGT
>JAGCTG010000054.1 GCA_017963785.1 Bacteroidaceae bacterium | reverse complement strand
TTGTCGCGCTTCACGCGCTCCTGGATACGCTCTATGATATCGAGGGTAGTATCTACGCCGACATCAGAGGCCATCAGCGTTTCCTCGAGGTTGTCGAGCACCTCGTCGTCGATGGTTGATTTGCCGGCCACCACGCGTGTCAGCTTCTCAAAGAAACCGGTGCGTGTCTTTTCCAATCCCTTGTCGAGGCTCTGCTGCTGTTGCTGCTGCAACTCCTCCTTTTTCTCTTTTGAACCGAAAATATTAAAGAATCCCATTTATCTTATATTGAACAATAATCTATTAAGACTGCAAAAATACATATTTTTTTTCAGTTCCCGCGTATCATCAGTATAAAAAATTCTGTGGTGTCTGGCAAGAACAGTTTTAAATTCTGCAAGAGTGCGCTAAGTTTCTGGCAAGTCGCGCTAAGTTTCTGGCAAGTCGCGCTAAGTTTTCGGCAAGTCGCGCCAAGTTTTCGGCAAGTCGCGCCAAGTTTGCAACGCGATCAGAGATAAATGTGAACGCGAACGGAGATAAATTTGACGCGAACGGAGATAAATTTGACGCGAACGGAGATAATTTCAGCGAAGTCCGACCTCGTGAAAAATAAGTGCGACGTCGCCAAATTTTAGCGCCCCCTTATGAAATTTTAGCGCCCCCTTATGGATTTTTCGCCTGTCTTTGCTGAATTTTAGCGTGCCCTTGTTGAATTTTATCGTGATTTCCAGTTAATGTCTTCGCCGAGACACAAGTGCATCTTCGCCGAGACACAAGTGTATCTTCGCCGAGACAAAGTTATGTCTCGGCGAAGACACTACGGCAAAGGCTGGATTTTTTCTGGCGAAGGCCGCTTAAAATTTTACGAAGTCTGTATAAAATCTGGCGAGAGATGCGTAAGATTTTACGAAGTCTGTATAAAATCTGGCGAAAGATGCGTAAGATTTCGTAAGGTCTGCGTTGTACTTGGTCAGGTCACAAAAAATACCGCCGACACCTATGAAAGTGCCGGCGGAGTATGACTGAGTGTCTTGATCTTATTTACACACAAAAACATGTCAGCAACCATACAGACGGCTACACTGCCGTCTCCATGTTGCTGACATGAAAGGTATTGTTCAAGCTATCATGCACAAAGGCATGACTCACTAATTAGTTCTGGAAGAATTTCTTTACATCGTCGTTGGGCACCATCTGCTCATCGAAGATGTATGCGCCTGTCTTGGGGCTCTTCACCATACGGATCACCTTGGAAAAGGTACGTCCGGAGGTATTACCTGTCTGCAGGGTTGCAACCGCTTTCTTTGCCATAGTATTATAATATTGAAAGATTAAAAAGTTGAAAACTTCTTACTTGATTTCCTTATGTACAGTCATTCTCTTGAGAATGGGGTTGTACTTTTTGAGTTCCAATCTCTCGGTGGTGTTCTTACGATTCTTAGTGGTAACGTAGCGGGATGTTCCGGGCAGTCCACTTTCTTTCATCTCGGTGCATTCCAGAATCACCTGCACCCTATTGCCTTTTACTTTCTTTGCCATAACTTTAATTCATTGAACATTGAACATTGACCATTGAATATTAAGGTCGTTTTAGGCAATCACCTTAATATCCCTCCAGTCGCAGTAGCCTTTCTCTACGGCGTTGCGGAGTGCTGCATCAAGTCCGAGCTTGTTTATCAAACGGAGGCCTGCGGCGCTAAGTGTAAGCTGAATCCAGCAGTCCTGCTCTACATAATAGAATTTCTTGGTAAGCAAGTTCACGTCGAAGGTACGCTTTGTGCGACGCTTTGAGTGGGACACGTTGTTGCCCGTCATTGCTTTCTTACCAGTGATTTGACACATTTTTGCCATCGCTATGTTATTTTTTAGTTTTAAAGTTCGAAAATTTCGGAGTGCAAAATTAGTTATTTTCAGTGAATAGACAAAATATCTTCTCCTTTTTTTTCATTTTTAGATAGAAATACGCGAAAAAGGTGGTGTTTCGAGGTCGCAGAAGTCGTTATCTTGATACTTAAAGTATCCAGCTATGGCTATCATGGCGGCATTGTCGGTGGTATAGCCGAAGGGCGGGATGAATGTCTGCCATGTGCCGCTGCGCTGACGAGCAATAAAAGCATTGCGCAGAGCGGTGTTGGCCGACACACCTCCTGCCACAGCCACCCGACGTATGCCTGTGGCTTTCACTGCTTTAGATAGTTTATCGATGAGCACTTCCACCACGGTACGCTCCAGTGAGGCAGCAAGGTCGGCCTTGTTTTTTTCTATGAAATCAGAGTCTTCGGCAAGTTTGTCGCGCAGGGTATAGAGGAAGGATGTCTTCAGTCCGCTGAAGCTATAGTCAAAGCCAGGGATATGCGGCTTATTGAAGGTGAATGCCTTGGAATTGCCCTGACGCGCCAGACGGTCGATGATGGGACCACCGGGATAGCCGAGCCCCATGAACTTAGAGCATTTGTCGATGGTTTCGCCTGCTGCATCGTCGATAGTGCGACCTATTATCTCCATGTCCTTATAGGAATTGACCTTGACAATCTGTGAGTTGCCGCCGCTGACGAGAAGGCAGAGGAAGGGGAAGTCGGGGACAGGTCGCTCGGCACCTTGCTCCTGAATGAAATGGGCAAGGACATGGCCCTGTAAATGATTGACAGAGATAAGGGGACGGCCTAATGACACACAAAGTCCTTTGGCAAAGGAGATGCCTACAAGCAGCGAGCCCATAAGGCCAGGACCCAGGGTGCAGGCTACTGCGCTGATATCGCTAAGGCTGATGCCTGCCCGCTTTATGGCTGCATCCACGGTAGGCAGTATGTTTTGCTGGTGAGCGCGCGAGGCCAGTTCGGGCACTACGCCGCCATACTCCTCGTGCACCTGCTGCGAGGCGGTGACGTTGGAGAGCAGATAGCCGTCGCGTATGATAGCGGCAGATGTGTCGTCGCAACTGGACTCTATGCCAAGAATGGTTATATTATTGAGCATTGAGGATTGAGCATTAATTTATACTAACACTTCGAGGCCGTGGGGAGTGAGCAGATAGGTGTGCTCCCACTGGGCGGATGGCTGGCCGTCCTCGGTGCAGATGGTCCATCCGTCGTCTTCGTCTTGAAACACCTCGCGTCCTCCGAGGTTTATCATCGGCTCTATGGTGAACACCATGCCTGGCACCAGCAGCATGCCACTCTTGCCGCGCACTCCGTAATGATCGACATCGGGAGCTTCGTGGAAGTCGAGCCCTACCCCATGGCCACACAACTCGCGCACCACGGTGCATCCGTTCTGGTGGGCATGCTTGGTGATGACCTTAGCCATATCGCCAACAAAAGAATAGGGTTTAGTCGCCGCCGCGCCAAGATCGCGACACTCCTTGGCCACCTTCACAAGGCGCTTCCACTCGGGATAGGTGTCCTCGATGATATACATGCGGGAGGCATCAGCGTAATAGCCCTTGTAGATAGTGGTGACGTCCACATTGACGATATCACCCGGCAGGAGCATCTCTTCCTCGCTGGGGATGCCATGACAAACGACATCGTTGATGCTTGTGCATACGCTCTTAGGAAAACCTTCGTAGTTGAGTGGGGCTGGCGTGCCGCCGTGGTCGAGGGTGTATTCGTGTACAAGGCGATTGATGTCTTCCGTGGTCATGCCAGCCTTAATCTCGCGAGCCACAAGGTCAAGGGCACCGTTGGTTATCTTGCCACTGCGGCGGATGCCCTCTATCTGCTCGGGTGTCTTGATGAGCTCACGCTTGGGCACCAGATACCCGCGTGCCTGCCAATCGAGGACTATCTCGTCCACCTCGGTCAGGGGCTGGCCTTTGGGCACTATCCAATTGTTTTTTATCTTGCGTGGCATAACAGTTGTTTATCTCAGGCGGATACGGTCGCCAACCTTAGGAGTGTGGTCGGGCGCGTACCTATTTATATTATATAATGTCTTGAGGCGCACGCCGTAGAGCTGCGATACCTTGTAGAGCGACTCGCCAGACTGGAGGGCGTGGTATTTCTTCTTGTATTCCTTTGCAGCCCGCTTCTGCTTCTTCTCAAAATAGACCATGTCGCCAGCCTGCAGTTTGTAGTTCTTGTCCACCTCATTGTTGCGACGCAGTTTGCGGGCACTGACTCCGTACTCCTTAGCCAAAGACTCGAAGGTGTCACCAGCGCGAGCCACAATGTAGTAGTTACGGTTGTTGAAGTGGATGGGACGCTCAGCAGAAGTCGCAGTGGGAGTGGTGGTCGTAATGGTAGCTGGAGTCGTTGTATGGCTGACCACGGGCTTGATATGGTGATGGCCGAGAGCCTCCTGGTCGAGGGCAGTGAGGTTGTAGTCCTCGATTATCTGTATTAGCTTGGAGGCATAGGTGGGGCTAGTGGCATAACCGGCAGCCTTGAGGCCGTGCGCCCAGCCCTTATAGTCTGTGACGGAGAGAGTGAACAACGAGGCATAACGCCTGCCACGCTTGAGGAAGAGAGAGTGATCTTCGTAGCTCTGTTCGTCGCGGGAATAGACACGGAATTTCTCATCTGGGGCATCATCATCTTTGAGCATCACGGGACCGGTCCAGTCGTTGTGGGCCTTGATACCAAAGTGGTTGTGCCCCTTCACAGCAAGTGTGCTTGTGCCGGCTCCGCTCTCCAGCAATGCCTGGGCCATAGTGATGCTGGCGGGTATGCTGTGTTGGCGCATCTGGTCAATGGCCAGATGGCGATACTTGCTGATGTAGCTCTCATATTTGGCCGACTGACCAAGCGAGGCGACTGCCATCAGCAGCGTCAACACGGATAGCACAAGTCTTTTCATCTGTCAGTCAAGTTTCAGCACTGCAAGGAATGCCTTCTGGGGTACCTGCACATTGCCTATTTGTTTCATACGTTTCTTACCGCGCTTCTGCTTCTCCAGCAGTTTACGCTTACGGGTGATGTCGCCGCCGTAGCACTTGGCGGTAACATCTTTGCGCACCTGCTTCACCGTTTCGCGGGCAATAATCTTGGCACCGATGGCGGCTTGGATAGCGATATCAAACTGCTGGCGCGGTAGCAACTCCTTCAGTTTCTCGCACATACGCCTGCCGAAGGTGACGGCGTTGTCGGCATGAGTGAGCGTAGAGAGGGCATCGACGGGCTCGCCGTTGAGCAAGATGTCGAGTTTCACGAGATTGCTCTTGCGGAAGCCGCTCTGATGATAGTCGAAAGAGGCATAGCCACGCGAGATGCTCTTCAGCTTGTCGTAGAAGTCAATCACTATCTCGCCCAGCGGCATGTCGAAGATTATCTCCACCCTATTGCCCGCCACGAACTCCTGCTTCACCAACTCGCCGCGCTTGCCAAGGCACAGCGTCATGATAGGGCCGATATAGGTGGCGGAGGTGATGATGCTGGCGCGGATGTAGGGCTCTTCCACATGCTCTATCTCTGTGGGGTCGGGCATGTCAGAGGGGTTGTGCACCTCGAGCACCTCCTTGTGTTTAGTGTAAACAAGATACGACACGTTGGGCACCGTGGTGATGACGTCCATGTCAAACTCGCGATCCAGTCGCTCCTGCACTATCTCCATATGTAGCAGTCCGAGGAAACCGCAGCGAAAACCAAAGCCGAGGGCCACACTACTCTCAGGACTGAAGCTAAGACTGGCATCGTTGAGCTGCAACTTCTCCAGCGAGCTACGCAGGTTCTCAAAGTCCTCGCTGGCTATTGGATAAATGCCGGCAAACACCATAGGCTTCACTTCCTCAAAGCCCGCGATAGCATCGGAGCAGGGATTGGCTATGGCGGTAATAGTGTCGCCCACCTTGACCTCGGTGGCAGTCTTGATGCCGCTCACGATATAGCCCACGTTGCCGCAGCCTATCTCCTTGCGGGGTATCATGTCCATCTTGAGCACGCCTATCTCATCGGCACTATACTCTTTTTTGGTATTGACAAAGCGCACACGCTCGCCGGTATGGATGGTGCCGTTGACAACTTTGAAATAGGCGATGATGCCACGGAAGGGATTAAACACCGAGTCGAAGATGAGAGCCTGCAACGGTGCGTCGGGGTCGCCCTTTGGAGCGGGAATACGCTCTATCACAGCCTTGAGTATCTCCTCAACGCCCATGCCGGTGCGGCCTGAGGCACGTATTATCTCCTCACGCTTACAGCCCAGAAGGTCAACTATCTCGTCCTCCACCTCCTCGGGCATTGCATTGTCCATGTCACACTTGTTGACCACCGGCACAATCTCCAGGTCGTGGTCGATAGCCATATACAGATTGCTGATGGTCTGGGCCTGCACGCCCTGCGTGGCGTCCACCACCAGCAGAGCACCCTCGCAACTGGCAATGCTGCGACTCACCTCATAGGAAAAATCCACATGGCCCGGGGTATCAATAAGGTTGAGCACATAATGCTCGCCCCCAAAGTCATAGTCCATCTGTATGGCGTGGCTCTTGATGGTGATACCGCGCTCGCGCTCCAAGTCCATATCGTCGAGCATCTGGTTCTCCGTCACGTCGATAGTCTTAGTAAACTCCAGCAGACGGTCCGCCAGCGTTGACTTGCCGTGGTCGATATGGGCAATAATGCAGAAGTTGCGTATGTTTTTCAAAAGGTTAAAAAGTTAAAAGGTTAAAAGGTTAAAACTTTTCAGCTTCCTTAAAGCTCTTGGCATTGAGGTCTTTGGGCGAGAGAATCATATCCTCTGCTGCCACGGGCCACTCGATGCCTATGTCGGGGTCGTCGAAGCGAATGCTTGCCTCCGCCGACGGCATATACTTGTTGTCCACCTTATAGGCGAACACAGCAGTATCGCTCAACACAGCAAAGCCATGAGCAAAACCGCGCGGCACAAAAAGCTGGCGCTTGTTGTCGGCACTCAGCTCCACGGCCACAAACTTGCCAAAGGTCTCTGACGAACGGCGCAGATCCACTGCCACGTCGAGCACCTTGCCCTGCATCACCCTCACCAGCTTGGCCTGGCTCCACTCGCCTTTCTGATAGTGGAGACCGCGCACCACGCCATAGGATGAACACGACTCATTGTCTTGCACAAACACTGTGCTCCCTATGTGGGCATCAAAGTCCTCTTGGCGCCACGTCTCCATGAAATAGCCGCGAGCATCCTCGAAAACTCTGGGCTCAATCACCCAAACACCCTTAATTTCTGTTTCAATATATTGCATACGTACGATTTTAACTGCAAAAATAATCATTTTCCGCGAGAAAAGAAGTATCTTTGCACCACAAACTAATCATAACACAAACTCACAAACCCAAAAACTATGAAGATTTCACAGATTGAACACATCGGCATCGCCGTTGAAAGCATTGAAAAAGTGCTCCCTTATTTTGAGAATGTACTCGGCCTGAAGTGCTACAAGACCGAGGTTGTAGAAGACCAGAAAGTTAAGACCGCTTTCCTCAAGGTTGGCGAGGTAAAGCTTGAGCTCCTTGAGCCGACATCGCCCGAAAGCACCATCGCTGCTTATCTCGAGAAGCGCGGTCAGGGCATGCACCACATGGCATTCCGCATTGAGGACGGCGTAGCCAACGCACTCGCTGAGGCTGATGCTGCAGGCATTCGCCTTATCGACAAGGCTCCCCGCAAGGGCGCTGACTCTATGAATATTGCCTTCCTCCATCCGAAGAGCACCGTGGGTATCCTCACAGAGTTGTGTGAGCCCCAAGCATAAGCGAATAAGCAAACAAATAAGTGCGGACAAGAAATTGCCCGCACTTATTATTATTTTAGCGTTGTTACTTTACCTTAGCTACGATAGCCTTGAAAGCCTCGGGGTTGTTGACAGCGAGGTCAGCCAGCACCTTGCGGTTGATCTGGATGTCTGCCTTGTGGAGCTTGCCTACGAGCTGAGAGTAGCTCATGCCCTCCATGCGTGCAGCAGCGTTGATACGCTGAATCCACAGCGCGCGGAAGTTGCGCTTCTTCTTACGACGGTCGGCGAAAGCATAGGTGAGACCTTTCTCCCAAGTATTCTTAGCTACGGTCCACACATTCTTGCGGGCGCCAAAGTAGCCGCGCGTTAACTTAAGAATCTTCTTTCTTCTTGCTCTTGATGCAACGTGATTTACTGATCTTGGCATAGTTTTTGTTGTTTTTGAATGTCAGCGCCTGCAATAGGTCTTGTTGGCTGAACATTCGGTTAATAACTTTTGTTTACTTACTTGCAGTGAGTGTGTGGCTTAGCGGAGGTTGAGCAGTTCGCGCACCTGCTTGAGGTTAGTGCGGTCAACGATTGCTACGTGGTCCAGGTTTCTCTTCTGCTTCTTGGTCTTCTTCGTAAGAATGTGACTGTGGTAAGCATGATTTCTTTTCACTTTTCCTGTTCCGGTAAGAGTAAATCTCTTTTTGGCACCGGAGTTGGTCTTAACTTTTGGCATTGTTTTTAATGGTTTAAGTTGTTGATTATCTATTGGCGGCAGCGTGAAATCAGTACACTACACGCACTTGTTATCAGTTAGGAGTCTAGTCGTCGAAGTTCTCGCCCTCCACCTTCGGCCCGGTGTATTCCTTGCGTGCTTTCTGCTCGGGTTTGCCGGTCGATTGGTTTTTCTTTGCAGGTACCTCGTCGGCAGCGACAGCCTTCTTGGCAGCGGTGGGCATCTTCTTGGGAGCTAGGAACATAATCATCCTCTTGCCCAGCAGCGACGGCATCTGCTCCACCTTGCCCACCTCTTCGAGGTCATTGGCAAATCGTAGCAGCAGCACCTCGCCCTGCTCCTTGAACACTATCGAGCGTCCGCGGAAGAAGACATACGCCTTCACCTTGTTGCCTGCCTCAAGAAACTCCTTGGCATGCTTAAGCTTGAAGTCGTAGTCGTGCTCGTCGGTCTGCGGTCCGAAGCGTATCTCCTTCACGCTTATCTTGACCTGGCGGGCCTTCATCTCCTTTTGCTTTTTCTTCTGCTGATAGAGGAACTTAGAGTAGTCGATTACGCGGCACACGGGGGGCACTGCGGTGGGAGAAATCTCCACCAGGTCCTGGTCCATACTCCGTGCAAGGTCGATGGCATCACGTGTCGGCATCACTTCCGACTCTATTCCGTCGCCTACCACGCGCACTTCGCGAGCCCTGATCTGCTCGTTGATTCTGTACTGCTGTTTTGCTCTGTCGTTCTTCATGTATTAAGTTTGGGGCTGCAAAATTAATCAATATTTATTAATTCAGCCACTTCTTCGTTGATTTTTTTCGCAAAATCGTCAATCTTCATGGTTCCGAGGTCTTGTGCGCCCTGCTTACGGACTGCCACTGTGCCTTCGGCAGCCTCCTTTTCACCCACCACAAGCAGGTAAGGGATATGCATCACCTCGTTATCGCGAATCTTACGTCCTATCTTCTCATTGCGCATGTCGATGGTAGCCCTCACGTCGCTCTCCTTGAGTGTGGCGGCAACCTTCTCGGCATAGTCGTTGTATTTCTCCGAGATAGGCAGTATGGCCACCTGCGTCGGGGTAAGCCAGAGGGGGAAGTGGCCGCAAGTGTGCTCAATCAGCACAGCCACAAATCGCTCCATCGAACCGAAGGGTGCGCGATGAATCATCACGGGACGGTGCTCCTCGCCATCGCTGCCGATATACTTGAGGTCGAAGCGCTCCGGCAGGTTGTAGTCCACCTGGATGGTGCCCAACTGCCAGCGGCGTCCAATAGCGTCCTTGACCATGAAGTCGAGCTTGGGACCATAGAAGGCAGCTTCGTCATATTCTATTCTGGCCTCGATGCCCTTCTCCTTGCAAGCCTCAATGATAGCGGCTTCAGCTTTCTCCCAGTTCTCCTCGCTGCCTATGTACTTGGAGTGGTCGGTCTTGTGGCGCAGCGATATCTGAGCCTCGTAGTTGTCGAATTTCAGAGTCTTGAAGATAATCAGAATGATGTCCATCACATTGAGGAACTCCTCCTTCACCTGGTCGGGGCGGCAGAATATGTGGGCATCATCCTGAGTGAATGAGCGCACGCGGGTAAGGCCGTGCAACTCGCCGCTCTGCTCGTAGCGATATACGGTGCCAAACTCAGCCAACCTCACGGGCAGGTCGCGATAAGAGCGCGGCTTGCTAGCGTAGATTTCGCAGTGGTGGGGGCAGTTCATCGGCTTGAGCATATACTCCTCGCCCTCATCGGGGGTATGTATGGGCTGGAAAGAATCCTTGCCATACTTGGCGTAGTGACCCGAGGTGATGTAAAGCTGCTTATTGCCAATATGCGGAGTGATAACCTGCTGATAACCAAACTGGCCCTGAATCTTCTTAAGGAATGCCTCGAGTCTCAGGCGGAGGTCGGTGCCCTTCGGCAGCCAGATAGGCAGACCCTTGCCTACCCTCTCGCTGAACATAAAGAGCTCCATCTCCTTGCCTATCTTGCGATGGTCGCGCTTCTTGGCCTCCTCGAGCATCACCATATACTCGTCGAGCATCTTCTTCTTGGGGAATGAGATGCCATAGATGCGAGTCATCTGCTCGCGGTTGGCGTCACCTCTCCAGAATGCGCCTGCCACGCTCATAATCTTCACTGCCTTGATGAGGCCTGTGCTCATGAGGTGGGGGCCCTTGCAGAGGTCGGTGAAATTACCTTGGGTATAGGTGGTGATAGAGCCATCCTCCAGGTCTTGCTCGATGTGCTCCACCTTGTAGGTCTGGCCGTCGGCGGTGAACTCTTTCACAGCATCAGCCTTGCCCACCTCGCGTCGTACCACGGGCTCGTCCTTGCGAGCCAGCTCCATCATCTTCTCCTCTATCTTGGGAAAGTCATTCTCAGAAATCACGTCGCCCTCCTTGGGCATCACGTCATAGAAGAAACCATTTTCCACAGCAGGACCGAAGCCGAACTGTATGCCGGGGTAGAGCTCCTTCAGGGCCTCTGCCAGCAGGTGAGCGCTGGTGTGCCAGAAGGTGTGCTTGCCCTCCTTGTCCTCAAAACGGAACAGTTGTATCGTAGCGTCCTCAGTGATGGGACGGTTCAATTCTGTGGTTACATCGTTCACAGCGCAGCTCACCACATTGCGAGCCAATGCAGGAGAAATACTCTCGGCTATCTGCAGGCCGGTAATACCGCTCTCATACTCTCTTACAGAGCCGTCGGGGAAAGAAATCTTTATCATCTTCACCTTATTTATAATAATTGGCTGCGAAATTACTAATTTTTTGTGATACAAACACCATTTTTACGCAAAATAACGCTAACTTTGCTCTGAAATGGACACCTACCGCACCATATCGTCACCTGCTCAAGCCAAAATCACAGTCAAGAAAAGCAGTTTCCTCGCATTCGCCCACCCCATCGAAAGTGAGCAGCAGGCGCAGGACCTTATCCGTGACTACCGCAAGCGCTACTACGACGCCCGCCATGTGTGCTATGCGTTTGCTGTCGATGAGCTTGAGAAGTATAGCGACAACGGCGAGCCATCCGGCACAGCCGGTCGCCCCATGATGGGAGCATTGCAGAGCTCAGGCGTCAGCAATGTGCTGATGATTGTAGTGCGCTACTTCGGCGGCATACTACTCGGCACCCCTGGCCTCATCGCCGCCTACCGCGAGGCTGCCACCGCAGCACTGCAGGCTGCCGACATCGTAACACGCACACGCGAACAACAGGCTGTAATAGAGTTTGACTACTCAGCCATGAACAATGTGATGAAAATAATAAAGGAACGCTCCATCCGCGTTGTCTCCCAGCATACCGATATGCGCTGCACGCTAACCATTTCAGCCCCCGTAAGCGTGATGGAAGTCGCCCTGCCACAACTGGCGAAGTTTACTTCTTCGCCTTCTTCTTGATTTTCTTCAGTTTGCGGAGCGCCTTTTTACCTGCCTTCTCCCCTTGGCGAATCATGTAGTCCACCTTGCCGAAACTCGTTACTGAGCAGTCGTCGAGCGTTGGGTTGATATACACGTCTGCGTCCTTCACGTTGCGATTATACTTCTCGCGGTCGGGACGCTGCATAATCCATTTAACCCAAGGCACGCGGTCCAATAGCTTCTGCGCCCACTCCTTGTCCATCAGTCCTGAAGGCGGCTCATAGTCCTCGTGCTTCGTCTGCGTGAGGTCTACGGCTATCACGATGTCAGCGCCCATCGCACGAGCCACGTCCACCGGCAGGTTGTTGAGCACTCCGCCGTCAGCCAGCATCATGCCGTCCTTTTGCACAGGGCGGAACACCAGTGGGATGGCCATGCTCGCCCGCATATTCATTGCCATGTCGCGAGACTCAGAGTTGTTGCGGAGTAGCACCTCGTCCATCGTCTTCATATCAACAGCCACGGCACGAAACGCAGGAGGCTCTCCAACGCGATACGGCGCCCTCTTTATCAGATTATCGAGAAAGCCCACAATGCTGTCCCCCTTCACGACACCAAACTCCTTGAGCATCGACTTGAGGTCAAAGAGCCCTCTCATCTTCTCAAGCACCGACATGGGGTTATCCACCAGCTCGTTGAGCAAGTTGTCCATCGAGATGCCGTCGGAGAAGAGGTCTATCCACTCCTGCGAGCGGAATATGCGGTCCATCTCGTCCGCGCGATAGCCCGCGCAGTAGAGGCCGCCCACCACCGAGCCGATGCTCGTGCCCACCACCATATCGATAGGCACTCCAGAGCGCTCGATATACTTCAGCACACCCACTTCGGCAGCACCTTTAGCACCGCCTCCGCCCAGCACCAGGGCTACCGTCTTGCGGCTGCTACCGCTGATGGCCACTGCTGCGCACAATAAGAAAATGAAAAGTTTCTTCATTGGTATCAAGTATTCAAATCGCGGCAAAATTACACCTTATTTATAATATATACCGCAAACGACTCACGTAAAAAAAGTTAATGCAGCATAAAAAGTGTTGAGTTGTTGATTTGCTTCGAACGCGAACAGAGATAAATCTCGCAAGAACAGGGATAAATGTGAACGCGAACAGAGATAAATGTAACGCGAACGGGGATAATTTTCACGAAGTCCCACTTTATTTTAAAACACGGATAACACGAATCTAACAGATAAAAAAAATAGGAAAAAAGACTTTGCGTTTGCGCTACGCGCATCACAGTGGTCTTTGCCTACTACTTCTTGTGAGCCAGCTCCCACGAGCAGTCGTCAAATATCCCTGCACCCCTGACAGGGCAAACGCATAGTCCGAAAAATAAGAAAAGTGGTTTTGTGCAGTTAACAACTGGCAGTTGTTAACCATAGGGTGGCTTTGGTAACGAAAACGATAACGATAACGAAAACTTGGTGCACTCTCGTTTTTACTAAGTCTACTCTCGTGAAAACTAAAGCCGCCGTCGTGAAATCTAAAGCCGCTCTCGTGTGCGCGAGAGTGGGTTTAATTTTCGTGGGAGTGGGGTTTTGCATGTCTAAGAGTGGAGATTTTTGCTCTAAAAGTGAAGTTTTTTTGCACGCAAAGGCTCGGTTTTTGCCTAAAAATGGGGGATTTGGGCGTTTAAACTACGCAAAACAGGCCCTAAACTACGCAAACTACGCAGTTGACTACGCAAATAGTTTGCTTGATTTCAGTGTGTTATCTCCATTTGCGTAGTTTCGTAGAGAAAAATACAAAAAATTTTTCTGTCTTTTCCTGAAATTCGTTTACAGTTTTCTTCTGGTTTTACACTGATTTTATTTACATCGTACTTATTAAATTGACAATTAACTGAGATTGTTGACATCTTGCGGATTTTGATTACACCGTACTGGATTTGTTCACAAATGTGTTCTTGGTTCTCTTTGTCTTCCACATCTTTTTCTGTGGGCCTGTCTCTAAATGTA
>JAGCTG010000053.1 GCA_017963785.1 Bacteroidaceae bacterium | reverse complement strand
TATGTCAGTATAGCCGGAGAAGTCGGCATAGACTTGCATGGAGTAAAGGAAGAGGGCGCTTAGGTTCTCAAAGCCGGTGAAGAGATGGGGGTTCTCAAATACACGGTCGATGAAGTTGACGGCAAGGTAGTCGCTGAGGATAATCTTTTTCAACAGGCCGTTGATTATCCAGAACACAGCGATGCCAAACTGCAGCCGGCTGAGATTGTATTTGCGGTAGAGTTGCGGTATGAAGTCGCTGGCCTTGATGATAGGGCCAGCCACGAGTTGCGGGAAGAAGCTGACATAAAAGCCGAAGTTGAGTATGTTTCGCACAGGCTTGACAAGTCCCTTATATACGTCGCAGGTGTAGGATATAATCTGGAAGGTGAAGAAGCTGATACCTACGGGCAGTATTATATGCTCTACGCTGAAGAAGTTGTGGCCGAGTGCGCTATTGCCCCAGGCGGCAATGACATTGGTGACCTCTATGTGTGTGCCAAGCAGTGTGTTGACAAAGTCGGCGAAGAAGTAGGCGTATTTGAAGTAGCAGAGTATGCCGAGGTCGATGAGTATGCTTAGGCAGAGTAGGGCACGCTGTTTCCACCGCCTGTTATTGCGAAGGGCGTAGATGCCCTGGGCTATGAAGAAATCGCTGATGGTGACAAACACGAGTATGCCTACAAACAGTCCACTGGTCTTGTAGTAGAATAGCAGGCTGACGAAGAAGAGATAGGCATTGCGCATCAGGGGCCTGCTCTTGGTGAGTGCAAAGAATGTGAACACCATAGCAAAGAATGCCCAGAACTGAAACTGCGTGAACAGCAGCGGACTGTCGGGATTGAAGGAGAACACACTTTGTATGTACTCCCACAGCATCGTCAATATATTACTTACAGCTTCCAATGTCCAATGTTCAATGCTCAATGTCCAATACTCAATGTAGACTGATAATCCCTCACAATAGCGTTATACAGCAAGTCGGCTATAAGCGTATATCCTGCTTTGGTGAAGTGGACACGGTCGCGCTGCATGAGTCCTTGGCTTACCCAGTGTCCGGCAGAGCGCGGACCTCCCATAATCCGGAACACATTGAATACACAGCCGTCATATTCTGTAGCGAGCTCTTTGAAGGCTTGCTCCACACGTGGTGTGTTGGCGTTGTAGCGACGTGTCCTCACGGTTTGGTAGCAGTCGTTGTTGGTAATGAAAAGCAGGGCGGCATTTGGATTGACTTTACGTATGCAGGCAATGAGGTCACGGTAATTCTGTTTGAAGGTCTCGGGGTTGAATTTATCGTAGCTGCAGGCAGCGTCGTTGATACCTATGCCAAATACCACAAGGTCAGGTGGCAACAGCGCGAGTTCCTCGCTAAAAGCTTCGCAGCGAAGCCATGACGGTACGGCGGCACCGTTGACTCCCGATTCGCTGTAGGTGATGCCGTAGCGACCGCTGACTGGCAGCATGCCTCGCACTGTGAAGCTCTTGCCGTTGCCCAGCCCCACAAAGGCGAGGGTGCAATTACTTGTGTAGCGCGGCAGTGCAAAAAGATAGCCCGTAGTGCCATTGTCAGGATAGGGGTACAGCGTGTCGCCGTCCAGCACAAGGACTGGATAGATATCGGGGTTACTGGCATAGCCCAATAGGTGGAGCTGCGAGAACTGCCATTCATCGCCAAGCGAGAGGGTGAGCGTAGCGGTGGAATCGCGAGTGATGGCTGCGGCTCCTGCAAGACCAAGCACTGCATCGGGAGTTTGTGAGATACAACGGCTGGCTGACCATTGCCCTGTGTAGCTAAAGCTATAGTTGGTGGGGGCGTTGGTGCGTAGCACCTTGAAGGGGAAGACGAGTCCGCGGTCGGCAGGCTGCGAGTGCCAGCGACTGACACTGTCGGTCATTGAGATAAGATTGCTGCGCATACGACCTGAGAGGTAGCCGGCTTGTACATGACTGCCACCGATATGGAGCACATTGATGCGCTGCTTCCCCTTGCTAAGTAGGGCGGTGAGTTTGGCATAGAGATTGTCGAACACCTTGTGACTTCTGGGGAAATAAAGGTAGGCGGAGTCTTGTACCACACATGGCAGCGAGTCGATGGGCTGCAGGTTGAAACGGTGGCTCTGCGCCTTCACAACCTCAACTGATAATATGCTGATGAGCAGTAATATAATTATTTTTGTTTTAGCTTTCATTTTTGCGGAAACAATAGAACTTATAGTATAATAAGAAGGTGTCGTAAAGTATTTGTGATATCTGCTCCGCACCGCGAGGAGTGAAGTGAATATAGTCGGTGCCTGCCAATGCAGGACGTGCCTTCACCCATTGCACCATTGAGCCGTTGCCGCCCATAGCTCCCTGCATGTCCCAGTAGGCTGCGCCCTCGCCGTTGACTGCGGTGCGCAGTGAGTCAATCACTTCTGCAAGGTGAGGATAGGTCTGCATGCGACCTCCGATGCTGGTAGCCATGTCGGAGGGGCCGATAAAGAGTATCCGTGCTTTCGGAGCCACTCTGCGGAACAAGGCTATCTGCTTGCGCACTTGGTCGGCGTAGGTGCTGATGGATTTAGGCCCCTTGAGGTAAGGCACTGAGTTACCGCCGTATTGCAGGATGATGAGTCCCACGTTTTGTTGCTTAAAGAATGGGGCAAACGATTTGCGGTCGATGGAGGTGAACATTGTGCCGGAGCATCCTCGCATTGGTATGTTGTCCATGGCTACGCCGCTTTTGCCATCGAGCATGATGCCGTAGATGTCCATATTGCCGCTCACATTCAGTGTGGCTCGGTTGGTCTTGCGCGCCAGTGTGGCAGTGAAGATACGCAGTGTGCTGTCGGCCTCTATCTTGCTGGTAAGCTGATAGGTGCTGTCGGTAGTCCTTATGCGTAGCGAACCGCTGCCCTTGATGGCAACGGACACTTTCTGAAACTCCTGGCAGTGGGGAAATTTGTCACCGCCGTGAGCGGTGAAGCTAAACGATGCGCTGCCATCTACTCTCGACATTGATGCCATAGGACCGTAGCGCCAATGCCCGGCGCGAAACTCAGGAGAGCCATAGGCGCAGTAGTGACGGAGGGCGGGACTGACACTCTGCCCCAGTGTGTAGGTGGCAATGGGTTGTACGGCAGGCACCATACCTACGCCACCGCCGCCAAACTTGCTTTGGAAGTGTTCGCGCAGATCTGCTGTCATACGGTCGCACTCCAACTGTGAGTCGCCGTAGTGAAGGATGCGCACTGGCTTCTTCCCGGCATTGTCGAGAGCCTCAAAGAAGGCATCGAGGTAGGTAGTGTCGTTATTGGGTAGGTAAATACGGGCGGGATTTTTGCTGCAGAACTCATCAAACTCCTTCTGCTTGGCGTCGCGCAGTGCATTGATGCGTGCCTGCAATGCCTCGTCAACGTCTGTTGTGCTTTCGACTGCGGCAGGGGTAAGCGCTTCCTTGAGCGTGGGCCACTCCAGCGTCACATTTCCGATTTTTACGCCGTCTTTGGGCACTCCTACGCATATCAGCGCAAGTCCGCAGAGGACACAGAATATGAAGAGCACTGTTTTCCAGACATTCATGTTTAGGGTCGAGAGTCAAGAGTCGAGGGTCGAGAGTAGAGAGACGAGAGGCGAGAGTCGAGAACTTTCAGCATTACCTCTCGCTCACGATATAGTCAGTAGGTCCTTTGTGACAGAGTATGTTGCGGTCTATATTGAAGGCGCGCAGTTCCACATTTTCCCATCTGGGTGTGTCGTGCACCGTCTGTTGTTCTATCAAGGCTTGTATGCAACGGTTGAAATATCCATGGCCTACGCACAGCAGACGTTTGTCATCGTAGTGGTCAAGGATATGTCTTATAAATAGCTGCGCTCTCGCAGCGAGCTGCTCGGCATTCTCTATGCTGGGCGGAAACTGCGAGGGCGGGGTAGTGATGGTGCTAATCTTGCGGCCAGTATATTCCCCCCAGTCGCGTTCGCGCAACAGGGGGGTAGCTATCAGAGGCAATTTTAGCTTCTTATTTATTATTTCAGCACACACACGGGTGCGCTCCAGGTCACTGCACAGGATGATATCGTAATCCTCTGCATTCAGCTGTGATCTCAGCATTTTGACTTGGGCTATACCCGCGGCGGTAAGGTGACCTGCCGTCTGTCCTTGTAGTATGCCTTCTACGTTTTCCACGGTCTGTCCGTGGCGTGTCAGCGTAAGTGTCAGCATCTTAGGTCTCGCTGTCAACTTCAGCCTCTATTGTTAGATTGGGTGTCTGGGGCTGAGGTGTACTGGTGGCGTACGAAGTGTTATTGGTGGTTGTGTATTCGGGTACTTGAAACGAAGGGGCAGGCTCCGGCTCCGCGAGCTTTTCTGGCTCTGCGATTTTCTCCGGTTCTGCGGGCTTTTCTGGCTCTGCAGGTGTTTCCGGCGTTAACGGTTTCTCTTGCTCTGCTGGTTTTTCTTGCTTCTCCGGTATTTCCGGAATCTTCGGTTTTTCCGACTCGGCGACCATCTTTTCCCCTTCCTTCCTGAACTGTATTGCGTAGATAATCTCCGAAATACCGAATATCACACTGGCGATACCGAAAATCATCGATGGCCAGTAGGCAGGGCTATTGGTGGTTCCTACTTTCGTGGGTAGTGTGCCGCCGTTGTGGTTGAGCACAATCACCACTATGCCGGCTACACTAACGAGTGCTGATACGATGTAGGGTAGGGCACTGAGCTGATATTGCTTGCGCAACTGCAGAAAGCGGTATATCTGCGCCAGTCCGGCGAGCACCAGAAACGCTCCAAGTATATAGAGCAGCGCGTTCTGGAAATTGCCGGGGATAATCAGTAGCACGGCTCCAAACAGTATGCTGCCGATACCGATGAACGGAAAGATGTTCTTCCCTTTCTTCTCTTTCGTTTTTTTGTCGTCTGCTGGCTGTGGCTCGTTGGCATTTGCCTGACGACGACGCTGAATGACATAGGTTGCCACGCCCACAATACCGGGCACAAGAAACAATGCTCCGATAGCCATCACCAGCCACTTAGTGGCGTTGGCAGGAAAGGCTATGAGCAATGCGCCAATCAATATAGTGCTCAGCGCAAGAATAATTATAGCACGATTTGATTTCATAATCTTCAGTCTTTAATGTTCGATCATCTAATAAACAGTAGTTCTCGGTACTTGGGCAATACCCAGAGCTCGTCCTCTACTAACAGTTCGAGTTTGTCCACATGATAGCGGATGCTTTCGAGGTAGGGCTGCACTGTGTCGTGATACTGCACAGCCTTCTCGCGCTCCGACTCAATCTTGTTGGCAACCTTGCGTGCCTCGACCATTGCCTTGACATTCTCGATGATAAAGCGGGTATGCTCAGATATCTCACGGATTATCTGGATATTGTCAGCATTGAGCTTGTCGGCCTCCTCCTTTGGGAATGTGCCGGCAATCTTGCTTACGTTGTCGATAAGCATGCTCTGGTAGCGCATCGCTACGGGTATTATTTGGTTCATCGCCATGTCACCAAACACACGCGCTTCTATCTGTATCTTCTTGGTGTAGGTGTCCCACTTTATCTCGTTGCGAGCCTTGAGTTCCAGTTCACGCATCACGTGCTGCTCCTCAAACATGCGTATGCTATCTGCGTCGAGGTAGCGGTCGAAGATGAGCGGGCAAGAAGTCTCGCAGTCCAGTCCACGCTTGGCAGCTTCTGCTTTCCATTCGTCGGAGTAGCCGTTGCCCTCGAAATGGATAGGCTTACACAGCTTGATGTCCTCGCGCAGCACTCTCACTATGGCCGTTGTCTTGTCCTCGCCGTTTGCTATATGCTCGTCCACACGCTTCTTGAAGCTCGTCAGCGCTTCTGCCACGGCGGTGTTGAGCAC
>JAGCTG010000002.1 GCA_017963785.1 Bacteroidaceae bacterium | reverse complement strand
GAGCGGTTAGCGGTTAGGGGTTAGCGTTAAGCGGTCAATCGCACTCGGCGCAAACAGACACTTCGTTGTTGGCCACCTCTATGAATCCGGAACGGATAGGAAACTCTTGGTCGCCATCGGCAGTACGTACAGTAATGATGCCTGCCTGAAGGCTGGAGATGATGGGCGCATGATTGTCGAGCACCTCAAATGCACCCTTAGTGCCAGGCACCGCCACTCCCGTGGCTTGGCCTTGAAACACAATCTTTTCCGGAGTTACTATGGTGAGGTTCACTGTTAATGGATTAAAGGTTAGGGGTTAGGCTCCCTTTGCGGCCTCGAGGAGCTTGCGGCCCTTCTCGATAGCCTCGTCGATGGTGCCAACGTTGAGGAATGCCTGCTCGGGCAGGTCGTCAACCTCGCCATCGAGTATCATGTTGAAGCCCTTTATGCAGTCTTGCAGACTGACCATCACACCGGGGAGTCCGGTGAACTGGCTTGCCACGGTGAACGGCTGGCTCAAGAAGCGCTGCACACGGCGGGCACGGTTCACGGTGAGCTTGTCCTCATCGGAGAGCTCGTCCATACCGAGGATGGCGATAATATCTTGCAGCTCGTTGTATTTCTGGAGTATCTGCTTCACCCTCTGGGCGCAGTCGTAGTGGTCCTTGCCCACGATGTTGGGGTCGAGGGCACGCGATGACGAAGCCAACGGGTCAACGGCGGGGTAGATACCGAGCTCGGTAATCTTACGGCTGAGCACCGTGGTGGCGTCGAGGTGAGAGAAGGTGGTGGCAGGAGCTGGGTCGGTGAGGTCATCGGCCGGCACATACACTGCCTGCACAGAGGTGATGGAACCATTCTTGGTGGAGGTGATACGCTCTTGCATGGCGCCCATCTCACTAGCCAGCGTAGGCTGATAGCCCACGGCACTCGGCATACGGCCCAGCAGAGCCGACACCTCAGAGCCTGCCTGAGTGAAGCGGAAGATATTGTCGATGAAGAACAGCACATCGGTTTCCTTGCCGGTCTTGGCACTCATGTCGCGGAACGACTCAGCCACGGTAAGACCTGACAGAGCCACGGAAGCACGTGCTCCGGGAGGCTCATTCATCTGGCCATACACAAGGGTGGCCTGGCTCTTGGCCAGCTCGTCGTAGTCAACGGCGGAGAGGTCCCATTTGCCCTCCTCCATGAGTTGCTCAAACTTCTTGCCATACTTGATAACGCCAGCCTCAATCATCTCGCGAAGCATATCGTTGCCCTCACGAGTACGCTCGCCAACACCGGCGATGACGGAGAAACCGTCGTGGCCCTTGGCGATATTGTTGATGAGCTCCATGATGAGCACCGTCTTGCCTACACCGGCACCGCCGAAGAGTCCTACCTTACCGCCCTTGATATAGGGCTCCAGCAGGTCGATCACCTTGATGCCTGTGGTAAGCACCTCCTTGGTGGTCTTCAGCTCGTCGAACTTAGGCGCAGGGTGATGAATAGGCGCTGACTCAGCCTGGCTGAAGTCTTTCATGCCATCGATAGGCTCGCCTATAACATTGAGCAAGCGCCCCTTTATCTGTTCGCCGGTAGGCATACTGATAGGAGCGCCAAGTTGCTTAACATCCATACCGCGCTGCAGGCCGTCGGTAGAGTCCATGGCCACGGTTCTCACCGTGTCCTCGCCTATATGCTGCTGAACCTCAAGCACCAGCTTGCCTGCTTCGCCCCTGTCTATCTCGAGGGCATCATGAATTTTGGGGAGCACCTCCTCGGGCTTAAGCCCCTCGGTGTCGAAATACACATCAACAACAGGGCCGATTACCTGAGAAATCTTTCCATCCTTTAGTGGCATATCAATTAATGTTATGAATTATAAATTTCAATGTTCAATCGTCAATCGTCAATTGCCAATCGCTATCATTCTAGCATTCAGAGAGTTCGGCATCACAAATGCGCACCTCCCTCATCTAACGCACCGCAAAATTACTAAAAAACGCACACATATCCGAAACATTTATAACTTTTTTTAATATTTAATGGTTTAATGTTTACAAGAAAAAAGGCGAGCGGAGAATAAAAAGGACCGGGCGCTACTTTCCAGTAGCCACCACCCACACGTCGGCGCTGTTGATTTATGCTGCAAAGATGAGAAATTACTCTAATACTTTTCAATTCTACGCACAAGAAAACAGCATATCACTAAAAAATGCGCAAATAACTGCCTCCTTTAAAATTATTTTTGTAATTTCGCACTTCACATTAAATATCATATCAAATATGCTTAGAATTGCAGTACAATCAAAGGGCCGCCTCTATGAGGACACCATGGCCCTGCTGGCAGAGGCCGACATCAAGGTGCGCAAGTCGGAACGCTCACTGCTGGTGCGCGCCAACGACTTCCCCATAGAGATACTTTACCTCCGCGATGACGACATACCGCAGACTGTGGCACAGGGCGTTGCCGACCTCGGCATCGTGGGCGAGAACGAGCTACTGGAGCGTGGTGAGAAAGTAGATGTGGTGAAGCGCCTCGGCTTCAGCCGTTGCCGATTGTCGCTGGCCATACCCAAGGGCAAGGAATACAACGGCCCGCAGTGGTTTGAGGGCAAGACCATTGCCACCTCCTACCCCAACATACTGCGCCAATACCTCGAGGAGCAGGGCGTGAAAGCCGACATACACGTCATAACCGGATCTGTGGAGATAGCCCCGGGCATCGACCTGGCCGACGCCATCTTCGACATAGTAAGCAGCGGCTCCACCCTCATCACCAATAACCTGAAGGAAGTGGAGACTGTGGTGCAGAGCGAAGCCCTGCTCATTGCCACTCCTCAACTGGACGAGGAGAAGCGCGCCACACTCGAAGAGCTACTCTTCCGTCTGGAAGCCGTGAAGGAGGCCGAGCACAAGAAATATGTGATGATGAACGTGCCCGTTGACAGAGTGGACGACATACTGGCTGTGTTGCCGGGCATCAAGAGTCCCACGGTGATGCCACTGGCCGACAAGCAGTGGTGCTCCATCCATACGGTGCTTGAGCGCAAACGCTTCTGGGAGATAATCGGACAACTCAAAGACAACGGTGCCCAAGGCATACTGGTGTTGCCGATTGAGAAAATGGTGTTGTGATACATTGAGCATTGAGCATTGAACATTGAGCATTATTGTGAAATACATAGAATATCCGAAACGTGAGACATGGGCAGAGCTGCTCAAGAGACCGTCGTTTGACGTGAGCAGCCTCTTTGCCACTGTAGGCGGAGTGATTAACAGAGTCAAGACAGAAGGCGACAAAGCCCTGCGCGAATTGGAGCTGCAGTTTGACCACGTTACTCTCGGCGAGTTGGCCGTGAGCGAGAGTGAGTTCACCGCGGCAGAGCAGCAGATGGCCGCCGAGCTGAAGGACTCCATCCGTATGGCATACAAGAATATCGCCACCTTCCACGAGGCACAGCGTTTCAGCCCCATCAGGGTGGAGACAGCCCCCGGGGTGGTATGCGAACAAAGGGCTGTGCCCATTGAGAAGGTAGGACTCTATGTGCCGGGCGGTACTGCCCCACTCTTCTCTACGGTGCTGATGTTGGCCACCCCTGCCAAGATAGCAGGATGCTCTGAGATAGTGCTATGCACCCCACCGCGCCAAGACGGCAGCGTCAATCCCGCCATATTGTTTAGCGCACGCCTTGCCGGAGTGACTAAAGTATATAAGGTAGGGGGTTCGCAAGCCATCGCAGCCATGGCCTACGGCACAGAGAGCATCCCTAAGGTTGATAAGATTTTCGGTCCCGGCAATCAGTATGTCACCGCCGCCAAGCAGATGGTATCGCTCAGCGATGTAGCCATCGACATGCCCGCCGGACCAAGCGAAGTGGAAGTGCTGGCAGACGAAAACTGCATCCCTGCCTTTGTGGCAGCCGACCTCCTCAGTCAGGCAGAGCATGGAGCCGACAGTCAAGTAGTGCTGGTCAGTACATCAAGCAAGACAATCACAGCCATCAGAGACGAGGTCGACAAACAAGTCGCCCTACTGCCGCGCAAAGAACTGGCACTCAAGAGCCTCAGCCACTCGCTCTACATACTGGTGAAGGACATCGACGAAGCCGTTGACATCACCAACGCATACGCTCCGGAACATCTGGTGATAGCCACACGCGACTACCGCAGCGTGGCAGACCGCATAGTGCACGCAGGCTCTATCTTCCTCGGCAACTACAGCTGCGAGTCGGCAGGCGATTACGCCAGCGGCACCAACCACACGTTGCCCACCAAGGGATATGCCCGTGCCTACAGCGGACTTAACCTCGACAGCTTCCAACGCAAGATGACGCTGCAGGAACTCACCGCTGAGGGAATACGCTCTATCGGTAAAGCTGTGGCTCTCATGGCAGAAGGCGAACAGCTCACTGCCCACCAAAGAGCAATGGAAATACGGATAAACAGAAACAACAACAAAAAGTGCTAAAATGTTTGACTTAAAGTCTATTGTGCGTCCCAACATATGGGCACTAAAGCCTTACAGCTCAGCCCGCGACGAATACAACGGCAAGGAGGCTCACACCTTCCTCGACGCCAACGAGAGTCCGTACAACAACCCCTACAACCGCTACCCCGACCCGCTACAGCGCGAGCTGAAGCAGCAGCTAGCCGTAATCAAGGACATAAGGCCCGAGCAAATATTCCTCGGTAACGGCTCTGACGAAGCCATCGACCTAGTGTTCAGGATTTTCTGCACCCCGGGACGCGACAATGTCGTAACCATTGAGCCGAGCTACGGCATGTATGAGGTATGCGCTGACATCAACAATGTGGAGTGCAGAAAGGTGCTTCTCAACGACCACTTCGACATTGAGGCAGAGCGACTGCTCGAGGTATGCAACGACTGCACCAAGGTGATATTCCTCTGCTCTCCTAACAACCCAACCGGCAACACCCTCAACAACGACGAGATACGTAGCGTGTTGGAGAAGTTTGACGGCATCGTGGTCATCGACGAGGCATACGGCGAGTTTTCCTCGCAGCCTCTGTGGCGGCCGGAGATAGACAAATATCCCAACCTCATCGTGCTCAACACGCTCTCCAAAGCATGGGCATCTGCAGGCATACGTCTCGGTATGGCCTTTGCCCAAAGCGACATTATCGCCCTGTTTAACAAGGTGAAGTACCCCTATAATGTCAACTCCCTAACCCAGCGTCAGGCCAACGAGATTCTCAGCCGTCGCCCCGATGTAGAGGACTGGGTAAAGCTCATCGTCAAAGAGCGCCTGTCGCTGATGTATGCTGTCAACGAGCTCGATATCTGCCTGCAGGTATTTCCCACGGAAGCCAACTTCTTCCTTGCACGCTTTACCGATGCCAACCGCATCTATGACTATCTCGTGAGTCAGGGCATCATCGTGCGAAACCGCTCACGAGTGAAGCTCTGCGACGACTGCCTGCGCATCACCATTGGCAGCCCACAGGAGAACACCACCCTACTCTCCGCACTTCGCCGCTACAAGTGAGTAGAGTTTGAGAGTTCGAAAGTTCGAAAGTTTGAAAGTTGAAATTTGTTTTATATAAATGAAGAAGGCCTTATTCATCGATCGCGACGGCACCATCATTCTGGAGCCCGCCGACGAGCAGATAGACAGTATCGACAAACTGACATTCGTGCCAGGCGCTATCAGCGCCCTGCGCAACATTGCCCGTAAGACCGACTACGAGCTAATCATGGTCAGCAACCAGGACGGCCTCGGCACCGACTCCTTCCCCGAGGACACCTTCTGGCCCGTGCATAACCTTATCCTCCGCACACTGGAGGGCGAGGGCATCGTATTCAAGGCACAGCACATCGACCGCTCCTTTCCTGCCGACCATCTGCCCACGCGCAAGCCAGGCATAGCTATGCTAACCGACTATATCCAAGGCGATTATGACCTCGCCAACAGCTACGTTATCGGTGACCGCGACACCGACCGTCAACTGGCCGACAACCTGGGAGCCAAGGCACTCACCCTCGGTCCCGATATGGACTGGCCTAAGATTGAGCAGATACTTATCGGCGGACTGCGCGCCGCCACCATCCACCGTCAGACCAAGGAGACTGACATCACAGTCACACTAAACCTGGACGGCAGCGGCAAAGCCGACATCAACACTGGCATCGGATTCTTCGACCACATGTTGGAGCAGATAGCCCATCACGGAATGGTCGATCTCAGCATCAGCGTCAGTGGCGACCTCCGTGTAGATGAACACCACACCATTGAAGACACCGCCATAGTGCTCGGACAGTGTCTCGACCAGGCACTCACCGACAAACGCGGACTGCAGCGCTACGGCTTCTGTCTGCCGATGGACGATTGTCTCTGCCAAACAGCCATCGACCTCGGTGGAAGACCTTGGCTGGTGTGGGACGCCCAATTTCAGCGCGAAAAAATAGGCGATATGCCCACCGAGATGTTTCTGCACTTCTTCAAGTCGCTCAGCGATAACGCAAAGATGAATCTCAACATCAAGGCTGAAGGTCACAACGAGCACCACAAGATAGAAGGTATCTTCAAGTCCTTTGCACGAACACTTCGCATGGCCCTGCAGCGCGACGCCGACCACATGCAGCTACCCTCGTCAAAGGGAAAAATATAATTTTGTACGTGCGCAATAAAACATGGTCAATAGCCGTTAAATAATAAACGGAAACAAATTATAAATCAAATAATAGATAATTAAAGTCATGGATCTCAAGAACATCGTATCGCAGTTCGCCATCAAGGGCGAAGTGAAGGAAATCGCCCCATTTGGCGGCGGACTTATCAACCACACCTACAAGGTTACCACCGAGGGCGAAGACCCCGACTACGTGCTGCAGAACGTCAACGTGGCAGTGTTTCCCGACATCGACCTGCTCATGAACAACATCGTCGAAGTGACCAACCACATCCGCAAGAAACTTGAGGCCGCCGGGGCATACGACATCGATCGCAAAGTGCTACATTTCATTCCAGCTAAGGACGGCAAGATGTACTACTTTGACGGCGACAAATATTGGCGCATCATGGTATGCATCCCCGACTGCGTAACCAAGACCGGCGTAAGCATCGAGAGCGCATACATCGTAGGCGAGACCTTCGCTAACTTCCAAGCCATGCTGGCTGACATCCCTGCCAAACTCGGGGAACCCATCAAGGACTTCCACAACATGGAGTGGCGCCTGCAACAACTCAAGGATGCCATCGCAGAGAACAAGAGTGGCCGCGCCGACGAGCCTGAGGTACAGAAGATACTCCAGGACATCTTCGACCGTGCCGACGAATACTGCAAGGCTGAGCGTCTG
>JAGCTG010000006.1 GCA_017963785.1 Bacteroidaceae bacterium | reverse complement strand
CCAGCCACCGCGCGGTGTCAAGCTCAAGAAGACCCGGTGGTCGGGTGCCAATATGCTGCTGCGCTCTGCCTTCAAGCACAGTAAGAACGCTGCCGCTGTCAATCTCTGCTATAAGGTTGGCCCCAACAGCGTCGTGCGTCTTGCCCGCAAGCTCGGCATAAAAGATCCACTCTACAACGACTGCCAGAATCTTACGCTCGGCTCCTCGTCTATCAAGCTCGTGGAGCTCGTCAATGCCTATGCTGTGATGCTTGCCAACGGCTATGTGCGCACCCCCATCATCGTCACTAAGGTTGTTGACCGCTACGGCAAGGTAGTCTATAGCGAAGACCAGGAACCCACGCAGCAAGTGCTCTCCCAGCGCTCTGCCTTCTTGATGCAGCAGATGCTCCATGCCGGTCTTGAGGGTACCTCGGCCCCCATGTACAGCTATATTAACGGTTTCACCTCCACCACTGACTTCGGTGGCAAGACGGGCACCACCAATGAGAGTACCGATGCCCTTTATATCGGTGCCACGCCCAATCTTGTGGGTGGCGTATGGGTTGGCGGCGAGTATCGCGACATCCATCCCTATGGCTCCGGCGCCAGCCTCGCACTGCCCATCTGGGGTCGCTTTATCCAGAAGGCACTCAGCGACACGCGCTTCACCCGCTATAAACTCAAGTTCCCCCAGGTTAGCGACAAGGTAGTGCCACGCGAGTGCTACCAGTGCGGCTACCGTCGCGGAGGCTATAGCTCCGCTGCTCCCGCTGCCGAGGAAGGCGGTGGCGAGCCAGCTCCTGCTCCGTCACCTGTAACAATTACTGAGTAGGGACATGGGACGACAGCGCGACAGCCGTTTTGAGATGCTCAGGATTTTGGCCATCCTCTTTATCACCGCCCACCACCTGCTGCTGTTTGGTGCCGACGTGTGTGGCTACCTCACACCCTATACCCCCGACGCCAAGGGAAACGCAGGCATCTTTGCCAACTCTGTTGCTGTGACAGGCGTCAGCCTCTTCGTTATGATTACCGGTTGGTTTGGTGTGCGCAGGGTATGGCGCCCCTTTTTTCGCCTGATAATTGTATGCGCTGTGTTCGGCCTCGTTGCCTTCTTGCTGGCGCAGAGTCAGTCGGTAGTACCGAGTCCGCCGTGGAGCCATTGGTGGGAGAGTGCCAAGTTCACCAATTGGTGGTTTATCATCCATTACCTTATGTTGCTACTTGTGGCGCCGCTGCTGGAGCGCGGCCTCGCCTCTATCGACAGAAAGACAATGGAGTATATCCTGCTTGCACTCCTCGTTTTCAATCTCGTCTTCGGTTTCGCGTGGGGCTACGTCAACGCCAGTGGCTACAACGTGGTGCATTTCATCCTACTCTATGTCCTGGCGCGCTATATGCGCCTCTTCCCCGATGCTCCCGTCAATAGCTTTATCCGTCGCTTCGCCCTGCCGCTCATCGTGGTCTGCGCTGCGGTGATGGGCCTGCTCTTCCTGGCCGACTCTACCGCTTGGTCGCCCTCCCACACTCCCATGGTGTGGAACTACAACTGTCCCCTCGTCATTCTGGAGAGCATGGCCATATTCTCCCTCTTTATTAAGTCAAGAGTCAAGAGCCAAGAGTCAAGAGCCAAGAGTAAAGTTTCAAATTTAAAATTTCAAAGTTCAATTCTCTTTGTTGCTCGTTTCGTGCTCGGCATCTATCTTTTGCAGAGTGCGCCGGTATTGGTGCCGCTGCGCAATGCCTTTGGCCGCTGGGCCTATGACTGGGCAGGCTATGCGGGGCTCTTCCTCGCGTTGCTTGTCATCGCTGTGGCCTGTTGGGTCGTTAGCTGCGTAGTAATGACAGTGTTGCGCCCCCTGCTGTCTAAATTGTCAACTGGCGAAAATGTCAAACAGTGAAATATAAGGATCTTTTTATCGACTTAGACGACACGCTGTACGACACCTATGGCAATGCCGTCATCGCGCTGAGCGAGACTTTTGAGGACTATCGCCTCGACCGCTACTTTGCCGACCCACAGGTTTTCTACAATGCCTACTGGGCTGCCAATATAGATTTGTGGGGCCGCTACTCGCGCGGTGAGATAACGCGTGATTATCTTATTGTGGAGCGTTTCCGCCGTCCGCTGAGCACGGGAGTAGGTCTCGATATCACTGCTGCCTTTTGCATAGAGATGAGCGACTGTTTCCTCGACCATTGTGCCTCCAAGTCCGGCGTGCAGCCCGGAGCCTATGAGCTGATGGATTACCTCAAGCGACGCGGCTATCGCATGCACATGACCAGCAACGGATTTCATGAGGTGCAGTATAAGAAACTCGCCTCCTGCGGACTGCGCTCCTACTTCGACACCATCATCCTCAGCGAGGATGCCGGTGCCAACAAACCTTCGCCTGCCTTCTTTGACTACGCCCTGCGCCAGTCAGGGGCGGAGGCCGCCACTACCCTTATGATAGGCGACAATCTGCAGACCGACATCCTCGGTGCCATGAGAGCAGGCCTTGACACCCTCCTCTACAATCGCTGGAATGTGCCTGCGGACGAGATGTTTTTACAGGATGGTCTTGGGAGAGCCTACAATTCCCCCACCTATGTGGTGGCGAGTTTAGCTGAGATAAAGAAGATACTTTAATGCTAGCCACCATGTCGGCGAAACAGCACGACGGCAATGACGGGTGCTCCTACCAGCGCGGTGACCGAGTTGACGGGTAGTGCTCCCTCAAAGCCAGGCATACGCGCTATCAGGTTGCACAGCAGAGCGAGAGCTGCCCCACAGAGGGCAGTGGAGGGCATCAATGTGCGATGGTCGGTGGTGCGGAATATAGCGCGGGCAAGGTGTGGTACGGCCAATCCTATGAACATAATAGGGCCGCAATAGGCAGTAACGATAGCCACCAATGCACCGGCCGATAGTATTACCCACAGCCTTGCGTGCCGGATGTTGAGTCCCAGATTGGCGGCGTAGCGGTCGCCCAGCAGTAATAGATTCATAGGCTTTACCATCAGGCAGGCCAGAGGTATCAGAACACACATCATGGCAACAAACAGCAGCATCTCGTCGCCGCTGACACGCGAGAAGGAGCCTAGGCCCCAGACGACGAAGTTTTTTACATCCTCTTCTGGTGACAGAAATTTCAGCACCCCTATCACTGCGTTAGCCAAGTAGCCAATCATTACACCGATAATAAGCAGGGTAACGCTGCCTTTCACTTTTTGTGAAATCCACATAATTAGCAGCAGAACAGCGAGAGCCCCTACCATAGCGGCTATACTGATGGCAGCATCACTCATAAAGCCGAGGCTGCTGAGCGCCACGCCGCCACTTTCTCCGCCAATTATCAGCGCAAGTGGAGACACTATCGCCTCAATGTTAATCTTAATAGTCGCCTGCAGTCAAAGACTTTTTATACAGGTAGTTACGAAAACGCACCAGGCTTCGGAGTGTGGAACCTGCACACCACCCATCTCTTCACCTGCTTCAAGCACCTGACGCTGGAGCCCTCCTTCGGCATAGACAATATATTTAATAAAGTAGACCGCCGCATCGACTCACCCACCCGCAAGTACGCACTCTATTCCCCCGGCCGCATGTTGGTGGTGGGGCTGAAGATAAAAATAAAGTGAAAGGTTTAATTACAGTTGTTGTTGTTTAATACCCGCTGAGGCACGTGTTGCTTCGGCGGTTTTTTACAAAATCCAGCACTTTGTCTGTCTCGTTGGCGTGGAACCAGTGGATGTCTTCGTCACGCTTAAACCACGTCATCTGCTTTTTGGCATACACTCGCGTGTTGCGTTGTATCTTCTCCACCGCCTGTTCCAGTGTCCACTCGCCGTCAAAGTAGCGGAACATCTCCTTGTAGCCCACAGTGTTTAGACTGTTGAGGTGGCGCAGCGGATACACGCGGCGCGCCTCCTGCTCAAAGCCCAGCTCCAGCATCTGCACCACTCTCCGGTTAATGCGGTCAAACAAATCTTCCCTCTCACGGTAGAGACCAACCTTAATAATATCAACCCTTGAACCCCTTAAACTCTTAAACTCTTGAACTTCTCTACCTTTCGTCAGAAAGCTCGAGTACGCCCTCCCCGTCTGGTAGCATATCTCCAGGGCATGCACTATGCGCTGCGTGTTGCGTAGGTCAGCCTGAGCGTAGTAGGTGGGATCAAGCAGTCGCAGTTCGGCGCACAGGCGCTCCAGCCCTTCGTCCTTCAGTCGTTGCCGTATCATGGCCCGTGTCTCGGGTTCTACGGTGGGAATATCGTCGATGCCGTTGCACACCGCATCGATGTAGAGCATACTGCCGCCCGTGAGCAGAGCATAGGGTCGCTCCTTGTAAAGCGTGGGCAGCAGCTCCCATACCTGGCGCTCATACTCGGCGGCGCTGTAGTATTCGTCGAGCGCCAGCGTACCCACAAAATAATGCCGCACCAACTGCTGCTGCTCGGCAGTGGGTGCGGCTGTACCAATAGGAATATCCTTGTATATCTGTCTCGAGTCTGCGTTGATAATCGGCGTGTCAAGCATCTGCGCCAGGCGCAACGCCGTCTCCGTCTTACCTACAGCCGTCGGCCCAAGGAGTACAAAGAGAAAGGGACTTTTGACTCTTGACTCTTGACTCTCGACTCTTGACTTTTTATCCTTCTCCATCAATGCCAAACGACTCGGGGTCGAACTCGTCATCGTTGTAGCCTTCGGTGCTGAAGTCGTCGAGGTCCAAGTCGAGGTCAGAGCTGTCGCCGCCCAGCGTGTTGAAGTCCAGGTCGAATCCTTTTAGCTGCTGGGGAGCCTTGCCGCGCGACATAGAGCACTCGGCCTTGTCCATCGTCTTGCCAGTCACTATCTCTGTAAGCTCCAGATAGAAGATGCGGTCATTGGCAGGGTCGAAGATATATATCATCTTCTGCTCCTCGTCCTCCAGCAGGTCGCGCAGCGGAGTGGAGGCCATCAGATACACATCCTCGTCCTCGGCGGAGGTGCCCATATCCTCGCGCACAATCTGCTGCTCCTTGTCCCATGTGTCGGAGCAAGTGAAGAAACTCGTTATCTGGCTGTCGTCATATCCGCACGCCTCCAGTATGGCATTGTTGAGATCCAGAAAGGTGGCATCAGCATCGATAGTTATCTCGCGGAAGAAATCAGCGACTTCGTCGCATATAAGGGCAATCTTGTAAAGCATAATTCAATGTTCAATTCTCAATGTTCAATTTTAATAGACAATACCTCTCTTCGAGGACTGCACGAAGTGCAGGATATAGTCAACGTCGGGGTTGTCGGGAAACTGTGCGCGAATCAGCGCAATGCGCTCGTCCATCGTGAAGGCGCGGTTATAGATGATGCGATACACCTCATGGATGTCCTCTATGCGCTGCGGACTGAATTTGTGGCGACGTAGTCCTATGAGGTTGAGGCCACAGTAGGTGGCAGGCTCGCGGGCCACGGTCGAGAAGGGCGGAATGTCCTGGCTGGTGCGAGTGCCGCCGCCAAGCATCGAATAGCTGCCCACACGGCAGAACTGATGTATCAGTACGCTGGCGCTTATCACCGCGTTGTCGTCCACAATCACTTCGCCCGCAATCTTGGTACTGTTACCGATGATGCAGTCATTGCCCACGATGGCATCATGAGCCACGTGCACACCCTCCATCAGCAAGTTGCCGTTGCCCACGATGGTGCGCTTCTTGGCGTTGGTGCCGCGATTGATAGTCACGTTCTCACGTATCTTATTGTTATCGCCAATCTCGGCGGTCGTCTCCTCGCCGCGGAACTTGAGGTCCTGCGGAATGGCACTTATCACTGCACCAGGGAAGAAAATATTGCCGTTGCCAATGCGAGCGCCGCTGAGCACCGTCACACCGTTCATCAGCTTGTTATTGTCACCGAGAACTACGTTCTTGTCAATAAAGCAGAAAGGGCCTATCTCACATCCGTCGCCTATCTTGGCGGCAGGGTCGATAAAAGCCATGGGACTGATTGTATTCATATAATTAAGCAATTAAGCGTTTAAGCCACTAAGCTATCTAAGCCATTAAGCTACCTAAGCCATTAAGCTAATTCTCCGCGAAGTTAGAAAATAAAATTGACATATCCCCCAAATAACACTTAAATTTCAAATTACAACTTTCAAATTTCAATTTTTACTCGTGTGCACATACTTTTTTCGCGGGGATTAAGTTTTTTTAACAGAATTTGGAGACCAAAAAGGGTAACTTTGCGAGTATTATATATAGAGAGCTTTCCGATTTCTAATGGTCAGAGACAACGAGATAATAAAAACATTCTTCAGAAACCGTCGCGAGGGTCAGCTGCTTTTGCTGAGCAGCTACAGGAGTCGCGTGCAGAGCGTGATATCCAGCGTTGTGCAGAGCCGCGAGGACATAGAGGAGCTGACCCAGGACACCTTCCTAAGAATATTCGACAACATCCGCCACTTTGACCCCGACCGCGGCACCTTGGCAAACTGGATTTACCGCATAGCCTACAACAAGGCGCAGACCTTCATAGCCAAGCAACCGCCACCCAGCATACCGCTGGATGAGGCTCCGCCCGACAGTCTTGACATCAGCGATGCGCAGATTGACCAGGAGCTCTCCAGCGACAACGAGGAGCGAATCCTCGCTTTAGAAGAGGCCATCAGCGCTCTGCTACCCGATGAAAGATTCGCCATCAACCTCTACTACTACGAAGACTACGCCATAGCAGACATCGCTCAGATACTCGACATCAGCCCCAACGCTCTCTACCACCGGCTGCAAAACATCAGAAAGAAACTCTATAATAATATAATAAGGAGATAAACACTTAATTCTCAATTCTCAATTCTCAATTCTCAATAATTTATCATGCAAGCATTCAAAGATACCGCCATACGTGAGGCATTGCGCCGCAGACATGCTGCCGTGCCTCCGTTGCCCGACGACTTCGACGAGAAGGTGCTAGCTGCCTACGAACGTCAGAAAAAGGAGCAACACTCACGTCTCAAGCTCATCCTCTGGCCGTCGATAGCTGCGGCTGCGTGCATCGCCATTGCCTTCTTGCTGGGCAACGGAGTGACCAATCCCCCAAACCTCGAATCTCAAGTCATAAACATCAAACATCAAACCTCAAACATCGAACCTCAAGCAAATACCGCCCCCATCGCCGTAGGCACGCCCTCTGAGAGAGAGGAAACAGCGTCAACTACGCAAGAGATGGTTAATAAAATAAAGGAAAAGGAAAGCTACTTCGCCTTGATTGAGGAGGAGCAGCCTACGGTACAGGGGGCGTATGATTATATAGCAGAAACGTCTGAACCGCACGATACTATTATGCAGGGGATAAGCTCCCCCTCTAAGATAGAGGGGGTGTCTGCGGAGCAGACGGGGGAGTATGAGAACTTGGCCGAAGAGGCAGAGCCGGAGGAAGACATGCCAATCTACAACGAGGCAGACCTGCCCATTACCAACATGGAGAACTATCTCTACTCAAAAGACGAACTGAAGAAAATCGAGCAACTGCGCAAGGAGCGCCTCATAGCAGATATTAAGAGCACTGTGGAGCGCGCACGCTATAGGCTCGAAGAAATAGAAAAGTCATTTGCACAGAATTAATTCAAAAACTAAAGTAATATGAAAACAAAAATTCTAACAATCATCATGTTTGCAGCTGCGCTCGGCTGCTTCGCCTACAACGACAAAGATGCCCCGGCCTCTCCGCCTACGCATGTAATCAATGCTCTCAACAATCTTCGCGAATTGTATGCAGACAAAGACAGGATTACCTACAGACGCGAGGTGAACAGAGACAACAACTCTCTCATATCCTCTGTTGAAATTATTCCCTTTGAATGTCCTATGGGACAAGGTATTCTCACAGAAGTTAAGGCCGCATTTATGGAGGACAAGAATTTTGCGTATAGTTTCGACCAGATGATGCCTGGCGAACCGGGAAGAATAAATGTAGGTACTAGCGACTATAACAAAGACTATATCAGTACTCGTGACCGTACAGAACAAGAATACATCTCGATGTATGTCAAAAATGCGAACAACCCCGAACTGCGTGATTGCTACGCAGTGGTATGGGAAAAGGGCAGTAGTAAGAGTATCCCCGGAGTCGATGAAGATGGTTTCGAACTTCTTGGTTCCGCCTTAAAGGAATGGAAAGAAAAGAATTACGATATATTTAAAGGTAAGATATATATTATCACGTCACGTCTCCCAGACTTACGGAAAGACAGCGATAAATCCGCTACTTTTGGTTCGCAAATCAAAAAGCCCGCTGCCCTAAATTCTGCGGTGACAGAAGTAGGTGGTGAAACCATTGGAAAAAGATTGAATGCTTACAAGGAACTGCTGGAGATTCAGGAGAATGAGATAAAGAAACTGCAGCGCGACTATCAATATTCCACCAATCCTTCGGAAAAACGCACTATTAACAAGCGTTTGCGTCAACTTCACAAACAGGCACAAGGCACCATCAATGATATGAAGAAGCTTATAAAGGAAGTTTCTAAGTATTAGTAATGGTGAAAGATTAAATAATCCTAACACAATGAAATACAGTAAGTTTATCACTGTGCTCGCCGCACAGTGCTTGCTCGCCGCGTCCCTATGCTGTGCGCAAGACAAGAAGGAAAAGAAGCTCGAAGTCGTTCTCTTTGCTAATGTGGTGGAGGAGACTACAGGTCAGGCTGTGCCTGGGGTAAAGGTTACTCTCATGCGGGCAAAGGACAGCATCGTGGTGGACACCACCACAGTTCATATACGCCATAATTACAACATAGAGTCCACATACGCGTGGTTCAAGATAACAGAACCCGGTGAGTACATCGTGAAATGTGAGGGCAAGGGCTACGAGACCACCTTCAACCACTGGAAGGTGGACAAGCTCTATAAGCACGAGACTTTCATAGAGACGAAGACGCCGTGGTATGTCCGCCGGGCGAAGAAGACTCGCAATAAGGACATCCAGCTGGGCGAGGCCGTGGTCAAAGCCAGCCGTGTGAAGTTTTATTACAAAGGCGACACTATAGTATATGATGCTGATGCATTTGAACTGGCCGAGGGCTCTATGCTCGATGCGCTTATCAAGCAGCTACCCGGTGTGGAACTGAAGGAGGGTGGCGAGATAACCGTGCAGGGGCGCCGTGTGGACGAACTGCTCATCAACGGCAAGGACTTCCTCAACTCCGACCGTAAGGCGATGCTCAACAACCTGCCCACCTATATGGTTAAGAACATAAAAGTCTTTGAGAAGACCACCAGAGAAATGGAGGTGATGGGCGACACAATCAATAAACTGCTTGCTATGGATGTGCGGCTCAAGAAAGAATTCACTCGCACCTTTGTGGGCAATATTGAAGGTGGTCTCGGCACTAACCACACAGGGCTGGCACGCTTTTTTGGAATGAAGCTGACGCCTAAGTCAAGTTTCAAGATCCATGCGATGGCCAACAATCTCAACGATGCTCACGACCCAGGTGAGCAGGGCGATTGGTCGCCCCTGAAGCAGGCCACAAGCGTTTACAACATATATCGTCTTAGCAGCTTTTATCATTATGCAGATGATAAAATCAACTACCAAAACACAATCCAGGGACGCTACACTGAGAACAAGAGCGATAGCTACACCAACAGCGAGAGCTTCCTCTCTTCCGGTAATACCTTCGGGCGCAATTTTGCCCGCGGACGAAGTTACCACAGTTCTTTCTGGACCAATCATACTTTCTATACGAATAAGAACATTCTGCTTGGTCCTGTCAAGGTGGAAACTCTGCATATAAATCCTAATTTTTCGTACAACGACACCAGAGGGCACCATGCCAGCGGCTCTGCTTCTGCCAACGAGGATATTTACGACCACTACGGCAAGGAGTGGCGCGACAGCATCACTACGCCCAATGCAGGTCAGCTGCTGCGCACCTACGGCCTCAACCGCACAAAAAACAACAACCGCCGCAATGGCTATGAGTTGAATGCGTCGTCAGACTATAGCATATATCTGGCCCCCGCGCATGACAACAGGTTTGGTATTACCGTTTCTGGTAAGACCGATTTCAAGAATGAGGTGGAACGCCTCTACGAACACTACAATCTGGACTACCTGCAGAAGGGCGAGAACGATTTCCGCAACCGCTATACTTACAACAAATCACAGGGACTGATGCATAGGATAGGTCTCCAGACCAAGTGGTTCTCTTTCTTTGACGATTTTTTTAGGGTGTCGCTTGCCTATAAATACGAAGACAAGAAGCAGATGCAGAACCGCTCGCTCTATCTGCTCAACAAACTTGATGCTTGGGGCGAACAGACAGGCCATCCGCTGGGTGAGCTTCCTTCTGTGGATGAAATGCTGCAGGCTCTCGACAACGGCAACAGCTATTGGCAGCAGCAGGATAGGTATGAAAATAAGGTTACTCCTAATATTTATTTCTATCCAGGCTATAATACAGATTCTAAAGTAAGGTGTAACGCGTGGATTACCCCAGAGTTTATTTTCAGCAGAGAACAACTCCAGTATGAGCGCGCAGCCCTTGATACCATTGTGCGTCGCAACCAGAAGTATGTTCAATTCTCTACTGGTGCATCCATATATCCTAACGGCAAGTCGTGGCCCTATCCGTGGAACGTAAGCTTCGGCTATAAAATAAATGTAACCCAGCCCAACATGACCTATCTTGTGGATTTTCGTGATGACAGCAATCCGCTCAACATCATGCTTGGTAACTCCAACCTCCGCAACACGCGCACACACACCATTGACCTAGGTTTTAACCGCAGGATGAAAAAACAACGGATACTCCAAACTTCTGCCAAAGCCAACATCTACGAGTACCGCCTCGCCATGGGCTACACCTACGACACGCAGACAGGTGTGCGCACCGTCACCCCCGACAATATCAACGGCAACTGGGACCTCACGGGCCAACTCAATTACTCTGCACGCTTCGACAAGGACGGCAAGTTCACCTACTCCACCAGCACCGACGCCACATACATCAACAGCGTCGATCTGATCGGGACAGAAACTAATGGTCAATCGTCAATGGTCAATGGTCAATTGGCGAAGCGCAGCGAGGTGCACACCACCAACATCAACGAGACACTCAAGCTCAACGCCCGCTTCTCCGCCAAGGCCAGTCTAAACTTCAAGGCCGACCTCCACTGGCAGCACTCCACGTCAGGCCGCGAGAACTTCAGTACCATCAACGTCGCCGACTTCGACTACGGCCTCGGCGGTGTCTTCCAGATACCCCTCGGCTTCCAGTTCTCCACCGACATGACCATGTACTCGCGCCGCGGCTACAACGACCACTCCATGAACACCAACGAACTCGTGTGGAACGCCCGCCTCTCGCGCACCTTCCCCAAGGCCGGCCTCACCGTCATGCTCGATGCCTTCGACCTCTTCGGTCAGCTCAGCAACGTGCGCCGCACCATCAACGCCCAGGGCCGCACCGAAACCTGGAGCAACGTCACTCCCCAGTACGCCATGCTCCACATCCTCTACCGCCTCAACAAGAAACCCCGTGGGGTTCGCGAACCGTAGCAGCCAAAGAAATAGATAAGATAGGCGACTAACTTGTTAGTCGCGGCGTCTCGAAAAAGTCAGGAGACTTTTTAGCCGCGGGTGCGGAGTGCGGAGGTGAGAGCGAAGCAACAAACCCAAGAAGAAGGAGTAAGGGGTAAAATGTCGAAAAACATGACTAAAACATTGTTGTTATAGAAATTCTTTTTACCTTTGCACCCAACAACACAAAGAAAGATAAGACAATGGAAGCAATTACTTTCAGTCCCGCACAAGTACACGTGTTGAATCTCGTGTCGCACATCAAGTCATCTTTTGGCTTAGACAAGTTACGTGAACAACTTGCAGCTTTCTATGCTAAGCAGGTGGACGAAGAGATGGATACTCTTTGGGAGAATGGTCAATTTGACGAGAAGCGGATGCAAGAACTGCGCGGCTCTCACTTTCGTACCCCCTACAAAAAGTAGCCCATGAATCCGGTGGTCATAGACACCAACTGTCTCTTGCAGATTATTGCTCGCAAGAGTCCTTATCGCCCGATTTGGGATGCTTTCCTGGCTGGGCGATATGATCTTTGTGTTTCTAACGATATATTAGAAGAATATCAGGAAGTCCTAGGGCAGCAAATTACCCCAACCATAGCCGAGAACGTGGTACTTCTTATTCTCAATCGGAAGAATGTGAAACTAGTAGATCCGCATTTCCGCATGGGAATTATCACTGCTGATCCAGACGATAACAAGTTTGTGGATTGTGCCTTTGCTGCAGGAGCCGACTATTTAGTGTCAGAGGACAGTCATTTTAGTGTTCTTCGCCACACGCCTTTCCCTCAACTTAATCTCGTCACCCTTGATGAGTTTCTTGCCGTAATAAAGGAAATGTAAGCGCAACCTCCCGCCTCAATCGTTTGCAGTGGCAGTAAAATTTTTTGCAGAAATAACTGGAATATTTCTGCGATATATGCGTATAATAAGGTGTAAGACAATTCTGCGAACCATAAACCAAAGATGTACAGCGAGCAGACACTCGTCGAGGAACTAAAGAAAAATAGCCGTGAGGCTCATGACCAGCTGGTAGCCCGTTACGGACAGATGATCTTTGCTATGATAGCGAGGATAGTGAGCGATGTCCGCGATGTGCAGGAACTGACGCAAGACACTCTGCTTACAGCCATACAGAAAATCTACAGCTTCAACCCGCAGCTCTCGCGGCTCTCCACGTGGATCGGCAAGATAGCCTACAACAAAGCCCTCAGCTTTGCAAGACACAAAGAGCATGTCACCATCCCCATCGAGGACATCGAAGCCGGAAACTCTCAACTCTCAAATATCAACTCTCAACTCTCAAATATAGACGAAGCCCTGTCCACTGGCAGCGAAGACAACATAGCCATGCTGCAGCAGGCAGTACTCACCCTGCCACCCGACGAGCGAATGCTCCTCTCCCTCTACTACTTCGACTCCATGCCACTCGCCGACATCGCCCTCATGATGGACACCACTCCACAAAAGCTCTCCAAACGACTCTACAATATCAGAAAGAAACTCTATAATAGAATAAAAAGGAGATAAGCACTTAATTCTCAATGCTCAATTCTCAATTCTCAATAATTTATCATGGACGCTTTCAAAGACACTGACCTCCGCGAAGCACTGCGCCGCATATATTCCGACCCGCCGCAGTTGCCGGCCGAGTTTGCCCAGCAGCTCCACGAAGCAGCACTAAAGCAGCAGCGTAGCCGCAAGGTGCGCCGCCTCATCTTCTGGCCCTCGATAGCTGCGGCAGCGTGCATCGCCATTGCCTTCTTGCTGGGCAACGGAGTGACCAATCCCCCAAACCTCGAATCTCAAGTCACAAACATCAAACATCAAACATCAAACATAAAACCTCAAACAAATACCGCCCCCATCGCCGTAGGCACGCCCTCTGAGAGAGAGGAAACAGCGTTAACTACGCAAGAGATGGTTAATAAAATAAGGGAAAAGAAAAGCTACTTCGCCTCGATTGAGGAGGAGCAGCCTACGGTACAAGGGGCGCCTGAGGTCGTTTCTGTTTTAAATGAGACGCAAAATGACCTTTCTTCATGTGCAAAAGAAGT
>JAGCTG010000052.1 GCA_017963785.1 Bacteroidaceae bacterium | reverse complement strand
GGCTCTCGCCTACGAACAGATGAAGGACACAGCCAACTACGTAAGCAAACTGAAAGAGGGAATCGCCAAGAATCCCACAGCCTCGGAGTTCTTCTTCTCACGCCTCACCGACTACTACAACTCAGTGCATGACTACAAGGCTGCCTATCTGCTCAACGACAGTTTGCTGCGCACCGACTCCACCTCAGTACTCTATCTATACGCACAGACCATCGTCCTGTTTAACATGAAAGAGTATGACAAATGTATCAGCAACACCGAGAACCTGCTGCGCATAAACCCTAACAATTCCGATGCCAACTACTACCTCGGCCTGTGCTGGTATAACAAGGGACTCGACTATGACGCCACGCTCATACCCGACCCCACCTCCAAGACATACAAAGAAAACAAAAAGAAGGTTAATCAGATGTTTGAGCAGGCAATGCCCTACCTCGAGAAATTCCGTGCCGCTCGCCCCGATGACAAAGAACGGTGGCAGGCACCCCTCTACAGAATATACTTCAGCCTTAACCTGAGCGACCAATTAAAGAAATTGGAGGAATAACAAAAATAACTCCTAATTCCTAACTTATAACTCCTAACTTTTAACTATCTTTGCAGTCGCAAAAGACATACTGCGGTAGTAGCTCAGTTGGCAGAGCATTAGCTTCCCAAGCTAAGGGTCGCGGGTTCGAGCCCCGTTTACCGCTCAAAGAGCGAGGTGCTAAGCGCCTCGCTCTTGTATTTTAATTCATAGTTGTTTGACAGGGAATGTGAAGTAGGTGTCGGGGAATGGCTCGTCCTTAAGCGTGAAGTGCCACCACTCGGTGGGGAAGAACTTGAAGCCGTGGCGCAGCATAGCTTCACGCAGTATCATGCGGTTGCGGAATTGTTCTTCGGTGATGCTGCGCCCTGCCGGTGACTTGGAGTTGTCGCCTATAAATTCCTTAGTGTCGGGATTGCCGCAGAAGTCTGGATGACTCTCAGGGCCGAACCAGTCAAAGGTGCCACCCATATCAAGTTCCTTCTCCGTCTTCATGTCGAACAAGGTCAGGTCAACGGTAGAGCCGCGCGTATGACCGCTCTTGGCGCAAATATACTCCTGGTCAAAGAGCACGCTCTTGTCGAGGTCGGGATAGAAGTAGTCCTTCATGCGTGTGTCGCTGAGGTCTTCTGCCCAGCGCACAAAATGGTCAACGGCTTTCTGCGGACGATAGGCATCGTATATCTTCAGGCGGTAGCCCTGCTTGATGACATCATCGCTTACTGCGCGCAGACTGTCGGCAGCAATCTTTGTCAGCAATGCCGTGGGTTCCAGATAGCCGTCGATACGATCGCCGACGAAGTTATAGGTGCCGAAGTAGCGAATCTCCAGAATTGCATCAGGCACTGCATCAGTCAGAGTGACAAACTGGCTTGTGTCCTCAGTGGGACTGACAGCCGCCTCTTTCTTGTTGGTGCAATGTAGCGCAAGCAACACGATTGCACATATTGCAAGAAGGGCAACAAATATCCACAGATTTCTTTGCTTCTTATTCATCTTTCTTTCCTTTTTTCTTCTTAACCTTAGGAGCTGGCAACGCCCTGCATGTCTCGCGCACCAGCATTGAGAGATATTCGTGGTCATCCACGTCAGTAATGTAGAAGTAGTCCTTCGCACCATCGTATGGTGGGCGAAGGACTACATCTTCCAAAAGGCCTCTGACCTTCTCTGTCGGTTTCAGATAGAGACGGTTATCGCAAATGAGACCAAATATCTTTTCGTCGCAGTATATACCATAGTCATCAAACATTTTCTTTGCGACTATGCTACCGGCACCAGTGCACTGGTCAACGATATACTGCACAAAATCAGCGTTGCTTGCCACGGCATTTATCTTATGCCTGCTCGTAGCGCAGAGTCTCTGTGGGCTTGTCGCATACCTCCGACGGACCGAAGTACTGGATGGGGCCGGGATATACGTAAGCCGTCTGCTTCTTCCACTCATCGCGATTGGCAGCGAAAGCCTTGAAGGGCGCGCCGTTGAGATCCACGAGAGCCTTGCGGATTACAGGCTTCATCTGACCGCTGCGCTTCTCCATATTGAGCATCATAGTGATGGGCACGCCACCTGCCACCCATTCGCTTGCGGGCTTAGTGGTGTTCTTGACGATAGCCATGTAGCCGGTCTTGCCGTTAGCGATAAGCTGCGAAGCACTCACGCCGAGGGAGTAGCAGTAGTCAGCGTCGAAGTTAGATGGAGCTGCGCAGCGTCCCTCGTAGCCAAAGAAGTGATGGAGTGCTGAGAACTTGCCGTTGTATTTGCCGGCAGCCTTCCAATCCGACAGCTTGGCAGCAACCATAGAGGAGAGCAGCTTCTCTGTCTCGATGAGCGATACCTGCACATTACCATGAGGATCACGCTCACCAGTGAGCTGAGCAGCAAACGAAGCAGGCAGCGATGCAAGAGTGGCAGCATTCTCGGCGGAGAGGTTGCCATCGAGCAGCCATGCCACGTTATCTTCGGGCTTTGCCTTGAGGTATGCCTCGGAAGAGAGGACATCGTTGAGTTCGGCGATGAGTCGCTTCACGGCGGGGATAAACTCGATGAGTCCCTCAGGGATGAGCACAGTGCCGAAGTTGTTGCCGTCCTTTGCACGTTCGGCCACAGCCTCAGCGATGTAGGTTACAATGTCATCGAGCGACTGTCCTTTCTCCTGAATCTCTTCTGAGATAAGGCAGATGTTGGGCTGTACCTCGAGAGCGCACTCCAGGGCGATGTGGCTTGCAGAGCGACCCATCAGCTTGATAAAGTGCCAGTACTTCTTGGCGGAGTTGGCATCGCGCTGTATATTGCCGATGACCTCAGAGTAGGTCTTGCAGGCTGTGTCGAAGCCAAAACTGGTCTCTATCTGATCGTTCTTGAGGTCACCGTCAATAGTCTTTGGGCAACCAATCACCTGCACGCCATAATTCTTGGCAGCATAGTACTCAGCCAGCACACAGGCGTTGGTGTTAGAGTCGTCACCACCGATAATCACGAGAGCCTTGATACCCAATTCGCGCAGAATCTTGATGCCGCTCTCAAACTGCTCCACCTGCTCCAGCTTGGTTCGGCCGGAACCAATCATATCGAAGCCACCGGTATTGCGGTATTCGTCAACTATTTCAGCCGTAATCTCCATATACTTATGGTCAACAAGACCGCCGGGGCCAAGCAGGAAACCATAAAGCTTGTTGGCGGGGTTGAGGCGCTTGATACCGTCAAAGATACCGCTTATCACGTTGTGACCGCCAGGAGCCTGACCTCCGGAGAGAATCACGCCGACATTCATCGGAGCATAGGTCTTTTGCTCGCCAGGAACAAACTCTACCAACGGAAGACCATAGGTGTTGGGGAACAATTTCTTAACTTCCTCCTGGTCGGCGACACTCTGTGTAGGTGCGCCTTCCTTGATGCTTACATTACCCTGAAGTCCAAGGGGGAGCTTGGGAGTGTAGGCAGCTCTTGCAATCTGCAATGCACTTTTCTTTGCCATATTTTTAAGATTTTTAAGTTATTTGTTTTTATCGTTATTATCAATCAATATCGGGAACTTCACAATCTTTCCAACGGGCACGTACTCGCTCTTCAGATTGTTGAATTTCATCACATAAGGCAGCACTTTTTTTGTACCGTATATCTGCATGCAATAGCGTGTGAGGTTATGGCTGGGCGTTATCTTGCGGTAAGTACGAGTGCCGGCAATGAGCATATCGCCGCCCTCCACCTGCTCGTAGTCTTTGGCAGCTTCAAAAAGCTGGGCTATCGAGTCGCGTGCAGCCTGCTCGGCCTTCTGCTCGGGAGTCATCACAATGCTGTCGGTTTTGTTTACGTTTGTTTGTTCAGCGACCGCCTCCTTGTTGCCTGAAGAAAGGGCGGCGATAAGACCAAGCGCCAAACCGATAACAAAGAGTACCACGCATACTATCATCCAGGTGCGCTTCTTGCGCTGCGCACTCTCCGACCCAGCCTCGGCTTTCTTTGACTCTCCCTCAGAGGTAGTACTCCGCAGGGGAGAGGGAGTGTGTTTATCCTTGGGAGCCGGTTCTTCTTTCTCCTCGACAACTGGAGCCTCCTCAGCGGGAGTCTCTTCGGCGGTAACCTCCTCGACAACATGAGTTTCCTCTACCTTTGCGGGCTCTTCTGCCACAGGCGGTTCTTCTGATACGGGTTCATCTTTCTTCTCGGCGACGGGGGCCTTCTCCTCCATCAGCGGCACAATCTTGGCCTCCTCATTAGCTGTGTCCTCGCTACTCGAAACGATACTGATGTCTTCGTCGTCCAATACCATGGTGTCAAACTGCGCAAAGGCCTTGTTAACGCGGTCCTTGAGAGTCTTGTCGGGAGTAAATGTTATCTTGTTGTAGCCCGCTATGTTTACGCGCTCACCAGTATTCACATTTATACTCTCGCGTGCGCTAACCACCACAAGCTTGAAAGTGCCGAAACCCTTTATCTTGATGATATTGTCGTTTTGCAACGCTTCCTTTACAGTGGTGAAGAACATCCTCACAAACGATTCTGCCGACGACTTGCTGCGCCCGCTGTTGTTGGCCATCATCTCTGACAGCATCTGGAGTGTAATCTTTCCTTTTGCCATGGCCGTTTAGTTTATCTTGCTCTTGTAGGTTGACGACATCTTGAAATTAATCACCACCTTTGGTGGGACGAGCATCTTCTTGCCCGTGGACGGATTGACCATCACGCGCTCCTTCTTCTGCCTGGTCTCAAAACTGCCAAGCCCCGCCACAACAACCTCATTGTCCATTTCCAGCACACTCGCCAGCGTATCGGCAAGCTCGTTGACCATCTTCTGGCACTGCTGCGGCGTAGTGGCTATCTTCCCTGCCACTTCACTAATAAACTCCTTGTTATTCATCTCTCACTTATTTCTATAAAGTTATCTTCAGTCGTTTAGTTCGGCATACAAGTCAAACTCGTTGGCGTCGGTTATTGTCACATCATAGATGCAGCCCCTGCGTAAACGGCGTCCCTTTGGCACTGCCACAAACACGACGCCGTCCACTTCGGGCGAGTCAAACTCTGTGCGTCCAATGTAGTAATCGTTTTCTTTGCCGTCAATAATCACACTCAGCGTCTGCCCTACCCTGGCTGCAGCTATCTCCTCGGATATCTGCTGCTGCACAGCCATCAGCTTGTCGAGGCGCTGTTGCTTCACCTCTTCCGGCACATCGTCAGGATAGATCTGCGCAGCCTTTGTGCCTTCCTCCTCGCTATAGGCGAAAGCGCCCATGCGTTCAAAGCGGCACTCTTTCACGAATTCCAGCAGGTCGCGGAAGTCCTCGTCTGTCTCGCCTGGATAGCCCACCATGAATGTCGTACGGATGGCTATGCCGGGTACCTCGCGCCGAATGGCAGCTATCAGTTCGCGCTGCTCCTTGCTGGTGATATGGCGGTGCATACGACTCAACACTGCATCGCTGGAATGTTGCAAAGCAATATCCAGATAGCGGCAGACATTGCTGTTCTCGCGCATCACACGGAGCAGGTCGAGTGGAAAGCCATTAGGGTAAGCGTAGTGAAGGCGTATCCACTTCACACCTTTTATGCTCGCCATGCGCTCCACCAACTCTGCAATACGTCGTTCGCCATAGAGGTCGAGGCCGTAGTAGGTGAGTTCCTGGGCTATAATCTGAAACTCGCGCGTTCCCTCTGCTGCCAGTCGCTTTACCTCAGCCAGCACCTCCTCCATAGGGCGGCTCTTGTGACTGCCGGTCATCAGGGGTATGGCGCAGTAGGCGCAGTGGCGGTCGCAGCCTTCTGACACCTTGACATATGCGTAGTGCTTAGGAGTGGTGAGGAGGCGGGAATAAGATTGACAAATTACCATTGGCCATTGACCATTGGCCTTCGTAAGGTCTTTAACTATTTGCTCCCAGTTGAACTTGCCATAGTAGCGGTCTACGCCCGGAATCTCCTTGTTCAGCTCCTTATAGAAGCGCTCCGACAAGCAGCCCATCACCAGCACTTTCTGTAGCCTTCCCTGCTCCTTGAGCGCGGTGAGCTGCAGAATCATATCGATGCTCTCTTCCTTCGCGTCGTTGATGAAACCGCAAGTGTTCACAACGGCAATACCGTGGTGTATGCGATTAGGATTGTGATACACACGATAGCCCGCTGCTCTCAGTCTGTAGAGCAGTCGCTCAGAATCCACAAGATTCTTTGAGCATCCCATCGTTATCACATCTACATCCATATTATAGTCGCAAAGTCACAGAGTCACAGAGTCGCAAAGCTATTTTTTAGTCGCAGAACTTAGTTATTCTTAAACAGACTTTCCACAAAGTCGCGCTTGTCAAATGGCATGAGGTCGTCCATGCCCTCACCTACGCCGATATATTTCACAGGAATCTGCATCTGATGGCTTATGCCTATCACTACTCCACCGCGAGCTGTGCCGTCGAGCTTAGTGATTGCCAAGGAGCTTATCTCTGTGGCGAGGGCGAATTGCTTGGCTTGCTCAAAGGCATTCTGACCTGTAGAGCCGTCGAGCACGAGCATCACATCGTTGGGCGCATAGTCGAGCAGCTTGCCCATCACGTTCTTTATCTTGGTGAGCTCATTCATCAGACCCACCTTGTTGTGGAGGCGTCCAGCGGTGTCGATAATTACCACATCGGCCTGGTCATGGATGGCGTGCTGCAGTGTGTCGTAGGCCACTGAAGCCGGGTCGCTGCCCATCTTCTGCTTCACGATAGGCACATCCACACGCTGTGCCCACATCTCCAGCTGCTCAATGGCTGCAGCACGGAATGTGTCGGCAGCACCGAGCACCACTTTTAGGCCTGCCTGCTTGTACATGTGAGCAAGCTTACCGATGGTCGTGGTCTTGCCTACGCCGTTAACACCGACAACCATGATTACGTATGGACGCTTATCCTGCGCCAGGAACTCCACGGCCGTAGGGTCGGTAGAGTCCTGCAGCATCTGCGCTATCTCGTCGCGCAGAATCTCGTTGAGTTCGGATGTCTTGACATATTTGTCGCGCTTCACGCGCTCCTGGATACGCTCTATGATATCGAGGGTAGTATCTACGCCGACATCAGAGGCCATCAGCGTTTCC
>JAGCTG010000051.1 GCA_017963785.1 Bacteroidaceae bacterium | reverse complement strand
GCCGTCAATTTCGATGCACAAGAAAATCTCAAGATATATTATCGCCTCTATCAGTAGCTTGCTGCTACTGGTGCCGAGCGCCCACGCACAGCTGAGTGGACTGAGGTTTAAGGCAGAGTCCGACACCCTGCCACTCATCATGGGTGGCCAGGTGTTTGCCAACCTTGCCGGCGCAGTGCTGTGGCAGTTGTCCGACTACGGCGAGTTGGAGGGCGGAGCGCGTCTCAACATGCGGTGCAAATACTTCCCTACCGTAGAGGCAGGACTCGGCATCTGCAACAAGACCAATGACGAGACCTCGCTCCATTACAAGACCACAGCCCCGTTTGTCCGCATAGGCTGCGACTACAATTTCTCGCGCATCAAGACCTCGCCAAACCGCATCTACGGGGGCATCCGTTTCGGCTACACCACCTACAAATACGACATCGACGGCCCGGACATAATCGACCCCTACTGGCAAGGTGATGCCATGCCCCTCCGCCTCAAGGGCATCAGTAGCAACGCTCTGTGGACAGAGTTCGTTTTCGGACTGGAAACCAAGGTGTGGCGACACTTTCATGTCGGATGGACCGCCCGCTATAAGCGGCGCCTCCACCAGAAGAGCAACACCACCGGCAACTCCTATTACATCCCAGGCTACGGCAAGAACGACGCCCATCTGTTTACCGGCACATTCAATCTGGTGTTTGATATTTAAAAGTTAACAAGTTAATTCCCTTCCCAGATGAAAGCTCTGAAAATTCTCTTTCTACTACTGCTCATAGGCGGCACAGCGTGGATACTCATCGACGCCAACACCGCCCCCTATCGCAAGATGGAGGGGAAGATTTTCGGCACCTATTACCATATCACTTACCAGTCGTCCAGCAACTACGACCAAGAGATACTAAACCGTCTCAATCAGGTCGATGCCTCCCTCTCCGCCTTCAACCCGCAGAGCACCGTGTCTAAGCTCAATCGCAACGAGCCCGTCAAGGCAGACCAGATGTTCAGTGACGTCTTCAACCTTGCTATGCAAGTTTCTAAGGCCACCGATGGCGCCTTCGACATCACCGTTGCCCCACTGGTCAACCTCTGGGGCTTCGGCTTCAAGCATAGCGACGAAGCCACCCAGGCTCGCATTGACAGCATCCTCCCCTTCATCGGCTACAAGAAATGCTCAATGGTCAAAGGCCAACAATCAACGGTCAAAAAGTCCGACCCGCGCATCATGCTCGACTTCAGCGCCATCGCCAAGGGTTACGGCTGCGATCAAGCCGCGGCAGTCCTCGTCAAACACGGAATCGACAACTACCTCATCGAAATAGGCGGCGAGATATGCGCCCGCGGCCTCAACCCAGACCACCAGCCCTGGACCATCGGCATCACCAAGCCCGACACCGCCCAGACTCAACAGCTCCAAGCCACCCTTAATAGTCAATCGTCAATGACCAATGGTCAATTAAACATGGCCACCAGCGGCAACTACCGCAACTACTCTGTCAAGGATGGCAAGCGCTATGCCCACACCATAGACCCCCACACAGGCCGCCCCGTGCAACACAGTCTGCTTTCCGCCACTGTCATAGCGCCCACCTGCGCCATGGCCGATGCCTACGCCACCGCCTTCATGGTCATGGGACTTGAGAAGGCAAAAGCCCTTCTCGTCACCGACACCCGCCTCAAAGCATACCTAATATACTCCGACTCACACAACATCATGCAAGAGTGGCACTCCCAGAAATTGAAGATTGAATAGGAGATAAATTGTACATTGTACACTGTTAAATTGTAAATCAGCATCATGGTTCCCATCTACGACCGCCTACTCGAGCTCCCCCTCTTTCAGGGCCACAGCCGTGAAGACCTCACCGCCATCCTTACCAAGATAAAAGTCGACTTCCGCAACTATCGCGCCGGTCAGACCATAGTTGGGCAGGACGACCCCTGCCGCTACATCATCCTGCTGATGGAAGGCGACATAAGTCTTAGCCGCACCTCTGTCCGTAAAGACCTCACCTTTGTGGAGCGCTTTACTGCGCCCAAGGTTATCGGAGCAGAAACCATCTTCGGCCTGCGTCAGAACCATACCCACGCAGTCAAGGCCGTAACAGAAGTAAAGACTCTCATGCTCAGCAAGCAGAACATCATTGACCACCTTTTCTCTTTCGATGTCTTCCGCTACAACATGCTCAATCTGCTCACCACCCGCATCCAGCGCAGCAACCACATGCTCTGGGCATCCCATGAGCACGACACCCTCGCCCGCTTCATCGCCCTCATAAAGCGTAACTTCACATACCACGGCGGTCCCAAACAAATCGACGGTGGCATGGTCGCCCTTGCCCATATGATGGATGACACCCGCATCCATATCTCCGACATGCTCAATTACCTGCAGGAGAAAGGACTCGTAGTCCTGGCACGCAAGCGTATCGAAATACCACACCTCGAGAATATCATCACCTTTGCCGCAACAACAACTTAACTCACAAACCCGACAATGCGCACAGTAAGAAAAATAACTGTGACCATGATTCTGATGGTTGCAACAACCATGGCCTACGGCCAGGGATTTACTGCCCATGTGGGCACAGTGCCAGGAGCATACAACTTTTGGTTCCATGCCCCTGCTCCCCTTACCACAGATGAGGGCGAAGTGGCAGCAACAGACATATCCAACTCACACTATCCCCTGCTTATATTCCTCCACGGCCGCAGCCTCTGCGGCAATAACCTCGCCAAGGTGAAGCGCTACGGGGCCATTGACGCAGTGGCCAGAGGGCGGAGTATCGACTGCTTTATCATGGCACCGCAAAACCCTGGCGGATCGTGGAATCCCCACAAGATAATGAAAATCGTGGACTGGGCTATCAAAAACTACAATGTCGATACCACGCGTATATATGTATATGGTATGAGCCTGGGCGGCTATGGCACCATCGATTTGGCCGCCACCTATCCTGACCGCATAGCTGCCGCCATGGCACTGTGTGGGGGCGGCTCCGTCAAGGACCTCAGCGGGCTGAGCAAGCTGCCGCTGTGGATAGTCCATGGCACTGCCGACAGGGCAGTGCCCGTCAGCGCCAGCGACCGCGTAGTAGAGGCCATCAAGGCTACTGGCGATGACTCGCGCCTCATCTATACCCGCATGCCGGGTATAGATCACGGTCGGCCGGCACGCATCTTCTATATGGGACAGACATACGACTGGCTCTTTTCCCACTCGCTGCTTGACCCGGGCCGCGAGGTCAACCGCGACTTTGTCATTACAGCCGAGATGCTCCAAAACGCCTATCAGGACCTGGGGCGTAACTTCGAACCCGACTATGACGAATAAAGGTGTAAAATTGTGTATTTTATTCTTGGCTGTTTGGAGAACAATATGTATCTTTGCATAGTAATAGAGCGAGCCTGCGGCCACAGGAAACTATAAATGACAATGCGAATAAATCCATTCTTTCAGCCTTACGACACGCCTCACGGCACTACGCCCTTCAATCTGATTGAGGAGCGTGACTTCCAACCCGCCCTTGAGGAGGGAATGCGTCGGGAGGACGCGGAGATAGAGGCTATCATCAATAATAGCGACGAGCCGACATTTGAGAACACCCTGCTACCCCTGGAGCGCAGCGGCGAACTGCTCTCAAGGGTGGAGACAGTGATGGGCAACCTCATAAGTGCCTGCACAAGCGACTATCTGGAGGCTCTGGCGCAGAAGATGGCGCCCGCTATCAGCGAGCACAGCAACAGGATAATGCTCAACAGGCAACTCTTTGAGCGCATCGACCACGTAAAGCGCCACTTCGTCCACAAAGAGGGTGAGAACGACGAGGACTACCGCCTGCTCTGCGAAGTGCACGAAGGCTTCAGGCGCCGTGGCGTAGGCCTGCCGCGCAAGAAGAAGGAGAGGCTGATGCAGCTCAGCACAGAGCTATCCGTTAAGGCCTTGCAGTTCGCGCAGAATGTGCTGAAGGACACCAACCGCTTCAAGATGCTAATCACCGACAAGGCTGAACTCAGCGGCATGCCCGACCTGCATATGGAGCTGGCCCGCACTGCAGCCCAGGAGGAGGGCAAGGAGGGATGGCTGTTCACACTGCAGGCTCCGAGCTTCGGCCCGCTGCTGACCTACTGCGACAACCGCAGCCTGAGGCGCAAGGTATGGATGGCCCACAACACCCTCTGCATCAAGAAAAACAAGTACAACAACCTGCTACTGGCTCGCGACCTGGTGAACCTGCGCATGGAGACAGCCCGGATTCTGGGCTGCAAGACCTATGCACAGCTGGCACTGAGGCAGCGTATGGCCCAGCGCCCCAAGGTGGTAGAGGACTTCCTTACCAGGCTACTCACTGCCTACAAACCAACTGCCAAACAGGACTACAAGGAGATACGCGACTATGCCCGCCGCACAGAGGGTAACGGCTTTAAGATGCAGCCGTGGGACGTGGGCTACTATGCCCACAAACTGCAGCTGGAGCGCTACAACCTTGATGCCGAGATGCTGCGCCCCTACTTTGAACTGAGCAACGTCATCAAGGGAGTGTTCGGACTAGCCACGCGGCTATACGGCATCACTTTCTGGGAGAATAAGGATATCCCCGTGTACCACAAAGATGTGAAGGCATTTGAGGTGCATGATGCCGACGGCAAGTATCTGGCCATGCTATACACCGACTTCCACCCCCGCAGCAACAAGAAAAGCGGCGCTTGGATGACCAGCTATCAGGGACAGAAAAAAAATGTGCGCCCTCACGTGTCGTTGACCATGAATCTCACCAAGCCCACTAACGAGAAACCCGCTCTGCTGACACTGGGCGAGGTGAGCACCTTCCTCCACGAGTTTGGTCATGGTCTGCATGAGATTTTCTCTCAGTGCAAATACGAGACACTCTCCGGCACCAATGTGTACTGGGACTTCGTGGAGCTGCCCTCGCAGTTTATGGAGAACTTTGCGCTGGAAAAGGAGTTTCTGCATACCTTCGCCTTCCACTACGAAACGGGCGAGTTGCTGCCCGACGAACTCATAGACCGCATGATAGAGAGCCGCCACTTCAACGCCGGCATGGCGTGTCTGAGACAACTGTCGTTCTGCCTACTCGACATGGCGTACTACACACGCATTGAGCCACTGACAGAGGACATCATTCCGTTTGAGAAACAAGCATGGGCACGTGCCTTGGTGAACAAGCCCTCCCAGCGCCGCACTTGCATGAGCACTCAGTTCCAGCATATCATGACAGGCGGCTATGCCGCAGGCTACTACTGCTACAAATGGGCGGAGGTGCTGGATGCCGATGCCTTTGCTGCCTTCCAGGAGGAAGGGATATTCAACAAGGAGACGGCGGCGCGTTTCCGCCACGAGATACTGGAGCGCGGCAACACTGCCCACCCTGCAACGCTATACCGCAACTTCCGCCACCGCGCCCCCAGCCTCAAGGCGATGCTGCGTAGAGATGGAATTAAATAAAGTTGATAGTTTATAGTTGATAGTTTATAGTTCATGAACGAAAACAGAAAGCAGAATCTACTGGACAGACGCTACCTACGGATGGCGAAGATATGGGCAGAAAACTCTTACTGCAAAAGACGGCAGGTTGGAGCGTTGTTGGTGAAGGACGGTGCTATCATCAGCGACGGATACAATGGCACCCCGGCTGGGTTCGAGAATGTGTGTGAGGACGAGAACAACGTAAGCAAACCATACGTGCTCCACGCCGAGGCTAACGCCATCACCAAGATTGCCCGCTCGTCGCAAAACAGCGACGGAGCCACTCTCTATGTCACCGCCTCACCATGCATTGACTGCGCCAAACTCATTATACAGTGTGGCATACACCGAGTGGTGTATGGCGAGAACTACCGCCTCGACGACGGCATACGCCTGCTGCAGAGAGCTGGAATAGAAACATGCTACGTTAACATCGACGACGATGGCCAACAATAAATTTCGCAACTATACTCCGCTGATTATCGCCGTGAGCGTGGCGGTAGGCATATTAGTGGGCTCGTTCTATGCCAGCCATTTCCGCAGCAATCGACTCAGCATAGCCAACTCCACCAACAGCAAAATCAACGACATGTTATTTGCCGTAGAAGATCGCTATGTGGACACCGTGGACATCAACGATTTGGTGGAGAAGTCGCTGCCTAAGATACTGCTGGAGCTAGACCCTCACTCTACCTACACCTCCGCGAAAGAAGTGGAAGCAGAGATGCAGGAACTCAAAGGTGAGTTCTCCGGTATTGGTGTGATATTCTCCATCCTTAAAGACACCGCACGCATCATACACGTAGTGGAGAGCGGCCCCTCGGAGGACGTGGGCCTCATGGACGGCGACCGCATTGTGAAGGTTGACGGCAAGCCGTTCGTGGGTGACTTCCTCACCGACGAGTATGCCATGAAGAAATTGCGTGGTCCCAATCAATCGGTGGTAAAGCTAGGTATCATACGCAGAGGGGTAAAAGATCTGCGCACCTTCGAGGTGGTGCGCGGACCGGTGCCTGTAAAGACCATCGACGTGTACTCGATGATTGACAAGAGCACGGGCTACATCAGGATCAACACCTTCGGCGAGAAGACCTATGAGGAACTGCTCGTGGCGCTAGCTGAGCTACGCAGCCAGGGTGCTCGCGCCTTGGTAATAGACCTGCGTGGCAATGGCGGCGGCTACATGGACGCAGCGATCAACATCGCTAACCAATTCCTGCCCGGCAAACGCATGATAGTATATACCGAGGGACGCAAATCAGAGCGCGCCGAGTACCGCAGCGACGGCCGCGGTGACTATCAGAACACGCCGCTAGTAGTGCTGGTGGACGAGACTTCTGCATCCGCCAGTGAGATTTTTGCAGCCGCCATACAAGACAACGACCGCGGCATCATCATGGGGCGCCGCACCTTCGGCAAGGGACTGGTGCAGGAGCCAATACAGTTCCCCGACGGCTCGCTGCTAAAACTGACCATCGCGCGCTACTACAGTCCATCGGGACGCTGCCTGCAAAAGCCATATGTAAAGGGTGATGACAAAGGCTATCAGAACGACATCTTTGCCCGCTACCAGAAAGGCGAGCTGTCATCGCAGGACAGCATCCACCTCAGCGGCAAGAAATACCGCACACATCTGGGGCGTATCGTCTTTGGGGGCGGCGGAGTGATGCCCGATATCTTTATACCCGCCGACACTACCGACATCACCTCCTATTTCATGGAAGCCCTCTCCAGCCGACGACTGGCAGAGTATGCATTTGACTATGCCGACACACACAGAGAAGACCTCAACAAATATAAAACGTGGGAAGAGTTGGCCACCTATCTCAAGAAACAGAATATCGTCGATAAGTTCGCCACTTACGCTGAGCGCAACGGCCTCAAGCGCCGCAACCTGCTGATACGCAAATCGCACAGCCTGCTGGAGAACAACCTGCTCAGTAGCATCATCGACTATCTCTTTGATGCCCAAAGTGCGAGCCTATATCTGCTGAAGCACGACAACTGCATCAACAGGGCGCTGGAGCTCATACGCAACAAGCAGACACAGCCACAACCGCCTGATAAGAAAGAAAAAGACATCGCAAAGAACAAAATAAGCTGTTCATCATATAACTATTTCAAAAAAAATAACTATCTTTGCCGCCGCTAAATAAAGCCGCTGAATAAAAAAAATATAAACAATCTAAATAAAATGGCAACAATAAAAAACACCAAAGCAACTGTCGAGCCCCAGGAGAACGAAGGGCTCATGGCGAAAATCAAGAGAAATCCTATCATCAGCACCATTGTGGCTGTCATCGTACTGGCAGCGCTGATATTCATCGGCGTCTATCTCTACAACAGACACATCGATGCCAAGAACACTGAGGCCGCAACCAAGATTGCCAAGGGGCAGGAATACTTTGCACAAGGCAATTTCGATCAGGCTCTCAATGGTGACAATGCAGGCTACCCTGGCTTCGTAAAGATTGCCTCGCAGTATAGTAACACCAAGACCGGTAACGTGGCCAACCTCTATGCAGGTCTTGCTTACTACTACAAGGCTGACTACGACAAGGCCATCAAGTATCTCGAGGAGTTTGACACCAAAGATGATGCTTTCATCTCCAACAATGCTATTGCAGCCCTCGGCAACTGCTACGCCAAGAAGGGCCAGATAGACAAGGCCATCAGCCTGCTAAAGGAAGCTGCCGAGCGTGCCGACAATCCTATTGTCAGTCCCTACTGCCTCGTGCAGGCCGGCGAACTGCTGGAGAGCCAGGGCAAGCTTGACCAGGCGCTGGAGCTCTATCAGCAAGTCAAGACCAAATACCCCGAGAGCGGTGAGGCTCAAACAATTGAGAAATACATCCAAAGAGCAACCAAGTAACATCAAAGGCAAAAGTGGAAGCGAAATTCCACTTTTACTTTTTCCATTGCAAGATGTCTTCCACACTCAACAACCTCAGTTTGCAAGATCTGCCCTCCGCCTCTGATATGCGCGTAGGTATCGTGGTATGTGAATGGAACTCCCATATCACAACCCCGTTGCTCGATGCCACCGTCAACACACTCAAGCAATACGGCGCCAAGCCCGAACACGTAATGGTGCGTACCGTGCCAGGCAGTTTTGAACTTATCTTCGCTGCCAACCAGATGGTCAAGAGCGGACTGGTGGACGGAGTGATAGCCATAGGCTGCATCATCAGGGGCGACACACCACACTTTGATTTCATAGCCCAAGGTTGTACCAACGGCATCGCACAACTAAATGCCACCGGCAACATACCAGTAATATTCGGTGTGCTCACCACCAGCACCGTAGAGCAAGCCCAAGAGCGCGCTGGAGGCTCCCTAGGCAACAAGGGCGAGGAATACGCAATCACTGCTATCAAGATGATTGACTACGCCCGCAGTTACGAACGATAACAATAAATAATAACCATTAATCAATAACCGTTAACATGAAAAAGCTTCTATTGACCCTGATAGCCTTTGCTAGCACAATGGCATTGCAGGCAGCCGACAAGGTAGAGACACTCACTTCACCCGACGGCAAACTGAAAGTTGAGGTTGCCTTTGGCAGCGACCTCAAGTTCTCCATCTATGATGGCACCACCCCACTGCTCAAGGACTCCCGCATCGGTCTCACCGTGAAGGGCGGCCCCAAGGTAGGTGTTAACCCCGTGATTAAGAAGAAACTCGTGGCCACCATCAACGAAGAGGTGCCCGCACCCTTCTATCGCGAGACTACCGTTGAGAACAAGTGCAACGAGATGACGCTCAAAATGGGCGATGGCTTCAGCGTGACTTTCCGTGCCTACAACAGTGGCATCGCCTATCGCTTTGCTTCAGAAAAGAAGGGCGAGATGATAATAGAAAGCGAACTCGCTGAGTACAACTTCCCCGATGACTACGAGGCATGGATACCTTATGTAAACGAATATGGCTACGGCCCCTACGCAGTATCCTTCGAAAACGTGTATCAGCACATCAAGCTCGGCGAAGCCACACAGGTGGCCTTCACCCCACTGGCTGTTGACTGCAACGGCACCAAGGTCAGTTTCATGGAAAGCGATTTGGAGAGCTACCCAGGCATCTTCCTGCGCGCTTCCAAGGCCAAGTTGACCGCTGAGTTTGCCAGGTATCCCAAGGCACACACGTTTGTAGATGGTCGTAAGAAGCTAGTCATCACTGAGCGTGAAGATTATATAGCCAAAGTCAACGGCACCCGCACCTTCCCATGGCGCGTAATGGTTGTTACTCACAACGACACCGAGATGCCTGTAAACAACCTTGTATATGCCCTGGCTTCACCCAACCGCATCGGCGACACAAAATGGATAAAGCCCGGCAAACTCACCTGGGACTGGTGGAACGCACTCACCCTTACAGGCGTTGACTTCCGTCCGGGTATCAACACCGACACCTACAAATACTATATCGACTTCGCCTCCAAGCATGGAGTAGAGTATATTGCACTCGATGAAGGCTGGTACTATCCCCGCAAGAATGAGAAAGACGACAACGAAGTAGTCGATATTCTCCACACCGTGAAGGAGATAGACCTGCCCGAACTTATCAAATATGGCAAAGAGCGCAACGTAGGCATCGTGCTTTGGCTTGGCTTCAATGTGCTCAGCGAGCAACTCGAGGCAGCCTGCAAACAGTACAGCCAAATGGGTATCAAGGGCTTCAAGGTTGACTTCCTTGACCGCAACGACCAGACTGCCGTGGAGCAGGCATACCATATCGCCGAGACCTGCGCCAAGTATCACCTCTTCCTCGACTACCATGGCATGTATCCTCCCACAGGCTACAACCGCACCTTCCCCAACATCCTCAACGAGGAAGGCGTTTGGGGACTTGAGCAGGCCAAGTGGGGCAGCAATAAAGACGACTTCCCCACCTACTGCGTCACCTTCCCCTATCTGCGCATGATGCCCGGCTATGTCGATTACACCCCCGGTGGTATGCGCAACAACACCAAGAATCATTTCGTAGGCGACTACTACTATCCCCAGACTCAGGGCACACGCTGCCACCAGCTGGCTATGTACGTAGTGTTTGACTCGCCACTCACCATGATGGCCGACTCCCCCACCGCATACGAGAAAGAAGAAGAGTGCGCAAAATTCATTGCCTCCATTCCCAACCAGTATGAGAAGACCAAGGTTCTGGCTGGTGAGATAGGCAAATACATTGTTACTGCCCGCAGAGTGGCTGGCAAGCACTGGTGGATAGGCGGCCTCAACAACTGGGAAGCACGCGACGTGGAGATTGACATCTCACAGCTCTTCGAGCCCGGCGACCGCGATGGTGCCTATTTCGAAGTAACAATCTACCAGGATGGCAATATGGCCAACCGCGTAGCTACCGACTACAAGGTGATCGAGGGAATCCGCTTCGACAAAAACACCAAGCGTAAAATACACCTCGCTCCTGGAGGTGGCTTCGTCATCAAGCTCCGCCGAGTAGTGACATAACATCGGCAGATTACACTGTAACAAGCAACAATGATGCCGCGCATTTGACTACGCGGCATCATTGTTTTTTATACTATTGCCTATTCGCAGATGCGGAAACGATTGGTTGACTTTAGGCCTGCCACTCTGAAATACTTACGCAAGTAGCCTCTTATCACAACCTTCCTTCCACACATGTGTGGATTATCAACAAGATTCAGTTTCTTGCGGATTCTTGTATCCTTCTGCAATTCTACTGGCATACAATCATATATGCTGGAAGGATTCGTTGTATCGGCCAGCAACAAGTTAGTCTCCACCGTAAATGGGGGTGTAAGATCGCAGCCTTTAGAATACGTGCCCTGAACCGTCCCCACGATATATCCGGTCACGATTATAGGCTTCACGCTGTCAGCTACATATAGATTCTGCGCACTACGCACACTGATACCGGTAACAGTATCAAATTCCAACGAATCAGCTACCGCGCTGTCATTGGTATCAGACGAGTCGCTGTCCACCACTCCAGGGCCGTTACACCCTGCCACGCTGTAGAGCAGCAGACCAAGTATTAGGAAAAAGAGAGTTTTCTTCATTTTAGCCTTTTTTATTTTTAACCTTTAGTTATCGCGTATTCTATAGCTGCGGGGAAATAAGCGTACTCCAATTGGTGGACACGATGCGCAAGGCTATCTACAGTGTCGTCTTTTACTACCGGGCAGTAAGCCTGCATGATGGTACGTCCCTTGTCAAACTGATGGTCGATATAATGCACAGTAATGCCACTGACATCATCGCCGCAAGCAAGCACATCAGCATGCACACGGTCGCCATACATGCCCTTGCCACCATGCTTAGGCAACAGAGCAGGATGAATATTCACCACATCGCCTTTGAAATAATCAATAATATACTGGGGCACAAGCAGCAGATAGCCAGCCAACACGCAGAAATCCACGCCATAGTCATTGAGCAACGAGGTGACACGAGCATTGTCCTTCATGTCCTTGCCAGTAAGCACCACATTATCCACGCCCAGTCGCTCGGCGCGCTGCCTCACATAGGCCTCAGGCTTGTTGGTAATGACCAGCACCACGCGAGCCTTATCGCTACTCTCGAAATGCTTGATTATCCTCTCTGCATTAGTGCCGTTGCCAGAAGCAAAGATTACGATTTTTCTCATTTGTAAGAAATAATTAAGCCCGCTTTTGGCGGGCGTGAGTGTGGGTGCTGATGGATTCGAACCACCGAAGTCGAAAGACAGCAGATTTACAGTCTGCCCCATTTGGCCACTCTGGAAAACACCCGTTAGAAAATTGAATTTTGAAATTTGTTATTTATGAATTTCGCGGCAAAGGTAATAATTTTTGGGGAATAAGTAATAAGGAGTAAGGATTTTTTTTCGTTTTGCTAAGAAAAACGTATTTCTGCTATCACAAATGCATCCACATACTCATTCAGGCGACGTACCAAATCCGTGCGCTGCATGTGGAGCTCCTGCCTTACCACCGCACTGCTGATGCGAGCATACAGAGTCTGGTTTTTGATGCACAACTCCTCTGTCTGCTCAGCAGCATACTCGCCCACCACAGCGGGCCAGGCCTGAGTCATGAGGCGGTGCTCCAACAGCGGCGTCTCAAGACCTTCCTCGCGCAGGAACTCATTGAGGAGGTCATTGATGGGGCGGGCTTTAACGTACTTCATATTGTCCTTCGTTAACTTGAAAGAAAGTATGATCCTTGCCAGTTTGTGCAATCACTTGACGCAGTATGTCGCCACTGGTGGAGGTGATGAATATCTGACCGTAATCCTCGCTGGCTACAAGGCGAACAATACGTGCCACGCGGTCAGCATCGAGCTTGTCGAATATGTCATCTAGCAGGAGCAAGGGCGTGCGAGTGCCCACCGACTGACGCAGATAACGAAACTGTGCGAATTTAAGAGCAGTGAGGAATGTCTTGCTCTGCCCCTGCGAGCCCTCATAGCGCAAAGGATAGCCACCGAGCAGCATCTCAAGGTCGTCGCGGTGTATGCCTTTGAGAGTGTAGCCAACGATATGATCTTTCTCGTGGTGCGCACGCAGCATAGGCAACAACTCACCATCGTGGCAGTGTGAACGATAATTCAGAGCCACTTCCTCGTCGGTGTTTCCCAGCGAAGCATAGACCTCATTGAATATCGGCACGAAGTCAGCCACAAACTGCTTGCGATAGCCGTAGATTACCTGCCCCATCTCTGCCATCTGCCCATCATACACCGACAAGAGTGTTTCGTCGAGAGGCCCCTCCACCTTGAGCAATGTATTGCGCTGTTGCAGCGCTTGGTTGTAGCGTATGAGAGAATGAAGATAGTCAGGAGCATACTGCGAGATGACCATGTCCATGAAGCGACGCCTCACCTCGCTGCCGCCGAGTATCAGTTCGCTGTCTTGAGGCGAGAGCATGACCAAAGGAATGAGACCGATATGCTCTGATTGCTTCTGATACTCCTTGCCATTCTTCTTGAACGATTTGCGCTGGCCTACCTTAAGACCACAGGTTATTTTCAGTTCCTCACCCTGCGGGGTGATATAAAGGCCGTTGAGCGCCATCCACTCCTGGCCGTGGCGCAGCACCTGCTGGTTGTTTTGACTGAAGGCACTGCGGCAGAACGACAGGTAGTATATGGCATCGAGCAGGTTGGTCTTCCCCACCCCATTGCTACCCACAAAGCAGTTAAGTTTAGGCGAAAGCTGGAGCTCCGCCTGCTCAATGTTGCGATAATTATATACTGACAGCGATTTGAGTATCATGGTGCAAAGTTACATAATTATCGCGATTTACGGCATCTGCACACGGTCCTTTAATGAAAAAAAAATAGTTGACGAGTTATCGAGTGGACGAGTGGATGATTTTATGACTTTGCTTCCTGCCTTTAAACAACCGAGGCCATCCATAAATGGAGGCCTCGGTCTGGAGAATTGGTCAGTTGATGATTATCTTCATCGTGGTATTGACACTATGGTCGCTCTTCAAGCGGAAACGGATAATGTACTCGCCTGGTGGGGTTGCATAGGTGCACTCCATCGGCCAACCCTGACTGGCATATTGGGTTGAGATACGGAAATAGCCGTCGGGGTTAGTGGCGGGGTCTATCTCTATGGAGTAGTAGTCAAACTTCTCACTCTCACTGTCCTTCGGTGTCCAGTTGAAACTGAAGGCGAAATAAGTAGGAGCGCTAGCTGTCATCTCTGTTTCGCTCGTCGAGATTGATGTGTACTTCCAGCCCTCGCCTGTACGGATT